>CAYOSX010000096.1:0-9946 GCA_964406745.1 uncultured Opitutus sp.
GCTCATCGTCTCCTTCAGCCCCGACGGACGGTTCGTGTCCACCTCCCAGTTTGGTTCGACGCCCAAAGGGGCGCAGCGGGTCTGGCCCGCGCCGCCGGACGGTCAGGGGGCGCGGACGCCGACGTGGCTGCTCCAACTCGCCTCGATCTGCGCCGGGCAGCGCCTGAACGATGACGGTAGACTCGTCAGCGCCGCGGACGAATTTGCCCGGATCGACGAAGTGCGGGCCGCGCTGGCCGCTTTGCCGGCGGACGATCCCTACGCGGAGTGGGGACGATGGATTCTCTCCAACAGCCCCACGCGCCCGATCGCGCCGCGATTTACGATCACGCCGGCCGAAGCGAAGGCACTGTACGAGGAGTATGCGCGTGTCGGGCCGGCCGCGCCTTGAGGGGGCTGTAAACTATTCGGGCGAACCCCAAAGCAGGCCGAGATGGGGCTCGGCGTTCCGCTTGCAACTACCCTGAAAGTGATTCTCTGCGCTCTCTGCGGCCTCCTGTAAACTGCCTTGGATCCCCCCCCCGCGCGTCGCCTCAGCCTGCGGCGATGCTCTTGAACTCGCTGACGACGCCTTGCAGCGAGGCCTTGGCATCGCCGTAGAGCATGCGGGTGTTGGGCATGAGGAAGAGTTGGTTTTCGAGTCCGGAGAAACCGGTGCCCTTGCCGCGCTTCAGGCAGATGACGGTGCGCGCCTCGTGCGCGTTGATGATGGGCATGCCGTAGATCGGCGAGGCCTTGTCGCGGGCGGCGGCCGGGTTGACCACATCGTTGGCGCCGATGACGATGGCGACGTCCATCGAGGACATGAGCGGGTTGATCGCGTCCATCTCAACGAGCTGCTCGTACGGCACGTTGGCCTCGGCGAGCAGCACGTTCATGTGGCCGGGCATGCGGCCGGCGACCGGGTGGATGGCGAAGCGCACCTCGGCGCCGTTGTTTTCGAGCATTTCGGCGAGTTCGCGCACCACGTGCTGGGCTTGCGAGACCGCCATGCCGTAGCCGGGGATGATCACGACCTGACGCGCGGCCTCCAGCACGGAGAAGCTGTCCTCGGCGGAGATCGGCTTGAGCTCGCCCTGGATGGCGCCTTCGCTCGATGCCGCCGCGGGCGCGGCCGCGCCGAAGCCCGAGAAGAGCACGTTGGCAATGGAACGGTTCATCGCCTTGCACATGATGATCGAGAGGATCATGCCGCTGGTGCCGACGAGGCAGCCGGCGACGATGAGCACGTTGTTCGTGATGACGAAACCGGCGGCGCAGGCGGCGAGGCCGGACAAGCTGTTGAGCATCGCGATGACGACCGGCATGTCGCCGCCGCCGATCGGCATGACCATGGTCCACCCCAGAATGAGGCTGAGGATGAGGAAGGTGCCAAAGGCGTAGGCCGCGATCTGCGGATCGCGATTGATCACAAAGACCACGCCGGCGCCGATAACGCCGAGGACCATCGCGCCGTTGAGCAGGTGTTGTCCGCCGAACAGGACGGGGCGTCCGCTCAGCCACTCGGCGAGCTTGCAGAAGGCGTAGAGGGATCCCGTGAACGTGATGCCGCCGATGATCACGGCGAGGAAGATGACCGCGCTGGTGAAGCCGGGCGTGCCGGCGAACTCCGACAGGTAGCGCTCCCAGCCGAAGGCGTTGATCTTGCCAAACTCCGCCCAGCCGACGAGCAGCGAGGCGAGTCCGCCGAAGCCGTTGAGCAGGGCGACCATTTCCGGCATCGAGGTCATTTTCACGATGCGCGCGCAGGCCACGCCAACGACGGCGCCGATGCCGATGCCCACGGCGATCCAGGTGAAATCGATGACGTGTTTGTCGAAGAGGGTCGCGACGACGGCGATGAGCATGCCGACGGACGAGAGCAGGTTGCCGCGCCGCGCCGTCTGCTGGCGGCCGAGCATCTTCAGGCCGTAGATGAAGAGGATCGAAGCGACGATGTAGGTAAGGTTGAGCAATTGCGGGCTCATGATGACGGGCCCTCCTTCTTCGCCGGTTCCTTCTTCTTGAACATGCCGAGCATGCGGTCGGTCACGAGATAGCCGCCCACCACGTTGACCGTGGCGAGGACCACGGCGGAGGTGCCGAGCACGGTGGTCAACCAGGAGCCGTCGTCGGTGCCCGCGGCGATGATCGCGCCGACGATGGTGATGCCGGAGATGGCATTGGAGCCCGACATCAGCGGCGTGTGCAGTTGCGAGGGCACCTTCGCGATCAGCTCGAAGCCCAGAAAGGCCGCGAGCGTGAAGATGAAGAAGAGAAGCATCAGGTCCATGGGAGGGAGGGGAAGGGCGCGCGGCCGTTTGGGAAAGGAAGGAGGAGCGAGGGCGTTCGGGCGGGAAGCTGCCTCACGCCTTGGGCTTGAATTGCGGGTGGACGATGGCGCCGCCCTGCGTGATGAGGCTGCCCTTGAGGATTTCGTCGTTCGGATCGAGGCGCAGCGTTTTCGCCTTCTCGTCCCAGAAGTGGGTGAGCCAGGCGGTGAGGTTGGCGGCGAAGACCTGCGTGGCGTGCGAGGCAACGGTTCCCTCGAAACAGGTCTGCCCAAGGATGATCACACCCTCGTCCGTGACCACGTCCTCGCCGGGCTTCGCGCCTTCCACGTTGCCGCCGCCCTCGAGAGCGAGGTCGGCGACGACGCTGCCGGGCTTCATGCCGGCGAGCATGGTGCGCGTGATCAGGATGGGGGCTTTACGTCCGAAGAGCTTTGCCGTGGTGATGACGATGTCGGACTGGGCGCAGATTTTCGCCATGCCCGCTTGTTGCTTGGCGATCTGCTCGGGGGTGAGCGCCTGAGCGTAGCCACCGGCCGTCTGGCCGGTCTGGCCTAGGTCGATCTTCACGAACTTGGCGCCGAGCGACTTCACTTGTTCCTCCACGACCGGGCGGGTGTCGAACGCCTCCACGCGGGCGCCGATGCGCTTGGCAGTGGCGATGGCCTGAAGGCCGGCGACGCCTGCGCCGACGACGAAGACGCGGGCCGGCATGATCGTGCCGGCGGGCGTCATCATCATGGGCAGGGCCATGCCCAGCCGGGAAGCGGCGTGTATGACGGCGGCGTAGCCGGCGAGGCTCGCCTGGGAACTGAGCACGTCCATCTTTTGCGCGAGGGTGGTGCGCGGAATCATCTCCAGGCTGACCGCATCGACCCCGGCGGCGGCGAACGCCTCGAGCAGCGGGCGCTCGTTGAACGGATCGAGCAGGCTGAGGTGGAGGGCGCCCCGTTTCATCCGCCCGATGTCGGCCGGGGAAGGCTTGCGCACGCGCAGCACGATGTCGGCGGCGGCCAGTGCGGCGGCCGGGTCGTCGACGAAGGTGACACCGGCCGCTTTGTAGTCGGCATCGGGATACAGGCTGGCCCGGCCGATGCCGGGAGGGGCCTGGACGGCGAGGCCGAGTTGAACGAGGGCCTTGGCGGACGCAGGCGTGAGGGCGGCCCTGAGTTCACCGGGCGCGGTCTCGGCGGGGACGTAGCAAATCATACGTGACCGGGGGGTTGAAGGCTCGGCGGAGAGTCGCCGGTGCCGGTCATGGTGACGATCCCGTCCCTTCGCTCAATGTTTAAGATCGTGTGCTTCTTGCCAAAGGCTGCGCGTCGGTTGGTCGGCGCCGGTCGGGTGGCGCGGTGGCGGGAAGCCGCATGTCCCTTGTCGCTCAGAGTGCCGGGCCTGGCGACGGCGGCGGCGGTTCGTCCACGAAATCGCCACGCGTGGCGCAGTTGATCCACTGCGTCGCGCCGTCCGCGTAATGCTCCTTTTTCCAAATGGGCACGCGGGCCTTCACCTCATCGATGATGTAACGGCAGGCATCAAAGGCGGCTGCGCGGTGGGCGGAGGTGACGCCCGTCCAGACGGCGAGATCGCCGAGGTGCAGATGGCCGACGCGGTGCACGCAGACGGCGTCGAGCAGGGAGAACTTCGTCTTTGCCTCGGTGAGGATGTGGTGTCCCTCGCGCTCGGCCAGCTCCGTGTAGGCTTCGTATTCGAGGGAGCGGACGGGGCGGCCTTCGTTGAGGTTGCGCACCCAGCCTTCGAAGCTGACGAACGCGCCGGCGCGCGGATCCGGCATTTCGCGGCGAAGGGCGTCGAGGTCGAGGGGGAGATCGCTGATGCGGAACAACATGGTTCAGCCTCCGGCCACCGGCGGGATGAAGACAAGCTGGGTGCCCTCGGCGAGCGGTGCGGACCAGGCGGCGAACTCACCGTTGACCGCCACGCGCAGCTGGGCCGGCGTGAGGGTGAGGGCGTGGCGGGCGCGCAGCTCCTCGTAGAGGTCGCCGGCCGTGGCGGCGGTCGTCGGCACGGACTCGCGGCTCAGGCCGCGTTGCTCGCGAAGAAGGGCGAAATACTGGACGTGAACGGTTTTCATTCAGGACGCGGCGCGATAGTCGCGCTTGCCGCCGGTTTTCTCAAGCAGGCGGACTTCCTTGATGACGATGCCGTGGGAAACGGCCTTGCCCATGTCGTAGAGGGTGAGTGCGGCGATGGTGGCGCCGGTCAGGGCCTCCATCTCCACGCCGGTTTTGGCATGCACGGCCGCGTGGCAATGGATCTGCACCTCCACCGAACCGTCCGGCGCGGGTGGTTGCGGGCGCAGCTCGACCTGGCAGTCCTCGAGCGGGAGCGGGTGGCACAGTGGGATGAGGTCGCTGGTGCGCTTGGCCCCCATGACGCCCGCGAGGCTGGCGGTTTGGAAAACGGGGCCTTTCTTGCCGGCGATCTCGTGATTGGCGATCAGCTTGGCGAGTTCAGGGGGCAGCACGACCACGGCGAGGGCATGGGCGGTGCGGGCCGAGGGTTCCTTGCCGCCGACGTTGACCATGGCGGGCCGGTTTTTGTCGTCGAGATGGGAGAGCATGGATTTGAGGGAGGAAGTATGTCGGGACGACGCAGGGAGACAAATCAATGCGACCGGACGCCCGGTCAGCTCCACGAATAAAAGCGTGCGACTGTCCCTTCAGGAAAATCGCGCGGACCGGCCGGCAGTTCGACGAATCCGTCCGTGCCCACGAGCCCTGCGAAGTCGCCCGAGGTGTTGAACGGCGCCGGTCGCGCGAGGCGGCGGCCCGCGGGGTCGGACGACACGGCGACGGGCAACAGCCACGCGAGCGGCGGTTTGAAGGCAAGGGCCTGCGTCAACACCACCGTCTCCACGCGGGGCGCGGCGGTGCCGGCCATCCGCGCGAGGGCGGGCAGCACGTAGCGATGCAGGCAGGTGTAGGTGGACACGGGGTTTCCCGGCAGTGCGAACACCGGCGTTTGACGCGAACTCATGCCGAACCAGAAGGGTTTCCCCGGGCGCTGGGCGACCCCGCGAAACACGTTCTCCACGCCGAGGCTGGCGAGGACCTCGGGGATGTAGTCGAAGCGCCCCTTGGAGACACCTCCCGTGAGCAACACCACGTCAAACGAGGCCAGGATGCGGCGCAGCTGGGTTTCCAGCTCATGCTTCAAGTCGCGCAGATGAAAGCGTTCCACGCGGGCGGCGGCGTGCGTGGCGAGCAGCGCGGCGCGCAAGGCGTAATCATTGGATTTGCGCACCTGATGCGGAGCGACGACGGCAGCATCCACCTCCACCAGCTCGTCGCCGCTTGCGACCACCGCGATGCTGGGGCGCTGACTGACGCTGAGGACCGCCTGCCCGCATGACGCAGCCACCGCGATCTCGCGTCCGGTCAGGCGCGTGCCCACCGGGACGATGACCAGGCCCTGCTTTGCATCGGAGCCGCGGGTGTGCAGATGTTGACCAGCGCTCACGATGAGGTCGTCGGGCAGCACGATCTCCGCGCCGTTCCGTTGCACCTGTTCATAGGGCACGATGGCATCTGTCCCGGATGGTTGCACGGCGCCGGTGGCAATTTCGACGCAGGCGTCATCCACCTCGACAAAGAGCGGCACCATCCCGGCGGCCTGCAGCCCTTGGATGCGGAAGCGGCGGCGTCCGGCCCCGACGGCGGCCGCGCGCAGGGCGAAGCCGTCCATCGTGACCCGGTCGAAGGGCGGGAAGTCGCGCTCGGCGACAAGCGGCGCGCGCAACACGCGCCCGTGCGCCGCCGCCAACGGGCAGTCTTCGGACGGAAGCGGACGGATGCGTTCGAGGATGCGGGCTTCGGCTTCGGCGGGGGTGAGCATGGGCGGGTGGGCGTCGGGAAAGACCACGGTAGGCATGAAGCCCCGGGAGGAAACCACGAATCGTCGGCCAGTCGTTTGGCAACCGTTCGGCTAAAGGAAAGCGGCCGTCGTCCTCCGCCACCGAGCAAATCGCCCTCGCGAAATCCGCCGGCCGCGTTTTGGTTGTCCGGCTTCCGCGCATGAGCGACCTTCGCGATTCCTTCCAACGCCCCCTCCGTGATCTGCGCATCTCGGTGACGGACCGCTGTAACTTTCGCTGTCCCTACTGCATGCCGCGCGAGGTGTTTGGTCCGGGGTACGCCTTTCTCAAGGACCCGCAGCTCATGTCGCTCGACGAGATCGTCCGCATTGCCCGCGCGTTTCGCGCGCTGGGGGTGGAAAAGATTCGTCTCACCGGCGGTGAGCCCCTGCTACGCGCGGATTTGCCGGACCTCATCCGCGCGCTCAAGCAGCAGGTCGGCCTGCCCGACGTGGCCCTCACGACAAACGGCTGGTTGCTGGCCAAGCTGGCGCCGGCGTTACGCGCGGCAGGGCTCGACCGGCTGAACGTCTCCGTCGATTCGCTCAATCCGGAGATCGCCGCGCGCATGAACGGACTTGGGTTCTCCCCTGAGCGCGTGCTGGCGGGCATCGACACGGCCGCCGGGCTCGGCCTGCGGGTGAAGATCAACATGGTGGTGCAACGCGGGGTGAACGATCACGAGATCGTGCCGATGGCGGAGTATTTTCGAAAACGGGGGCACGCGTTGCGGTTCATCGAGTTCATGGATGTGGGCAACACGAACCACTGGTCGTCCGGACAGGTGCTGCCCGCGCGCGAGATCGTCGAACGGATTTCCGCCGTCTGGCCGCTCGAGCCCGTCGGACCGGCCTATCGCGGCGAAGTCGCGGCGCGTTATCGCTACGCCGACGGACGCGGCGAGATCGGGCTCATCTCGTCGGTGACGGAGCCTTTCTGCCGCGACTGCCACCGCGCGCGGCTTTCGGCGGACGGCAAATTGTACACCTGCCTGTTCACAGCGCTCGGCTGGGACGTGCTCGGCTGCCTGCGGGCTGGGGCCGACGACGCGGAACTGCAGGCCTATGTGGCTCGCATCTGGGCAGGCCGCCTCGACCGCTACTCAGACGATCGGGCAGGCTTCCTTGCGGCCGGCGAAGTGCGTCCGAAGATCGAGATGAGTTACATCGGCGGGTGATTTTTATAGGCCCTATAGGGCTTATGGGGCCTATAGGGCCTATAAGCTCGGGCTCGCGCCATCGCCCGGCAGCAGGCATTCGCAGAGCGCGATGAGCCTCGCCCGCAGCGGCTCCCCGCGGGCGGCGAAGGCGCGCTGCTGCCGTTCGTACTCGGCGCGGCCCTCGGCGGTTTCGATGCGGATGGGCGGGAAGCCCAGCCCGGCGAGGTCGTAAGGGCTGGCGCGCATGTCGACCTCGCGGATGTCGCGCGCGAGTTCGAAGCAATCGGCGATGAGCTCGGCGGGCGTGAAGGGCGCGAGTTTGAAGGCCCACTTGTAGAGGTCCATGTTCGCATGGAGGCAGCCGCGCTGTTCGAGGAGCGCGGTCGTGGCTCGGTCCGGTTGCAGGCGGTTCAGCGGGCGTGCAGGTGAGGTGAAAAAGCGAAATGCATCGAAGTGCGAACAGCAGACCGGGCCCGCCTCCACGATGCGCGCGAGCTTGTCGGGCGGGAAGCGCAGCGGCCATGCGTTGTGGCGGACCTCTTCGGGCGACTGGCGATAGACCATCGCCCATTCGTGCAGGCCGAAGCAGCCGTAGAACGCCGGCCGGCCTTGCATCGTGACAAGCAGGTCGCGCAACCAGCCGACAAAGGAGCGCCGGTGCGGCGGCAGCGTGGCGGCATTGATCCGCACGCCGTCTCCGGTTTCCTGATACGCATCCCAGCGCAGAAACTCCCGCGCACCGTCCCCTCCCAGGATGATCCCCGTTCCCGGATGCCAGCGCCGCAGCCACGCCGGACGAAAGGAGTAGTAGGAAAACAGAAAATCATAGACCGGATGTTTTTCGCCACGCGCGGCACGGTCCTGGTGCGGATCTGTCCAGGCCCGCACGCGCGCCTCGTGTGCCCGCTGTTGCGCGCGCCACTCGGCCTCGCGCAACTTCACGTCGTCACCCGCGCGAACCGGCTCGTGCCGGGAGGTGTTCATAGCCGCATCAACAATCTACGCACGCCCTCGATCGGCGGTTCGTGGAGGGGCTTCAGTCTCAGGAGCGAGCGGGTCGTGAGGTCGGCGACGACGAAGCGATGCGTGAGCACGGGACCGCTGAGGCCGGCGCGCAGCTGGTCGAGCGGCGTTTGTGGGAAGGCTGCGGTGGCGACCTTGTGGGCGAGGTCGAGCAGCTCGCCGGTCGAAGCGGCGACGATTTCCCGGGCAACGATTTCGCCGTCCGCCGCCAGGTCGAGGATCGCGGGCGCGAGCGCGGCGATGATGCGGTTGGGCTCGGCGTGGGCGTAGAAAAAGCGCGTGACGTCCGCCGTGCGCTTCAGGCTTGAATGCGCCTGGATCGCGGTGCCGATGCGCGTCCACGGCGCCCAACCCTGCAGCTCGAGCAGTCCGCGGCCGATCGCGCGGCGGCCGATGTCGTAGCCGCTTCCCGCGTCACCAAAACGCCAGCCGATGCCGCCGGCATACAGGCAGGAGAGCGGTTCGCGCTGTTCGGCGGTGCGCGCGGCGACGAAGGATCCCGTCCCTCCGTGCAACACCAGCCCGGGTTCGCCGCCGGTCGCCAGTTCCAGCGCGGGGAGGGAATCGTCACAGGTCAGCACCCGCCCGTAGCCCGTGAGCTGGGCGGCCGTTTCCTTCCAGAAGTCGCGACTCCCGGCCATGCAGAGCAGCACCTGGCGCACGGAGTGGCCGACCAGTCCTTCCGTCAAGGAGGCGAGCGACTCTTCCACCACGCGGCGGGCGGTTTCGGGTCCGACCACGTTGGGGTTGGTCCCGCCGGTCACCTGGCGACGGAGGGTTCCGCCCTGTTCATCGAGCAGGAGGAACTCGGTTTTCGTACCGCCGCCATCAACGCCGATTTTCATCCGATCAATTTGCTGAGCCGTGTGCGGTACTTCTTCGAGAGTTCGATATTGTGCTCCATGCCGCCGGGCAGGTTCTGGCTGCGGACGACGGGCAACGGATAACCGTTGCCGTTGAGCCAGTCCATCGCCTCGAGCGCGAGCAAGTTGAGCAGGGTTGCGCCGACGAGCGTCGAGGTCGGTCCGGCCTGGAATGTTTCCGCCGGTCGCGAGCCGGTGTCGGGCAGTTCGCCTGGATCGGGCGGTGCGATCGTGACGACGGCGTCGCCCGGCACACCGCAGTTATCGAGCACGTAGTCGGCGACGGCGTGCAGATTTTTTCCGCCCGGGTGCACGGTTTTTGCCGTCTTGCTCATGCCCAGGGCAGTGAGGGCGATGACGGTGAGCCCCTTCTTCTTGGCGTGGAGGGCGACCTCGATCGGCGAGCTGTTCTTGCCGGAGTTGGAGATGACAACAATGACCTCGCCGGCAAGCAGCCCGTGGGTGTTGTCGTAGCGTTCGGCGAGGCGGGTGCCGTAGCCGACGACGTTCTCCGAAAAGCCGGCCCCCGGATCGAAGATGCCGCTGACGCACATGAGGCCGCCCGCGCGGCCGATGATTTCCCGGGCGATGATCTCGCTGTGGCCGCTCCCGAAGGTGTGGAGCACGCCGCCCTTGGCGAGGGATTCGCCGATCAAGGCGCCGCAGGTCTTGAGGGTGGCTTCGTTGATTTCGCGGGCGCGCGCGAGCATCGTCGTGGCGGTGGTGTAGTAGGATTCGGCGGAGGACACGGTGA
>CAYOSX010000097.1:0-9830 GCA_964406745.1 uncultured Opitutus sp.
CCGCGCGCGGGGGTGGCGCCCCCCCCCCCCCCCCGCCGCCGGCGCCCACGGCCGCCCGGCGACGGCGCAGGAGCAAAATGCGAAAGTTCTCCTCCGCCAGATTCACCAACTCAAAATACAGGGTGAAGGCCATCGCCTGGTTGAGCGCCTCGGCAGGCGTCAACCGCGCAACCACCTCCGCCAGTTGCCCACCCGCCCCGCGCTCTCCCGCACGGCTCGCCTTTGCCAGCGTGCGCAATCGCTCCACCGTCTCCAGGGTGCCCGCTCCCTCCAGGCGGGTGATGACCCGACCCAAGGCGGCCCCCAGGGACCGGATCTCGGCCCGCAGATGGGCCATTTCTTTCAAGGCGGTGGACGAACGGGATTTGGCCATGGTTGCGTGACAGAGACGTTGCGCTCCGCTGAAGGCACGGAAAAGCGAAAAGTGGGCCAACCGCTGCGGTTCCGTGCGGTCTGATCGCTTGCCACCCATGAGCCCCCCGCCTTTGCTCCCGCGCATCGTGTTCCGATTCCTCCTGACGCTCCTCGTCCTTGCCCTTGGGCTGCCACGCCTCGCGATGGCCCAGCGTTTCCTGCCGGGGACTGAATTCCGTGCCGACGAAACCGTCTACGATTTCGGCACCGGTGTCGCCACGGCGAAGGGCAACGTGCGCCTCGCCTATCAAGGCGCCGTGCTCGAGGCGGAAGAGATGGTTTACAACGACCGTCTGCATCAAGCGGTTGCCCGAGGGGAAGTCCGCGTGCGTCACGGCGCCCGCCTCATGCTCGCGAGCGTTGCGGTTTACAATTTGCAGGAAGAGCGTTTCGAGCTCACCGACCTGAGGTTTGGACAGGGCAAGGCCTACTTCACCGCGGCGCGCGCCGAGGGCACGCCTGCCCGCATGACCCTGACGAACGCCATGTTCGTCTACGACAAACCCGGTCCCTTCGCACCGACGCTTCGTGCCGCCTCGCTCGAGTACGTCGAGGGCGAGGAGATCCGCGCCGAACGCGTGCGCCTGGGCATCGGCATGTTTCAGCCCTTCGCCCTGCCCTCCTTCACCCGTCCGCTCGGAGGCGCCCCCGCAAAGGAACTCACGCTCAATGGCGGCTATCGCTCCACGCTCGGGCTGCACGCGACCATCGGCTACCTGCTCCCCATCCGCTCCAATCTCCGGGCCGGAGCGGAGCTCGGCCTCTACTCCAATCGCGGCGTGTTGATCGGCCCCGCCGCCAATTACAGCTTCGGCGACGACGACCGCGGAGGGCGCGGCACCCTGCGGTCCGGCTACATCCGTGACAACGGCGACCGTTTCGAAGACATTCTCGGACGCCCCGTTCCCAAGGACCGCGGCTTCGTCCGGTGGGAACACCAGCAGCGCCTCTCCCCGCGCACGACGCTCTTCGGCGAGGTCAACTACTGGAGCGACTCCGAGGTGACCCGCGACTTTCGCTCGCGTGAATTCAATCGTGTGCAGACGCCCGACAGCTTCCTCGAGGCCGTGTACGCGGCGGACAACTACAGCCTGTCGCTGTTCAGCCGGCTCCATCCCAACCGCTACCATCGCGTCCAGCAGCGTCTCCCCGAGCTTCGCTTCGACCTTCTGCCCACGCCGCTGGCCGCGGGCATCCATCAACGCGCCCAGGCCGGCGTCGCCCTGCTCCGCGAGGACGATCCGTTCAACGCACCCACGTTGCGAAGCGACCGTTACGACGCCTACTACGGCCTCACCCGCACCTTCACGCCGCGCGACTGGTTTTCTTTCCAGGCCCTCGCCGGCGGCCGGGTCACCCATTACGCCCGCGCCCTCGGTGGCCGGGATGATTACACGCGCACCCTTGGCGAGCTGGGTTTCGACGCCGAGCTGCGCGCGAGCGGTCTCTACGCCTACCGCAACGAACGCTGGGGCATCGATGGCCTCAGACACCTGATCACCCCCCGGCTGGGCTACCGCTACATTCCCCAAGGAGACCGCGGGCGCCCCTACATTCCCTCCATCGACCGTCGCGCCTTCACCACCTACCTGGAACCCTTCGGGCTGGGTGACCAGCGCAACATCGACGACCTTCGGAAGACGAACACCCTGCGTATCGGGCTCGACAATACATTGCAGACCCGGGATCCCGCCTATGGCTCGCGTGACCTCGTCTCGTTCAACCTCGCCGCCGACCTTCGTTTCGACAAACAACCCGGGGAGCGCGATTTCTCGGCCGTCCACGCGGAGCTCCGGTTGACCCCGGCGCCGTGGCTGGAGTTCGATATTTACCAGAGCCTCGACCCGTACGACGGAAAGCTGGGCGAGTTGAACACCGGCCTGATGCTCAACGACGGCGACGTCCACGCCGTGCGCCTCGGCACCCATTACCTGCGCGGCGAGATCGAAGAGTACGTGCTCGATTACCGCTACCGGTTCAACGAGGTCTGGCAGGCGCTCACCGAGCTGCATTATGATCGCCGCCAGGACCGCTTCGTCGAGCGCACGTTCGGCATCCGCCAGACCATCGGCAACCTGTGGTGGGTCCAGTACGAGGCCTCATACTTCCGCGGCCTTCGCCGCGAAAGCTCCTTCCGCTTCCGGATCGAGATCGAGCTGGCGACGTTCTAGCCCACTTATTTTTCACCGGGACGAGGACTCCGGCGCGTCCCGTGCCGGCGGGTTGATTTTTCACAAGAATCGTCCGAATTAGACAATACTCCGGGCTCCGCTTCTGTTATCGTTTGCACGTCCAGCCCCACCCACGCGTCTGTCTCGTGCCAGCCTACCCTCCATGTTTTCACGCTACCTTGTCCTTTTGAGCGGCTTCGCCGCTGCCGCCCTCGCCTTCGCCGCCCCTGCCGACACCATGCTTCATTTCGAAGGCCGAGAGGGCCCGGGCAAAGGGCGTACGATCGTCCTCATCTCAGGCGACGAGGAATATCGTTCCGAGGAAGCCCTGCCCATGCTCGGGAAGGTCCTCAGTCAACGCCATGGCTTTGATTGCATCGTCTTGTTCGCCATCGACCCGGCAACCGGCCTGATCGACAGCAATCATCAGTCCAATATACCCGGGCTCGAGGCGCTCGCCGACGCCGATCTCATGATCATCGCGACCCGTTTCCGGCGCCTGCCTCAGGAGCAGCTGCGCCCCATCGCGACCTACCTTCAAGCGGGCAAGCCCGTCATCGGGCTGCGTACGGCAACCCATGCCTTCACGGGCGACGCCGAGACCGACGGCATTGTCTGGCGTGATTTCGGCCTGAACGTCCTCGGCGAAAAGTGGGTCGCCCATCACGGTCGTCATCTGGTCGAGGGTGCGCGTGGCGTCATTGAGCCGGAGCAGGCTGATCACCCGGTGCTGCGCGGCGTCGGCACCATCTACGGCCCGAGTGACGTCTACACCGTGGCCAACCTGAATCCTGAGGCGACGATTCTGCTTCGCGGCGCAGTCACCGCCACCCTCGAACCCGATTCGCCCGCCGTCGAGGGGGCAAAAAACGCGCCCATGATGCCGCTGGCCTGGCTCCGCGATTACCAGGTGCCCGGCGGAAAACCAGGCCGGGCCTTCACCACTACGATGGGCGCGGCGGTCGATTTTCTCGATGAGGACCTTCGCAGGCTCGTCGTCAACGCGGCTTATCATCTGACCGGGCTTGAGGTCCCCGCCCGGGCCGACGTCCGCGTGGTCGATCCCTACCGCCCGACGTTCTTTGGTTTCGTGCGGGGCGAAGACGCCTACAAAAAGCGCAACCTGCGTCCGTCCGACCTCGCCCTCGGCAAGGCCCCCGCGCCTTTCGATGCGGTTCCGTTGCCGGCGACCTGGCCCGAAAACGTTTCGATCTCTCCCTGATGCAAAAGCTCCCCTTCCGCTTCGGCGCCGAATGCTACACCTGGTTCATGAACGACTCCGGTCGCACGCATGCAAACCGCCTTGCCCACATGATCGAAGTCTCGGCCCGGGCCGGTTTCGCCGGCATCGAGCCCATCTTCTCGTGGATGGGCGACCTGTCCGACGCAGCGCTCCTCCGTGAGCACCTCGAACGCAATCGGATCGAGCTCGTCGCCCTTGCCTTCGGTCAACCGTGGAACCTTTCAGGAGAAACCGACGAGGAACGCCGCCAGGCGGACGCCTGCATTGACCTGCTCAAACAATTCCCGGGCTCCCTGCTCTGCACGGTGCAATTGCCAACGGGCCGGCACGATCTCGAGGCGCGTCGCCGTCACCTCGTGTCCAATGTGAACGCCGTCTCGCGCCGCGCCGCCGAGGCCGGCGTACCCTGTACGTTTCATCCCAATTCACCCCACGGATCGATTATCCGGACCGCCGAGGATTATGCGGCGGTGCTCGAGAATCTGGATGCGACCGTCACCGGCTGGACGCCCGACGTGGGCCACATTGCCAATGGCGGGATGGAACCGATCGAGATTATGACGCGCTACCGTGAGCTCATCAACCTCGTGCATTTCAAGGATTGGGACGGCGACCCGGAATTCTGCCTCATGGGCAAGGGCAAGGTCGATTTTGCCGACATCACGCGCTGGCTCTGCGCCGAGGGATTCAAGGGCTGGGTCATTTGCGAGGACGAAGGGAAGGAAGCGCTCGATGATCCCGACGGTGTCACTCTCCACGATGGACGTTGGATCCGTGAAACGCTGCTGCCCAGCCTGAGCAAACTCGACTGACCTCCCCAGCCATGCCCCTCGTCCACGCCAACGGCATCGACATCCACTACGAAGAGGAGGGTTCCGGCGAACCCCTGCTTCTGCTGATGGGGATCACCGCCCCCGGTTCCGTCTGGGCTCAACACGCCGAATGCTGGCGCGAGCATTTCCGCTGCCTGATGCCCGACAACCGCGGTGTCGGCCGCACCTCGAAACCCGCCGGCCCCTACACGACGGCGATGATGGCCGACGACATGGCTGGCCTTCTCGAGAACCTCGGCACCGGGCCCGTGCGGGTCGTCGGCTGCTCGATGGGCAGCACCATCGCCCAGCAGCTCGCCCTGCGCCACCCGGGCCTCGTCCGCTCGCTTGTCCTCATGTGCCCTTGGGCGCGTTGCGACCGGTACGCACGCGGCATCTTTGCGCACCTGTCCACGTTGAAGGCCCGCCTGCGACCGGAGGAGTTTCTCCACTATGTGCAGTTGCTCATCTTCACGAAGGGCACGTGGGACAACGACGCCTCCTTCGCCGACCTCCAAGCCGGCCTGCGCGAGGCCGCCCTCAATCCCGAGCCGCAGCCCCTCCACGGTCTCGAAGCCCAGGCCGCCGCCTGTGTCGATCACGATGTGCTCGCCGACCTGCCCACGATCACGGCGCCGGCCCTCGTCATCGGCGCCGAGGCGGATATCTTCACGCCGGCATGGATGGCGCGCGAAGTCGCCGGCGCCCTGCCCATGGCCAACCTGCACCTTTACCCCGAAGCCGGCCACGCCTTCCATTGGGAACGCATCAACGATTTCAATCCGCGCGTTCGCGACTGGCTGCTCGCCCACTAGAGTGATGCCTTTGTTCACCTCGGGGCGCGCAGGACCACTCGGCCCCAATTCCCCTCGTTTCCCGCGAACCATGTGCCTTCACTAAATTAACGATGAAAGCCGGATAGATCCGCGTCCGGCCTTGCGCACGGTTGCGACGGACCAGCCTGGCCCATTCTCTCCTCCCTCACCCCGCGTTTCGTTTTCAACGCCGCAGTTTACCCTCGATTGCCCTCCATGACCAAGACCGCCCTCGCTGTTCTCCGCCGGCTCCCCCCTGCCGGATTGTTCTTTGTCGCGTTGCTCGCCGCAGCGCCCGCGTTACGCGCCGCCCTGCCGCTTCCCGCCCCCTCCGAAGGCGAGCGCATCGTGCTCATCGGAAACGCGCTCGCCGAGCGGATGCAATATTACGGACACTTCGAGACCCAGCTCCACCTCCGCTTTCCCGACCGCCAGATCACGGTGCGCAACATGGGCCACTCGGGCGACACCCCTGCGTACCGTCCGCGCGCCAGTCGTCCAAACCAGTGGGCTTTCCCCGGCGGCGAGAAACACCGCCCAGAATACGCCCAGCACCTCGGGCAGGGACACCTTCCGAGCGAAGACGAGTGGCTGACGCAGGTGGGCGCCGACACCATTCTCGCCTTCTTCGGTTTCAATGAATCATTCGACGGCCTCGAAGGTGTCGACAAATTCGCCGGCGAACTTTCCGCGTTCGTCGATCACACGCTCGGCCAGCCCTACAACGGACGCCGCCCCCCCCGCCTGGTGCTGGTTTCCCCCATCGCCTTCGAGGACCTCTCCAGTTCCCAGGACCTGCCCGACGGCCGGGTGGAAAACACCCGCCTCGAACGGTACACGGCCGTCATGCGCGACGTCGCTGCCACCAAGGGCGTCGGCTTCATCGATCTCTTCAGCCTGACCCGCACCTGGTACGCCGAGACGCAGCAGCCGCTCACCATCAACGGCGCCCACCTGAGCGAGGCCGGTTATCGCAAGCTCGCACCCGTCCTCGTCGAGCATCTCTACGGACCCGGCGCACCGGTTTCCCGAGTCGACCCGGAGGCGCTCCGTGCCGCCGTGAATGAGAAGAGCTGGTATTGGCTGAATGACTACCGAATGATCAATGGCGTCCACGTCTACGGCCGCCGCCATCGCCCCTTCGGCAACATCAACTATCCGCACGAGATCCTGAAGATCCGCGAGATGACGCTCCTGCGCGACGCGAAGATCTGGACGATGGCCTCCGAGAACCGCACCGATGTGGCCGTCGACGACAGCGGCACCTACCAGCTGCCGCCCGTCGAGACGAACTTCCAACGGCCCATCCAGTTCCTCGAACGCGAAACCGCCGTGCAGACGTTCACCGTACCCGAAGGGTTCAAAATCGAACTCTTCGCCGCCGAGAGCGACTTCCCAGACCTCAAGAATCCCGTGCAGATGACCTTCGACAACCGGGGACGCCTCTGGGTCGCCGTCATGTCGAGTTATCCGCACTACCGACCCGGCGACCCACTTCCTGACGACAAGCTGATCATCTTTGAGGACACCGACAAGGACGGGCGGGCTGACAAGCAGACCATCTTCGCCCGCGGCCTGCACCTTCCGATCGGCTTCGAGCTCGCCCCCGAAGGCGTGTACCTCACGCAACAGCCCAACCTCGTTCTCCTGCGCGACACCAACGGTGACGACCAGGCCGACCAGATGGACATCCTCCTTCACGGTTTCGATTCGCATGACTCCCACCACGCGATCAGCGCCTACACGTCCGACGCCCGAGGCGCGATTTACCTCTCCGAGGGACGGTTCCTCCATTCGCAGGTCGAGACGCCGTACGGTCCGGTCCGTTGCAATGACGGCGGCGTTTTCCGTTTCGACCCCAGGAACTGGCGCCTCGAACGTTTCAGTCAGTACGATTACAATAACCCATGGGGCATTTCATTCGACGATTGGGGACAGAACTTCATCGCTGACGCCTCCTCCGGAAACAACCTCTGGATGCTCCCCCTCTCGCTGAAGCTGCCCTTCGGCATCGAGTACCCCGAGGAGATCATGTTCACCGAACACCGCGTGCGGCCGACCTCGGGCACCGAGTTCATCTCGAGCCGGCACTTCCCCGACGAGGTCCAGGGCGATTTCCTTCTCAACAACACCATCGGGTTCCTCGGCACCAAGCAGCACGCCATGCGCGAGGATGGTTCCGGATTTCGCGGCGACCACCGCCAGGACCTCGTGGCGTCCTCCGATCCCAATTACCGGCCCGTTGATCTCGAGTTCGGGCCCGACGGGTCGCTCTTCATCCTCGACTGGCACAATCCGCTCGTCGGTCACATGCAACACAACGCACGCGATCCAAATCGTGACCACGACCACGGCCGGATCTACCGCGTCATTTATCCTTCGCGGGCGCTCGTAAAGCCCGCCGTCATCGCAGAGGCACCGGTTGCCACGCTGCTCGAGAACCTGAAGTCGCCCGAATATCGCACCCGTTACCGCACACACCGCGAACTGCGCGGCCGGCCCGCGGGCGAAGTTCTCGCCGCCACCCGAGCGTGGGTGGCCTCTCTCGACGCCGACGATCCCAACTATGAGCGCCACCTGCTCGAGGGCCTGTGGGTGACCTGGGGGCAAAACCGCCTCGACCTGGGTCTGCTTGAACGCGCCCTCACGGGCAAGTCCCATCACCTTCGCGCCGCGGCCACCCGCGTGCTCCGCCACGAATTCCGCAAGGTGCCGAACCACCTCGACCTCCTGCTCCGCGCTGCGGGAGACGACCATGGCCGTGTCCGCCTCGAGGCCATCGTCGCCGCGTCGTGGATTGGCGGAGAATCCGGTGCCCGTATTCTGGTGGAAGCCCTGAACAAACCGCTGGATCGCTGGATGGAGAACGCAGCGATCTACACGATGATACCGCTGAAGCCGACCGTGCAGGCCCTGGTTTCCTCCGGTTCGCTCAACGTCGCCAATAACGCCACCGCTCGCGACTACCTCGAACGCGATCTCAAGTTTGGCATGTTCGACGTCGCCGTCTCCGGTGCGATTCCCAAGAACGTCGTCAACCGCCTCGGCGATGACGGCGCGAAGATCTGGGCCACCGGCCGTGAGATCTACTCGCGCGATGGTCATTGCACCACCTGCCATCAAAGCGAGGGCCAGGGCGTCGCCGGGATCTACCCGCCGCTCGCGCGCACCGAGTGGGTCAACGGCCCGGCGGACCGCGTCATCAAGATTGTTCTCCACGGGCTCATGGGCGAGATCACCGTCAACGACGTGACCTATGCCGCCAACCTTACGCCTCCCATGCCCGGTTTCGGCGGAATGTTGAATGACGCCGAGATCGCGGCGGTCGTGACCTACGTACGCAACTCCTTTGGCAACAACTCCCGGCCCGTGACTGCCGAGGATGTCTCCCGTGTCCGCGCCGCCACAACCGACCAAGTGGGCTTCTATCAGGCCAAGGACCTGGCGACGCCGGCGGGCGAAGGCCAAGGCGGCCGGAATTAACCGGTCCCGCAAGACCGGTTGCCCGTCGCTCCGCCGCGCGGAGTGACGGGTCAGGTGGTCGAACGTGGACAGGATTGCCGCAGAATGGGCCCTGACGCATTCCGTGGCACGCTAAAGGCTTGGCAAGGTCACCACCCCATGAAGCTGCTGGCTGTTTCAGATCTCCACTTCGGGCTGCCTCAATTCGACTGGATAGCGATGCAAGCCGAGCGATTTGACGGCGTCATCATTGCCGGGGACTTGCTCGATATAGCCGGCCATCTGGACCTCGACGCCCAGATCACCGTCGTTGCAAAATACCTACGATCGCTGGCGTCGCGCACCCGTCTGTTCGTCTGCTCAGGCAACCACGACGGCGACGAGGCCACCGTCGACCAGGAGTACATTGCGCGATGGCTGCTGCGCGTCCGCGCCGAAGGGTTGACGGTCGATGGTTCAGGGCTCGATCTCGGAGCGTATCGAGTCTCCGTATGCCCTTGGTGGGACGGCCCCGCGACGCGGTCGGCCATGCAGGCGTTTCTCGAACGAGAACGCGCCCTCGTCACCGACGGATGGATCTGGGTCCACCATGCCCCGCCGGACAAACTGGGTGTGAGCTGGACTGGCAAAGCGTTTCACGGTGATCCCTTTCTCACGGACGCCATCCGCGAGCTGAAGCCCAGCCTCGTTTTCTCCGGGCACATCCACGACTCGCCCTTTCGCTCGGGCGGCACCTGGGCGTCCCGCCTTGGGGAAACGTGGATCTTCAACGCCGGCCGCACCAGCGGCGCACCGCCTGCAGTGATCGAAATCGACCTGGCCAACCAAACCGCCACGTGGATCTCCCAGGCCGGTGTCGAGTCGGTTGACCTCCGCCATCCTCCGCCGGAGGCATAGCGTGTGAGGTCCGGTT
>CAYOSX010000098.1:0-5819 GCA_964406745.1 uncultured Opitutus sp.
TTGGGGAAGTGGGATGGTTGCGCTCGAACCAGACGGCTGGGGACAGCCGTCGCTACATGGGTTTGGTGTCGCCCGCTCGGGGAGGGGCGTGCGTGGACCGTCCGTCACGCGGCCGGCACGGCCGCGGCTACAACTCGGTCACACGGGGCTTTCGGGTCGACGCGGGCGGGGCGAGGGTTGAAAGCTTGGGCATGGCGACAATTGCGTTGGTGGGGCCCGGGGCGGTCGGAGGAGTGGTGGTGGCGTGGCTGCATCAGGCCGGGGCGGAGCGTGTGACCGTGTGCGCGCGGCGGCCGTTGGAGCGTTTGCGCGTGACGATGCAGGGCGGACAGGTGGTTGAGCCGGACATTCACGCGGTGACGGATCCCGCCGCCGTGGGGCCGGTGGAGTGGGCCTTGGTGTGCACGAAGGCCTATGACTCCGTGGCGGCGGGCCGGTGGCTCGAGCGGCTGTGCGCTGGGGGAGGCCGGGCGGCGATCCTTCAGAATGGGGTGGAGCATCGCGAACGGTTCGCGGGGATTCTGCCACCGGAGCGCCTCGTTCCTGTGATCGTGGATTGTCCGGCGGAACGCGATTCACCGACGGACGTGCGGCAGTGTGGGCCGGGACGCATGACGGTGGCGGACGACGCTGATGGTCGGGCCTTCGCCGCGCTGTTCTCGGGGAGTACGGCGGACGTGGTCGTGTCGACTGATTTGAAAACGGCGGCGTGGAAGAAACTCTGCATCAATGCCGCCGGCGTGGTCTCGGGGCTGACCTTGAAACCCAACGGCGTGATGCGGGACGAGGCGATCGGCGAGGTCGTGCGCGGTCTCGTGCGCGAAGTGATCGCGGTGGGCCGTGCGGAAGGCGCCCTGCTCGAGGAGTCGCTGGTGGAAGACGTGCTCGCGGGCGGACGGCGGGCACCGGCCGAAGGGGTGAACTCGCTCCTCGCGGACCGGCTGGCTGGTCGTCGGACGGAGATTGATGCCCGCAACGGCGTGGTCGTGCGTCTGGGGAGGAAGCACGGCATTGCGACCCCGTACAACGAGATGGCGGTCGCCTTGATCGAGGCGTAAGCCGGCGGCGGACTCACGTGGAGCTACGTCGCGGGCTCCCTGATACTGCCGAGTATCAACCGGACATGGTGGTTAGTTGGGATGGCAACCAGACGCTGTTCGTCGTGGCGGGAGCTTGCGGGCATCGCCGGGCTCATCCTGGTCGCGAAGGTCGTCCTGCTTCTGTATAGCCAAAAAGGTTAAGATTGGCAAAAGATAACCAAAATGGTTTAAAAAATAGAATTGAAACCATAATGGTTTAGGGTACGGTCGTTCTCCGTGCGCTACCTGGTGGTGATTGGTGACGTGGTTGGCTCGCGCGCCCTGAAGGCGCGGGCGACGTTTCAGCGGAAGCTGGAGACGCTGCTGGCAGCGGTTTCGTCCGGCCAGACCGCCCTCGCGTCACCGTACACGCTGACCCTGGGTGACGAGTTTCAGGCGGTCTATCGCCGGGCGGAGGGGGTGTTTAGTGATCTTGTGAGAATCCGCGCCGAGTGCCTGCCGGTGGAGGTGCGGTTCTCGGTGGCGCTGGGCCGGATTTCCACGGCGATCAATCCGCGGCAGGCGCTGGGCATGGACGGGCCGGCGTTTCACCTCGCGCGGGAGCGGATTGAACGGCTGAAGCAGACGGGCGGGCGCTTTTCGCTCGCGGGCGACCTTCCGGGCGACGTGAGGACGCGGGAAGCCTTGCTCGATCTCGTTTCCTCCTGGACCGAAGGGTGGAAGGTGAACCGCTGGGCAATCCTGCTGGGCGTGCTCGAGGGCAAGCCGGTGGCGCAGCTGGCGGAGGAGCTCGGGATCTCGGAGCCGGCCGTCTACAAGAACATCCACGCGGGCCGGCTGGAATCGTGGGCGGACCTGCTTCGGCGTGAGGAAACATTGCTAGGGCGGGCTTTGACCGGCAAGAGCTGAGGTTCCCATGGCCGGAACTGCCTTCCCGTTTCTCTTCACGCTTTTGTTGCTGGTGCGATGGCTGTTGCTGCCCGAGGCGAGGGCGTGCCGTCGCTGGGCGCCGGCCGTGCTGGGGGGCGTGCAAGGTCTCCTCTGTTGTTTGTTTTTCGAGGCGAGCTGGGACTGGGCGCTGCTGACGCTCAGTCAGGTGGCGCTGCCGGTGATCATGCTGATGGCCTACGAAGGACGGATGGCCGCCGGGCGGGAGGCGTCCGGTGTGCGCCTTTGGCTGCTCGTGGCCTTTGTGGCGCCCTCTTTGGTGTGGTGCGGGATGATCGCGCCGCCGGCATGGTTGGCTACGGTGCACACGATGATCCCTGAAGTGGCGTGGATCTGGGCGGCCGGTGCGCTGCTGGCGACCAAGGAGAGCAACGTCTTCGTGCGCTGGTTTTTCCAACGCCTGAAATCGACGATGACGCGGGAGGAGGAGAAGAACCGGGATGAGACAGGCAACGGCCGCGTGATCGGGGCGCTGGAGCGGCTGCTCGTGTACGTGTTCCTTGTCGGCGGACACACGCTGGCGGTGCCGGTGATCGTGGCGGTGAAGGCGCTGGCGCGCTTCCGGCGGATGGAGGACGATCAGGCCTTCGCCGAGTACGTGATCGTGGGGACCTTTCTTTCGATCCTGCTCGCGCTCACGTGTTACGGATGGACCGTGTGGGCTGCGGTGTAGGCGGTCGACGGGTTACGTCAGCATGGCCGCGACACTCGCGGTGAGGAAACAGGCGAGGCTGCCGCCGAGCAAGGCGCGCCAGCCGAGTTTGGCAAGTTCGCTGCGTTTCTCGGGAGCGAGGGCGCCGATGCCGCCGATCTGGATGCCAATCGAGACGATGTTGGAAAAACCGCAGAGCGCGTAGGTCATGATCATGCGCGTACGCTCGTCGGTGAGCACGCCCTGGGTCTGGAGCCGGTTCATTGTGAAGTAGGCGTAGAACTCGTTGAGCACGGTCTTTTCGCCGAGGAGCTGTCCGGCCGTGATGAGGTTGCCGCTGTCGACGCCCATGAGCCAGGCGAGCGGGGCGCCGAGCATGCCGAAGAAGAACTGGAGCGAGAGGGAATCGTAGCGGTTGTCGGTGACGCCGGCGATCCACGTGTTGAGGCCGGTCCAGCCGCCGATCCAGTTGGCAAGGGTCCAGTTGACGAGGGCGACGAGGGCGGTGAAGACGATGAGCATGCCGCCGACGTTGACGGCGAGCTTGATGCCATCCGTCGTGCCGAGGCAGATGGCGTCGAGCAGGTTGGCCCCCGGTTTTTCGACGTTGAGGGCGAGGGTGGTGTCGACGGGCTCTTCCTGCGGGAGCAGGATTTTCGCAACGATCAGCGCCGCCGGCGCGGAGAGCACGGAGGCGGTGAGCAGATGGGTGGCCCAGCGCACCTGCTCGGCCGGATCGTTGCCACCGAGGAGGACGATGTAGACGGCCATGACGCCGCCGGCGATGGTGGACATGCCGCCGACCATGATGGCGAGCAGCTCGGAGCGCGTCATGCGATCGAGGTAGGGTTTGATGAGCAGCGGGGCCTCGGTCTGTCCGACGAAGATGTTGGCCGAGGCGCTGAGGGTTTCCGCGCCCGACAGGCGGAGGGTTTTCGACATGAACCAGGCGAAGCCGTAGACGACGACCTGGAGGACGCCGAGACGGTAGAGCAGGGACGTGAACGCGGCGAAGAAGATGATGGTGGGGAGAACGGAGATGACGAAGATCGGTCCGCCCTGCGTGAAGGAAAGGCCCTCGATGTTGCCGCCCGCGATGGTGTTCAACCAGCCGAAGACGAGCGCGGTGCCCTCGTTGGTGAAGCTGAGCAGTGTGACGAAGAAGGCGCCGACCGCATCGAAGAGCATGCGCACTGGCCGCGCGTACAGCACCAGCCACCCGATCGCGACCTGGAGGGCGAGGCCAATGCCGACGACCCTCCAAGGGATCCGTCGCCGGTTGGTGCTGAACAAGGCGGCCACGGCGACGAAAGCGGTGATCCCGATCAGGCCGCGCCAGAGATGCGTAAGCGTTTCCATGCGAAGGAGTGCGAGCAGCTTTGATGCGAAATGTGTGCGCGCGAGAAACTTCTTTGCGAAATACGCGTCTACGGAGGGGGTCATCATGATTGCCACTCTTTATCACTTCGCCCTCGTCGCCGGTTGTCTGGCCGGCGTGCTGGTTCTCGGTCTTGCCATCGGGCTCGGCTGGCTGGTGTGGTTTGGCGGCGGCAGGCGGGGCGACGACCGGGATGCATAAGGCTTGGCTGTCGGCGGTCGCGAAGGTACGCGTAGGTTCATGGATGTGCATGCGCGCCTCGCCCGCCACCTGACGAAGACACCGGACACCGCCACGGCGCTGTTTGTGGCCGCCAACGCGACGGTGGTGGGAGACGTTGTGCTCAAGCCGCGCAGCAGCGTGTTCTACGGCGCCGTGCTCCGCGGGGACATTGCGCGCATCGAGATTGGGGAGGGGACGAATGTGCAGGACAACGCAATCGTTCATCTCGCGGACGATCTCGACGCGATTGTTGGCGACTGGTGTACGATCGGCCACGGGGCGATTGTGCATGCCTGCACGATTGGAAACGAATGCCTGATCGGCATGGGCGCGACGATCCTCGACGGCGCGCGGATCGGCGATCGCTGCCTGATCGCGGCGGGGGCGGTGGTGACGCCCCGCACGGTGGTTCCCGACGGCTCGATGGTTGTGGGAACGCCGGGACGGGTGGTGCGGGTGCTGAGCGCGGAGGAGCAGGCGGGGCTGCGCGGTTGGGCCGAAAAATATCTCGCCGTCGCCGAGGCGCACGCCGCGCTGGCGGCGTCGCATACGTGACACAGGCATTCGCCCGTGTCCCCGCTGGGTGTTATTCGCCGCCGAGGGCCTTGTCGATCCAGTGGCGGATGCGCAGCAGTCCCTCGGTGCGCTTGGGATCGTCGCGTTTCATCGTCGTGAGCAGGTTGATCACGGTTTCCGCGTAATCGTTCGCGGTGGCGGAAAAGATCGTGGGCAACTCGAACGGGTTCATCTCGCCCTTGCGAATCATGGCGCGCGCCTCGGCCTCGAGTTCGGAATTGCTGCCGCCGATGGTGTCACGCGGATTGCTTGCGCCGCGGCTCCCTCCGCCACCCCCACCGCCGCCGCCTTCGCCATCGCTTGAGCGGCCCTCGGATTGTCCGCGGGGCTGGCGCTGGATCTGGGTGGGGTATTCCTTGCCGTCGCGACCGGTGACCGTTTCGCGCTGGCCGAGGCGGCCGGATTGCACGAGTTCGCCCCGGCATTTGCGGACCAGTTCAGGGGAAACGCGACAGATCTCGGCGAGGGCAGGGTTGGCCAGATCGGGCCACTCCTCGAGGGCGATCTCGACGGCGTTGCGCTTGTCGGCGTTATTGCGGTAAACGCCGTTGGTGACGTTGGCACCGAGGGCATGCCGAAGGGCGTCGGTGCGACCGCCGGCGTGGACCTCGGAAGCAATGGTGTCGCCGCCGTTGCGTTTGACCGCGAGATAACGGTGAAAGCCATCGGCGAGCCAGTGGGTGGCGCCGTCGTAGTAGACGACAATGGGAGGAAAGACTGCTCCCTGGGCCATTTCATCGGCGTAGCTCGCGATGGCGTCGTCGTTGGTGCTGATGCGGGCCTGCGTGCCGCCGTAGATATTGATGGAGTCGAGAGAAAGGGCGCGGGTTTCCATGAAAAAGGGCGCCGGTTTTGGGGCGGCCCGGCGGGCTGCGCAAGGCGCGATTTTTTTTTGCGGGGGTGCGCGGCCAGCGTTCACTGCGATCTCCTGTGACATGAATCGCGAGGTGAGATTCGAGCGGTGTTGCCGGGCAGGATTTTACAGGAGGTCGCAGAGGTCGCA
>CAYOSX010000098.1:5919-9697 GCA_964406745.1 uncultured Opitutus sp.
TCCATTCGCGGTTCCTCACCGCATGAATACGCCTAAGGAGCCACGGGATCTCCGCGTTTGAAGGCGGCCTCGAGACGCTTCTTGTGCACGTTCGCCTCGATTCTTGGTCGGGACAGCTGGCTGATCACCAAGTCGGGCGCGACGGAGTTGCGTGCTTCCTCGAGCATGTGGGCCATCCGTCGATGCATGGCTGCATCCGCGCGGTGCCAGGCGGCTGCGAAACTCAGCCGGCATTCGGCGAGCAGCGTTTCGAGCGCTTGGCGTGCCGTGTCGCTGTCGCTGAAGTCTGCGGCATGGACGGCGGCGGTGGCGGCGGCGGGAAAGCGTTCGTAGGCTTGGGCGGCGTTTTCCTGGGCATCCGCGACGCGCTCGCAGGCTTCCTGAAGCCGGCGCATCTGCTCGAGGCTGAGCTGGTCGCTTTCCGTCAAGACCTTCCCGAGCAGGCCGACCAGCGCCTGCGCCCGTTCGATGGCGACATTCTCAGCCTTCTCGAGCGAGGAGAACGCCCCCAGGATCGCGTTGCCATAGGTGAGATGGTCTTTGTCCGAAGCGGGAGCGCTCTGCATAAACGTGACCACGCGCTCAGTGATCTCCACGGTTCCCGGAGGCTGCCATGAGTGCTCCGCCCCTGTTGCCCGCGAGGCGAAGGCAAGAGAGACGACGCAGCTGAAGGCGACGACGCGGGTAATGCGGAGGAGCGGGAGAAGGCGCAAAGGGCTCATTTGTTAACCATTAAGATCTGAATTCCGGGTACGCTCGTCCGCCTTCAATCCATTGCCTTCAAGGCTTCGCTTGCGGCACCGTACTCCGGAGCCAATTCCAAGGCGGAGCGATAGGACGCGCGCGCGGCCTCGAGGTCACCGTGCTGCTGCAGGGCGCGCGCGAGGTGATAGTGGACGGTCGCGTGGCCGACGACGTGCGGAGGAGGGGGTAACGTGAGGCAGCGTCTCAAGGCGGCGATGCCGTAGTCGAGATGAAGGCCGGTGTCGGCCGCGGCGCGCCCGGCCAGGTAAAGGATTTGATAGTCGTCGGGAGCGGTGCTGAGCCACCCGAAATAGAGCGCAAAGGCGGCTTCCGGGTCCTTCGCCCGCAGGTGGACCATCGCGAGTGTGATCGTCCCGGCGCGGGGATCCTTTTCACGCAAGGCCTGCGCCTGGGTGCGCGCCTTGTCGAGGCTGCCGCCGGCGATGCCGGGGGCGCGGGCGTAAAATTCGATGAGGCCTTGCTGGAACTCGATGTTCGCGGGTTCGAGGGAGACCGCACGTTCCATGGCCACCCGGCCGCGGCGGCCCATGCCCAGGGCCCGGAATGTCTTTCCCAGTGTGTCGGCATGCTGGGCGGACGCCGCTCCGTAGTGAAACTGGTACAGGGCGTTCTCCGGGCGGAGTTTGACCGCGGCCTCCAGCATCGGGATCGCCAGGCCAAACTCGCGTCTGCGGAGCGCGAGGCGTCCCAGCTGGTGATGGGCCTCGGCGTCGTCGGGCTGCACGCGAATCCGCTCTGTGAAGGCGCGTTCGGCCTCCGGAAGGCGGCCCTGGCGCAGAAGGTCCTCCGCGGTCTCGGCCGGCGCCGGCACGACGCTGGCGGCCAACGCTGCCACGATGAAACCGAGGGGACGCATCATGGGGAGGAAGACACCGGATAGGGAGGCGGGGTCCATCCGACATCGGCGGTGATCCGCGACGTGTCGAAGAATTGTGCAATGCTCGAGGCGGGGCGACGTAACGCGGCCTTCGCGAACGGGCCGGCGAGCAGGGCTGAGACAGGCGGGGCGCCTGGAGGGAGGGGGCAGGAAGGGGTGTAAATGCGATGGCCCGGCAGCGAGGTGTCGAGGATGGCCGCGACCAAGCCGGCCACGGCCTCGGCCGGAAGCCATCCGCAGGCTTCGGGTTGGGGCTGGGACCAGTCGCGGGAGAGTAGCCACGGGGGAGGGGGTGCACCGACGTGCGCGATCATCGGAAGACGTAACGAAACACCGGATACACCGTCGCGCCGACACCAGAGGGCCAGCGTTTCCTCGCCAATCACCTTGGAGAGGCCGTAGGCGTTGCCCGGATTGGCCGGCTCGGTGCCATCGGCCGGCAACGCAAAGGCTGGGATCGGATCGACGTAGGATTCTCCATCACGCGGCCCTCCCGTGATGGCCTGGAGCGAACTCGCGTACACGCAGCGCGTCGCGCCGTGGGTCAAAGCGGCCTCGAAGGTATTCCAGGTCATCGCCACATTCTCGCGGTAGACGACACCCTGGGGGGCCGAGTAGGAACTGGGATGGTTGGCGAAGTGCACCAAGGCATCGGGCCGCGCTTCGGCGAAGAGCGCGGTGGTCGCGGACGCATCCAGCAGATCGTGGGCGCGAACAGGCGGGCTTGCTGCGGGATCACCGCGTTGGTCCAGCGCGATGACTGCATGGCCACGCGAAGCAAGGTGGCGCGCGATGACGGAACCGATCCTCCCCGCCGCGCCAGTAACTACGATACGCATGGCATCCGTGTGGCGCGTCGCACCTCCCCCCGCAACGCCCAATCACCCATCACCCATAACCCCTGACCCATCACCCCTAACCCATCACCTACTTATTCTTAAATAGGTCGCTCTGCACGATCTCGTTAATGAGGGTGCGGGTGCCGTAGGCGTCGGCTTGGGAGCGCTGCAGAATCTGCTCAACGGCAGGGCGGTCGCTGAAACGGACCGGGGCGCCGGTGGCGTACACGATGAGCTGGCTGGCGAGGTTTCGGGCAATGGGCACGTCGTCCTCGAGCAGCAGCTTCTTGAATTCGCGGATGTCGTGAAAGGGCCGTCCGTCCGGGAGTGCGCCGGCGGCGTCGACGGGCAGGCCGTAGTGAAACTCGAAGGGTTGACCGTTCTTGCCCCGGCCTTCGATCGCCGGTTTGTCCTCCGCGACGGCGCGGTAGTTGTCCCGCCAGCCGCCGAAGATGTCGAAGCTCTCCAGTGCGAAACCGGGCGGATCCATCTTGCTGTGGCAGGCGGCGCAGCTCGCGTCTTCGCTGTGCTTCGCGAGTTGCTGACGGATGGTCACGGCGCCGCGGATGTCGGGTTCGACGGCCGGGACGGGTGGCGGAGGAGGAATGCGGATGCCAAGGATGCGCTCGACGATCCAGACCCCGCGAAGCACGGGGGAGGTGGTGGTGCCGTTGGCGGTGACCTTGAGCAAGCCGCCGCGGGGGCTTTCGGGCGGAAGGGAGACGCGCCGCATTTTGGCGCCGGTTACGTCCGGGATATCATAGTGGCGGGCGAGGCGTTCGTTGAGGAAGGTGAAGTCCGAATCGATCACGTGACGGGCCGGCAGATTGCGGCGCACCATGTCCTCGAAGTAGAGCTGGGTCTCGAGCACCGTGGCCTCGGTGAGCGCGTCGTCGAGGTAGTAGTCGTTGTACAACGTGGTCGAAGGCGTGGTGTCTTCCATCTTGCGCAGATCGACCCAGTAATCGAGGAACGCTTCCACGAACCGCCGTGACCTGGGATCTTCGAGCATGCGTTCGGTCTCAGCGCGCAGGACGGCGGGCTGCCGCAACTCGCCGCGATCGGCGCGGGTGCGCAGAGCGGCATCGGGCTCCGAGTTCCAGAGGAAGAGGGCGAGGCGCGTCGCGAGCGCGTGGTCGTCGAGGGGGCCGGGGGCCTCGTCGAGGAAAACAAATCCGGGCGAAGCGAGGATCGCGGTGTAGGCGGCGAACATCGCCTCGGTGAAGCTGAGTCCGGCCGCGTGTTGCTGATCGAAAAGCGTGATGAACAGGTCCGCGTCGGCGTCGGTGGTCGGCCG
>CAYOSX010000099.1:0-3082 GCA_964406745.1 uncultured Opitutus sp.
CGCCAGCGGATATCGGCGTGGATCAGTTCGAGTTCTGGCAGCCGCGCCGCCGTCCCGCCGGACACAACCTTGCGCTGCGCCTCGCCGAACCGCTCACGGTCTTCCGCGCCGTCAACGTGATCAACGGTATCGCCCGCCCCACGTCGAATCCCAACGCCTGGGTCGCGGCGGTGGATGATCCCGCGCCAGCCCTGACCCTGTCCTGGGACGAACCGCAGACGGTGGCGCGGGTGGAACTCGGCTTCGACTCCGATTTTGACCACCCGATGGAATCCGTCCTGTGGGGGCACCCGGAGCGCGAGATGCCGTTCTGCGTGCGACGTTACCGCCTGGTGGACGGCGAGACCGGAGCGGTGCTTGCCACCCGCGCGGACAACCACGAAACGCGCAACGTCCATGTGTTCGCCCAACCGGTCCGCACTCGCACGCTGCGCCTGGAACTGGAGCATCCGTCCCAACACGTGCCCGCGGCCCTGTTCGAGGTCCGCTGCTACGCAACGTCTCTCGTGCCATGAAGATTCCTCACCTGCGCTGGTGGATTGCGGGGATGCTCTTCCTCGCCTCGGTCCTCAACTACATCGACCGGCAGACGCTCTCGATCCTCGCGCCCACGATCCAGGCCGAGCTTTCGCTTTCGAATGAGGACTACGCCCTCGTGGTGAACCTCTTCCTCGTCGCCTACACGGCGGCGATGTTGTTCTCGGGACGGATCGTCGATCGCTTCGGCGTCCGGGCCTCGCTGGCGGTGTTCGTGGCGTGGTGGTCGGCGGCGAACCTGCTTACGGGCTTCGCGCGCTCGCTTGGATCGCTGGGCATCTTTCGCTTCCTGCTCGGACTCGGCGAAGCCGGGAACTGGACGGCTGCGCCGAAGGCCGTGTCGGAATGGTTTCCGGCGAAGGAACGCGGCATTGCGATTGGCCTGTACACCTTGGGTGCGACGGTCGGGGCGACGATTGCACCGCTCATCATCGTTGCGGTCGCGACGCGCTACGGCTGGCAGATGGCCTTCGTCGCAACGGGCGTGGCCGGGTTTCTCTGGCTGATTCCCTGGCTCTGGCTCTACCGGAGCCCGCGCGAGAACCCCTTGTTGCGCGACTCCGAGCGGGCCCTGCTGCCGGACGCGCCGTCTCCCGGAACGAACCATAAGCCCGAGGGCTGGCGCGCCGTCCTGCGCCGGCGCGAGGTCTGGCTGCTGATGTTTGCCCGCCTGCTCTCGGATCCCGTGTGGTACGTTTACCAGTTCTGGTTTGCGAAGTACCTCTTTGATCACGTTCGTGATTTTCCTCGCGGCGGATTTTGGGGCTCTCGCAGGCGGCTGGTTCTCCGGGCGCTTGATCAAGAAGCAGGTCGCCCCGCCCGCCGCGCGCCTGCGCGTGATGCTGGTGATGGCCTGCCTCATTCCACTGTCTGCACTCGTGCCCCAGGTCGACGGCCTCTACGTCGTGCTCGCGCTCGGCATGATCATCGTCTTCGCGCACATGACCTGGTTGATCAACCTGACCTCGCTCGTGGTCGACGTCATTCCGCAGCGTTCACTCGCCACCTGCTTTGGGGTGATCGCCGCGGGCAGTGCGGTGGGCGGCATGCTCATGAACGCCGGCGTCGGCAAACTCGTCACGCACTTCTCCTACACCCCTGCCTTCCTCATCATGGCGTTCGCCCACCCGCTCGCGATCTTCCTGATCTGGCGGCTGCGGCGCATGCCCTCTGCCTCCGCATGAACCAGCACGCGGCAGTTCGGCAGAAACGCAAAGGCGCAAAGAAGGTGAGACGCAAAGAGCCAAGGGGTGCACGATTGGCGAACACGCCTTCACCGTGGGGGCGAGGCCCGTTCTCATTCCCGAAGCTCTGCGCCTTTGCGTCTTTGCGTTAGTATTCAACTACTCTTTTTGAATTGAACCTCCTTCGCCTTGCCGTTGGTCTCCTCGTGATAAGTACGCTTTCCGCCTTTGCCGGCGAGGAACGACAGTCCCTCGATGGACCGTGGGCCTTCACGATCGACGCGGGCCGGCTCGACCGGCCGATGTCCGAGTGGGACACGCTGCCGGTGCCGGGCAACTGGGACACCCGCAACCGTTACAGCCAGCACGTCGGGCGCGGCTGGTACCGGCGTGAGTTTTCCGTTCCGGCGGCCTGGCGCGGCCAGCGGGTGCGCCTGCTCTTCCATGCCGTCTACGAAACGTCCGAGGTGATGCTCAACGGACAGGTGCTCGGGCGCCACGAGGGCGGCTACACGCCGTTCGAGTTCGATGTCACCGACCTCGTCCGCTGGGACGCGCCGAACACGGTCACGGTGATGGCCGACAACACGTACAAACGCGGAGCCTGGTGGCCGTGGGGCGGCATCAGCCGGAGCGTCGAGCTGGTTGCGAACGACGCCGTGCGCGTGCAGCGCCAGCATGTGCGGCCCGAGCTCGATCTCACCACCGGTACTGCGACGGTCCATCTCGATTACGTGGTGGAGAACAACGGTGCCTCGCCCGCGACGGTTGATCTTGTGGCCGAAGCCCTCTTCGACGCGCGGCGCGTGGGCGGGGCTACCCTGCAGGTCGAGGTGCCCGCTGGTGAAGCGGTGCGCCGGCAGGCCTCGTTCAGTCTCGCTGCGGCGGACGTGCGTCGTTGGCATTTCGATACGCCGCATTTGTACCGCCTGACCACGGAGGCGCGTGTGGGCGGCGAGGCGGTGCACACACGGACCAATCGCTTTGGCGTACGCACGGTCGAGGTGAAGCCGGACGGCCTTTATCTCAACGGCGAGAAGGTGCGTCTCGTCGGCTTCAACCGCGTGCACGACCACCGCGCCTACGGCAACACGGAGCCGGACCACCTCGTGCGCCTCGATATTGACCGCATGAAACGGTACGGCGGCAACTTCACGCGCATCATGCACGCGCCCGCCGCGCCCAACCTGCTCGATTACCTGGACGAGAAAGGCATCATGGTCTTCACCGAGATTCCCGTTTGGGGCGAAAAGGATCCGAATGCGTTCAAGGACAACCCGCGCACGAAGCAGTGGCTGCGCGAGATGATCGAGCGCGATTACAACCACCCGTCGATCGTGGGCTGGAGCGTGGGCAACGAG
>CAYOSX010000099.1:3182-9601 GCA_964406745.1 uncultured Opitutus sp.
CGCATCGACGGACTCGAGGAGCGCTGGGCGTCGCTCGCCAACCGCCCCTCCCTCATCGGCGTGTCGTTGTGGACCTACAACGACTATCGCAGCAACTACCGCGGCTCGGCTCCGGGCGAGTTGCGGTCGTGGGGCGTGGTGGACCTGTGGCGCCGCGACAAGGCAGCGGCCCGTGACATCGCCCGCCTGCACAGTCCGCTGCGCTACCTGCGCGTGGTCGATGGCCATGCGATGATTACGGCCCGGGGGCCCGACGAGTTTCCGAGCTACACCTTGCGCACGCACCGGCTCGTGTGGGAATGGCGGCGGCCGGATGGCCGAACCGTCGCGGGCGGGGTGAAGGCGCTCCCGGACCTCGCACCGGGGGCCGCGCCGTTGCGCGTGCCGCTGGGGACTGTTCCGGCGAACGCGGAGAACGCGACTTTGGTCGCGACCGTGATCAACCCTCTCGGCTACGTCGTCCACACGACGGCCCTCGGTGCGGAGCCTGCGCCGGCTCCGGTGGCAACCGGCTCCTCCGCCCCCGTCATCCATCACGTCGAACCGCTCGCGGACGGCTTCATGGTGGGTTATTCAAACGAACACGACGATGAAGCGTTCACCCTCGAGTATGGCACTGCCTCGGGGACGTATGACCAGACGCTGACCGTGGCGCAGAAAGGGGCGCTCGCGGTGCACGGACTCGAGCCGGGCCGCACGTATTTTCTGCGGCTCCGTCGCGAGGTAGCTGGTCTCGGTCCCAGCGCCTGGTCGGGAGAGCGGACGGTGGTGCCCGATGGCGGACGTCCGCCCGCGACACCGACTGTGCTCGGCGTGGTGCGCGGCGACGGCGTGGTCGTGGTGCGTTTTAATCCGGTCGCAAAGGCGACGGGTTATCGCGTGCGTTGGACGGGAAGGTCATCGGGTGAACACACGGTGAATGGCGCCGAACCGGGCTACATCGTCCTCGGCGACGCCGCCGAGGGTGCGCGTTCGTTCACGCTCTCCGCGCTGGGCGCGTACGGAGAGTCGGGGCCGTCGGGCGCGCTCGCGCTGCCGGAGTAATCGGGCGGCGGCCCGCGTTGCCCGCCGGTTCAATGAGCCTGGGGGTTCTGCGCGGGCGTGCGCCGTCTCGAGCCGACGGACAGGAGTGTCCGTCCTCCCAGGGGCTCCGTGTCCTCTGTGTAACGTGCCTGGGATATAGGCCGGATAGGCGACAGTTGCGACCCAAGCTCGCTCGTTGCCCCAGGGAAATGGGACTGTCCGCGCGCCGGAGACGCGCCGTTACTCAGGCAATTTGTTTCAACGACGTTTGTCTCCGCCCGCTGAAACGCCCCCACCTTATGAACCTGCCTGCTCGTCTCTTCACCTGCCTCGGCGCGCTCGGCCTTGCGGCTGGGGCCGTGGTCGCCCAGGACGCCTCCGCAACCACGGACGCGGCGCCCGCAAAGCCCACGATCTTCATCGCAGGCGATTCCACCGCGCAGGCGGGCAATCCCGTCGCAGTGGGCTGGGGCAAGGCTTTCGCCGACTACTTCGATCCGGCGCGCGTGACCGTTGCCAACCGCGCCATCGGTGGACGCAGCAGTCGCACGTTCGTTTCCGAAGGCCGCTGGGACCGCCTCGTTGCCGACCTGAAGCCCGGCGACTTTGTCCTGATCCAGTTCGGGCACAATGACGGCGGACCGATCGACACGCCGCCGGCGCGCGGCTCCCTGCCGGGGATCGGCGAGGAGACGCGCGAGATCGAGCATCCGACGACAAAGGCGAGGGAGACCGTGCGCACCTTCGGCGCCTATCTGCGGAAGATGATCGCGGAGACGCGGGCGAAGGGTGCCTCGCCGATCTTGATGTCACTCACGGTGCGCAACTATTGGAAGGACGGACGCGTTGAACGCGGTTCGGGCAACTTTGCCCAATGGACGCGCGAGGTCGCCGCCGCCGAGAAGGTGCCGTTCGTCGATCACACCACGCTCATCGCCGACTATTACGAAAAACTGGGCGACCTTGCGGTGAACGCGTACTTCCCGCGCGACCACGTGCACACCGGCGAGGACGGCGCGCGTCTCAACGCCTACCTTGCCGTGAGCGGACTGAAGGGCCTGCGCGAGCAGGCGTTGATCCGCTTGCTGTCGCTTCAAGGGCGCTCGGTCCCGACGGCGCCGCCGACGATGGTGTCCGCGCCGCGTCAGCCTCCCGAGCGCGGGGCCGAGCCGGCGGTCTTCCGGCGGTGGCTCAACCTTCCGGAGGCGGCCGATCCGGCCCTGCCCACGATCTTCCTCATCGGCGACTCGACCGTGCGCAACGGCCGCGGCAATGGTTACGACGGGCAGTTCGGCTGGGGTGATCCGTTCGAATCGCACATCTATCCGGCGCGGGCCAATGTGGTGAACCGCGCCGTCGGCGGCACGGGGGCGCGCACGTATCGCACGACGCACTGGCCGGAGATCCTTCCGCTCATCAAGAAAGGCGATGTGGTGCTCCTGCAGTTTGGCCACAACGACAACGGAGCGCGCGGCGCGCTGTCCGGCATCGGTGACGAGACCGAGGAGCGCGACACGCCGAACGGCAAGGAGACCGTGCGCACCTTCGGCGCCTACCTGCGCAGCTTCGTCGCGGAGATCCGCGAGCGCGGCGCCACGCCCGTGATCTGCTCACTCGTGCCGCGCAACCGCTGGACCGACGGACGCATCACCCGCGCGCCGGACCGCCACGACGCCTGGGCGCGCGCCGTCGCCGAGGCGGAGGGCGTGGCCTTCGTCGACCTGCACGAACGCATCGCCACGCGTTACGACACCTTGGGCGAGGAGGCGGTGCTCGCGTTGTTCGCCGACCGCACCGTGCACACGAATTGGGACGGCGCCGTGCTCAACGCCTCCATCGTTGTCGAGGGCCTGCGCGCGCTGCCGCAGAATCCGGTCGGGCCGTTTCTACGGCCCGAACATCCAACATCCAATGCCGAACATCCAACATCCAAGGATTGAAAGGAGCGGCGACACTCATGTCGCCGGGTTTGATGCAGGACGGGCGATCGCATGCCGTCCGTCTGCGGGTTCGGCGACAAGAGTGTCGCCGCTCCGTCGACCATGGCTGAGCCTTCTCTCTCCAGCCGCAGCCATTCGAGGCCCGGAGGCTTCCAGACAGCCGACACGACAGCCGCCCCTACACCATTAGCGATAATCAGTGTGGATTAGTGGTTAACCCCTTCCGAGGGCTTGGGCCTCTGCGCTCTCTGCGAGCTCCTGTGAAAATTCCTCAGTTTGTCTGGCGACGAACGGAAGGGCGGCCGACACGACCGCCGCACCACCTTGGAGGTTGGATGTTCGATGTTGGGCGTTGGATGTTCGCGCGCGCGCTGCGCGCGCGCGTCACCGCTGCGTCTTCTCGGTCTCGCGCTGGATCTCCATTCGCAACTGCTCCAAGCCCGCTGGCTGCGGCGCCATTTCGAGGCGGCGCTTCTGGCTCTCCAATTCGCGCATCCGCAGATTAAGTTCCGACCGGCGGTTCGGATCGCCCACCGTCGAGGAGTCGATCTGGGCGGCGAGGCGTGCGAGGTCGGCGTCGAGACGGGTGATCTCCATGCGGCGTTGTGAGGCAAGCTCCTCGGCGCGTGCGGCGTGAAATTGTTCGTCGCGTTGTTTGGCCGCGAGGGCTTCCGCCCGGTAGGTTTCGGCAACCGATGGGACGACGTCCTCCAGCTTGACTGTCCGTCGCGCGCGCCCCTCGTTGGGATCGACGGCGGGGGTGTCGGTGGCGGTGACATTCACCTCCTTGCGCAGATCGGCCAGCAAGGCGGCATGGCGCTCGGGGGTGAAGCGTTTCTCGAGGTCGGCGCGTCGTTGTTTGAGCACGACAAACCGCGTTTTCATGGCGGCCTTCGTGACGGGCGAGTCCTCATCATTCATCCGCTTCTCAAAGGCGGCCAACTCTTTGTCGACCTCCTGCAAGGCTTCCGCGACAGCCGCGGCTTTCTCGTTCGCCTCACTGGCGAAGACGTAACCACCTGTGGCAAGACCGAGCACCAGCACAAGGGCCGCGTGAAGGAGTGATACGCGATCAATCATGGTGATGAGGACAGACACCACCGCCGGCCGTATGATCCGTCAAAGCGACCCAAGCAAGATCGTCTCATCCGCTTAACGTACAAACGTAGTTACAGGAGCTCGCAGAGGCCGCGGAGCAACAGAGCTGGGGGTGACGTAGTGGGAAGCCCTTCGACCCGTCGACAGGCTCAGGGTCCTTCTACAGGCTCAGGGTGAATGAGTAGAAGAACGCCAGGCGGCCGGCACGGCCGCCGCACCACTTTGGATGTTGGATGTTCGACGTTGGGCGTTGGATGTTCGCGCGCGAAGCGCGCGGGAGTGGGGCCGCCCCGCGGGAGAAAGAGCTTGAATTCAAACGCCAGCGGACGTGGGCGGAGTTTCGCCCAAGAGCGGAAGCACACCGAAGTTATTGGCGGTGTCGTCGAGGGCTCCCGTCTGACGGAAGTAATCGTGAGATGCCTTGAAGGTTGAGAAGACCATGCGGCTGTTGAGGTCGATCAGCTTATGCGCAAAAGCGACAAAGGGCTCGGGGTTGTGCTTCGTGGTGAGAGCTTCAAGCACACTCAAATAATCCAGACGAAATGAGGTGGGCAGAATGAGACGAGCCGCTCCGACATGCTCCAGTTCGGCATTCATGCCGAGGCGCGAGATGCGGCCATTCCCATCCTTGAAGGGGTGGATCTCAGCGATGGCGAAGAGCTGGAACAGTGCGCGTGCAGGACCGGCAGGAAGGGTCTGACTGAGAGCCCATGCACGCACCAAAGTTTCAACGACCAGGTCGGGAGCCACAAAGGTGCGGATCCCAAACTCGTTGTTCTTCTGCTTGAACACCCCGGGCATGATCGAGTGGCGACTGGCCATCATACGGGCATGACGGCGCTTGAGCAGGTCGAGGAAGTGCGGGGCGTTGCCAGCGACTTCGCTGCTGACGTGACGGTCGGCGATCAGGCGGAATGTTTCCTTAACGTCGTGGGCATCGTCCGGGCGTTCGGACTCCAAGCGTCTTGCCGCTTCGGCGTCATAGACGAGCACCTGGGCCTCCTCGACAGTGAATTTGGTGCCTTCGATGAAGTTGGAGAAATACGCTTCCCAGAATGCGCGGTTGTCGAACTCCGTCTCGGGTGGGGCGGGCAAGGTGCGGAAGGAGGCGGCGGCAAGCCGGGCATGAAGAGCGCGGAAAAGATCGAGCCGCTCGGGATCGTAAGGTTTGCCCGTGGCTCGAGCGCGGGCGACGTCGGAATTGAGGCGCACCGTGGGCGCTTGTCCCTTCAGGGCGGCGACCAGTTTATCGAGTTCTGCCTGTTCGCGCGACCAGCCAAAGCGAGCGGACACTACGGCGGCCTGGGCGTGTAGCTGATCTAGCCAAGGGAAACCTCCCAACAGCCGGATATTGCGGTCCAACCAGGCTTCGAGTGCCCCACGAGGAAGTGTCTTTGGCTCATCGCCCCCACGGGCCCGGGCGATTTGAAGATTTTCCAGGACGGCACGGGCCTGGCAGGCGGTAAAGAGCGGATGGTCATTATCGAAGTCCGTCTGGATGTCTTCGGGCTGAGGGTCAGGTCCCACCCAAAGTCGAATTTCCAGCCCGGGGAGCGAGCGAACCGCAACGGTAGGTTGGGCCACGGTGAGATGCAGGCGGCCGCTGGCACCCGGTTGCCCAACCTCCAAAACCGAGCGGTGGCTGATAACGGCTCGGGGATAGAAGTGCGCCGCTATCTGCAAACGGTTTCGGAGAATGATGTCTTCTGGAGGGGCCGTCAGCTCGTCGGTGTAGATCTTCGAGGCTAGCTTGCGAAGACGGCCGGCCTTCACTGCCCGCGAGATTTTGCTGGAACGCTGCGAGGAGGAGGAACCGAAGATCAGAGCCATAAAAACGGGGGGATTAGGGCGTGGAGAGGGTTAAAAAAAGCGAAATTTCGCGAGTTAAGACGGGAGATCAGTGAAATTTCCGAGAATTAGGCGATAAAGCACGCAGTTCGCAGACTTATCCAAAATTAGATAGAGCAAGATGGTCAGGATGCAAAATTTTTCGACATATGAGCCAATTGTGATAAAATTTATCAATATTAGCGAACGCAACCTACGACTCACGATGTGGGTTAGTCATCTAGGGTTGCTCCTTCGAATCCGTCTCGCCCCAAGCGGTGATGATGGCGAACGCTGCCGGGAGTTTTTCATCAGCGAATGTCCCGGTGAATACCGTTTCAAATTGAGCGGGGTGGGTTTCGTTTTTGGTCATCGACCCGGAGATGAAAAGCAGACTCAACGATCCAGCTCGGCAGCACCAAGCCAATCATGCTCGAAAATGAGATGGCGTCTGAAAGGCAGCGTTCTTAGATCCGTGCGTTTCCGCGGGCCTATAGCTCAATGGTTAGAGCAGAGGACTCATAATCCTTT
>CAYOSX010000100.1:0-9575 GCA_964406745.1 uncultured Opitutus sp.
TTTCGCCGCCGGAAGGCGGCGGGGGCGGAGGCGGCGGCTGGTCGTCCATCTCGCCGAATGCCGATTGGCCGGACTGCGGCGGCGGCTCGGTGCTTTCGCCCTCCTTGCCTTCCTCGCCCGGTGCCTGCTGCTGCCCGGAGTCGGAGGAGGAGTCTTTGGAGTCCTCGCCTTTCTCGCCTTCCTTGGACTCACCCTCGTTGTTCTCGCCGCCTTTCTGATCCTGGTCGTCCTGTTGTTCGTCCGGCGGAGGTTCCTGGGGCGGCTGTTCGGGGGTGTCGAGAAGGGCTTCGAGGTCCCGTTGCAACTGCTCCCAGTCGGTCGCCTTGGCATCGATGCTCCGGCCGGCGCCCGTGGCCTCGAGGCCATCGCGTATCGGCCCGACGGGTACAGGTTGTCCGGTCTCCTTGACGCGTTGCCCGTAGGTCAGCGTCGTGCGGGCGAGATCGGCATAATCGCGGGCGGCGAGGCTGTCGCGTCCCGCCAGCTGCCCCACGAGGGCCGAGAGCGGGGCGGCGAGCGCCTCCTGATTCGGCGCGGCCGGGGCCTGCGCGACAGCACGGTGTGGTGCGAGGCCGGCCAGCGAGATCAACACGGCAAACGCGGCCACGGTGGTCGCGGCTGCGCGCGTCTGCGGGCGCGGGGCGGGCTGCAGGTTCACCGAGCGGGCGCGGGGGTGGACAGGAAATTCGCGCAGGAAGCTCCAGAGCAGCAGGAATACCGCCGGCGCGAGCGCCCATTGGAAGCGTTCGGCGAGGCGGGCGCGCCCGGTCTCGCGAAATTCTCCCGCCTGTCCGGCCTCGACGGTCTTCCGCAGCAGCGCGGCAAGGTCCACCCACTGGCTGGCATCCGTGTAGACGCCGTTCGTGCGCTGGGCGAGTTCCTGCAGCGTGCCGGTCTGAAGTCGGGTCATGACCACGGCGCCACGTTCGTCTTTCACGAAGGACCCGTCGCCGTCCGGGATCATCGAACCCGACTCCGTGCCGACGCCAAGGCTGATCACGCGTACGTCGCGCTCGACCAGTTGAGGCAGGACCGCCTTCCAGTCCTCCGTCTGCGCCTCGCCGTCGCTCAGCACGATCACATAACGGTCGGCCGTGGAGGTGGAGGCGAAGGCGTCCATGGTCGTTTCCAGCAGTCCTTTGAAATCGGTGCCGCCTTCGGGCAGATAGTCGGGGCCGAGTGCCGGCAGGAATTCCCGCAGGATCTCGTAGTCGGCGCTCAAGGGGCTCTGCAGGAAGGAGGTGCCGGCGAAGACGATCAGGCCCACGCGTTCGCCCTCGAGGCGTTCAAGCAGGCTGGTGATGAGCAGCTTGGCGCGGGCGAGGCGCGTGGGCTTCACGTCCTCGGCGAGCATTGAGCGGGAGAGGTCGACGGCGATGATGATTTCGCGTGCCTGGTCGAAGACCGGCTCTTCGATCCGACCCCATTGCGGACGGGCGAGAGCAACGACGGCGAGCGCCAGGCCGAGGGCCAGACGCCAGCGGGCGCGGATTCCCGGACGGGCGGCGGGCCCCGCTTCGGCGAGGATCAGGCGGGTTTGGTCCGCCTCGGCGCGCATGATCTTCGGATGCGCGGCGGTGGCGGCCGCACGTCGGCGGCGGAGGTCGAGGGCGACGAGGGTGACCGGGATCACCAGCAACCAGAACGCGTGGGGCCAAAAGAAATTCATGCGAGCGCCTCCTTCCGTCCCGGCGCGCGGGCGAGCAGCGCGCCGCACACGAGGAACACCGCCCCCGGACCCGCCAGCCAGGGAAACAGTTCCGAGGCGAGCAGGTAGGACTTGGCTTGAAACTCGATTTTCTGCGCCTGGTCGATCGCGCGAAAGGCGTCCGTCACCGTGCGCTCGTCGTCGGCCCGGAAGTAGCGTCCTCCCGTCTCACGGGCGATGAGCCGGAGCGCGCCTTCGTCGAGGTCCGATTCGAGGCGCCGATACGCGATCACCCGGCCTCCTTCATCGAAGACCGGAAACGGCACGAGTCCGTCGCGCCCCGCGCCGATCGTGTAGACGGGCACGCCGCGGCTCTTGGCAATGGCCGTGGCCTGCTCCGGTGTGAGCGATCCGCGGTTGTTGGCACCGTCGGTCAGCAGGATCACGAAGGCACCCTTGCGCCCCGCCGCCGCATCGCGCTCCGCCTGCGCAAGGCGGGTGAGCGCCACGCCGAGGCCGTCGCCGATCGCCGTGCCGTCCTCGATGAGGCCGATCTTCAGCCGCTCGACCTGTTTGCCGAGCCACTCATGGTCGAAGGTCAGCGGCGCCAGGGTGTAGGCGCGTCCCGAGAAGATGACTACGCCGATGCGATCGTTGGGCCGGTTGTCGATGAAGGCCTGGATCACGGGTTTGATCGCCTGCAAGCGGTTCATGCGCTGGCCGTCGCGTTCGTAGTCCTCGGCGAGCATCGAGCCCGAGAGGTCGATCGAGAGCAGAATGTCGTAGCCTTCGGAGCGGACCTCGCGTTTGTCCTCCACCCGCTGCGGACGGGCGAGCGCGGCGACGGTCAGCACGAGCCCGAGGCCGGCGAGCAGGGCGGGCCAGCGCGACACTTGGGCGAGCCCCGGCCGGTGCCACGCCGCCGCGAACGGCACCAGCAGCACGGGCACGCTGCGCCGGCTTCGCAGCCAGATGACGAGCGGGATCGCCAGAAGCAGGAGGAACCACCACGGGTCCTTGAACGTGTACGGTCCCATGGCTCAGTGCGGGGCGCGCAGGCGCTGGTGGAAAAAGCGCACGAGCGCGTCGAGGCGGTTCTCGTCCGTGCCGACGTTGAGGCGGCTGAAGGGATCGGGAAACAGGTCCTGCCACGCCTGCACGCGCGCGGCGCGCCAGGTCGCGTGGGCGGCGCGTTCGGCCGCCGAGCCTTCGAGCGTCACCAGGCGTCCGGCGAGGGGATCGTACGCCGCGAACCGTTCGCCGTCGGGCAACGCGCGTTCCCACGGGTCGTCGACCCGAAAGCCCATGGTCTGGTAACGTCGCCGCAGCACGGCCCAGCCGTCGGGCATCGTCCGCGGCGCGAAATCGCCGAGCCAGATAAGAATGCTGTGCTTCGGCGCGGCCTTCGCGAGCAGCCGCCACGGGATCTCCGCCGGATGATCGCCCTGCGCGGTCAGCGGCGGCGGCGGCGCGCCGATCAACGAGGCGGCCGCGTGCATGATCTGACCGCGCCCGCGCACCGGTTCGCGAAACGTGTAGCCGCCCGGCGCCGCGTGCACGAAGCCGACGCGATCTCGGTTGACCGCGCCGAGCATCATCACGAGGCCGGCGAGTTCGAGCAGGGCTTCGCGCTTCGTCATCGCCCCCGATCCGAACTGCAGGCTCGGCGTGTCCTCGAGCAGGACGAGGAACGTGATCTCGCGCTCCTCCACGAATTTCTTGCGGTACGGCTCCCCGAGACGGGCGGTGACGTTCCAGTCGATGTCCCGGATGTCGTCGCCGAACTCATACTTCACCACCTGGTCGAATTCCATGCCGCGGCCACGGAAGGCCGAGCGGTATTCGCCGCTGAGTACGTTCTCCACCGCATGGCGCACGCGCCACTCGAGCTGGCGCAGGATCGACAGCGAGGTGGAGGTGGCGAGGGTGGCGGAGCCGTTCACGGGTCGGTGAAAACTAGCGGGCGGTGGGTGGCAAAACGTGCGCTCCACCGGGCCGGCGGGCCGGGCGGCGGGCTGCGTTTACCAGTGACCTCACCATAATGGTTTTTGCCGGATTCGAAAGGCCCCGCGTTCAGGCGCCGGCGGGCACGGGCGTCTTGTCGAGGACTTGCGCAATGATCGAGTCGGACGTTTGCGATGCCGCCTCGGCTTCGTAGGTCAGGCCGATGCGGTGACGCAGGACATCCGTGGCCACATCCTGCAGCACGCCCGGGCTCACATAATCGAGTCCGCGCAACCACGCCAAGGCGCGTCCCGCCTGGTAGAGCGCGAGCGAGGCGCGCGGGGAGGCGCCGAAGTTGAGCAGCTTGTAGCCCTTGGTGTCGGGGGTGGTGAGCGCACGCGTGCCCCGGACGAGCGCGAGGATGTAGGCCTCCACGGGGGGCGCGATGTGGATGCGGTCGACGGCCTGGCGGAGGTCGAGCAGTTCCTCGCCGGTCGACACCGGCACGAGGGCGGGCGACTTCGTGACCTGACCCCACCGCTGCATCATCAGCGCCTCCTCATCGAGCGAGGGATAGTCGACGAGCAGCTTGAACAGGAAGCGGTCCACCTGCGCCTCGGGCAGCGGATAGGTGCCTTCCTGTTCGACGGGGTTCTGCGTGGCCATCACGAAGAACGGCTTGGGCAACGGATGCGTCTGCCCACCGATCGTGACCTGGCGTTCCTGCATGGCCTCGAGCAACGCGCTCTGGACCTTCGCGGGGGCGCGGTTGATTTCGTCGGCCAGCACCATGTTGGCGAAGATCGGTCCGCGGTGGGAGGTGAATTCGCCCGTCTTCGGCTGGAAGATCATCGTGCCGACGACGTCGCTGGGCAGCAGGTCGGGCGTGAACTGGATGCGCTCGAACTGCACGCCGAGCGCCGTGCCGAGCGACTTGATCAGCAGGGTCTTCGCGAGGCCGGGCATGCCCTCGAGCAGGACGTGTCCGTTGGCGAGCAGGGCGACGAGCAGGCGTTCGATGACGTCGTCCTGGCCGATGACGGCCTTGCCGATTTCGTCGCGGAGTTTTTGGGACCAGAGGGGGCCGGTGATCATGCGTGAAGGGTCGTGGGTCGGGAAAAGGGAATCGAGGTGATGACTCGCTTGCTCCGGAAGTGTTTCGCTGAGAGAACGGCGTGCAACATGGATTTACCAACCGAAATCGCGCAGCGCCTGGCGGCGGTCGGGGTCGATCCGTCGGAAGTGACCGAACGTTTTGTGCGCGGCAGCGGCCCGGGCGGACAGAAGATCAACAAGACATCGTCCACCGTCTGGCTGCGCCACGATGCCACGGGCCTCGAGGTGCGCTGCCAGCGGGAGCGTTCGCAGGCGCAGAACCGCGAGACCGCCTGGACGGAATTGTGCGAGAAGCTCGAGAGCCGCCAGCGGCTTGCGATCGCCGCCCGCCGTGCCGAGCAGGAGCGCGCGCGGCGTCGCAACCGGCGGCGGAGTGCGACGCAAAAGGCGCGCCTCGTTGCCGGCAAACGCCATCGCGCCGCGATCAAATCGCGCCGGGGTCGAGTCGAGGATTGAATCGGCGCGCGCGTTGTCCCCATGCTGACCTCGCGCATGAAACAGTGGTGGACGGTCACAATAATGCTGGCGCTGGCGGGTTGCGCGAGCGTGCCCCCACCCGTTGCAGGACCCGTGCCGCCGCCCGCTTCCCATGAAAACGTTGCGGTGCCCGCGGCTCCGGCGAGTCCGCCCGTCGCAAGCGTGCCGCCTCGCGAGGCGCCCGCGAGCCCTTCCGTCGCGGCACCCCAGCCTCCCGCGGCCACCCCCCCGGCCACTGTCGAACGTCCCTCGCAGGGACAAGTCGTGACGATCGAGTCGGTCCCGTCGGGAGCCACCGTGGTGATCGATGGCATGCCAGTGGGGCGGACCCCTTATCGGTTTGTGGTGACCGACGCCGCGCGTGGATTTTTTCGGGGAGAAACGGTGATCCGGGTTCGGTTCATCGCCGGCGCCGCCGGCGAGGTGTCGGCCACCGTCTCCGAAGTGTTCGGCCCCACCGACCGCGTACCCCTGAAACTTGTCTTCACACCCGAAGGCGTGCGTAGGGTCTTGTGAAGACGGGTGCGTCCGGTGCGGTGATCGTTGTCCAAGACTCGGTGACCTCCGCGACTGCCTGTCGCGCCTCGAACCCAAGCCCGGCGACAAGACCTCCGAAGGCGGTTAAAAGTGGCGCCGCTCCTTCAACCCTCTCGTCCGCTACCCGGTTCGAAACCCGGAGCGGCGACACTCCTGTCGCCGAACCCGCACACCGGACCGGCCAACGCACCGTCTTCCTCCACGCCCCTCCCATGAACGCGTCGCGTTTGCTAAACGGCTCACGTCATCCAAGAGTTGTCCCCGCATGAAATTGCCACGGTCCCTGGCGTGCTGGCTTCTGCTCGCCGTCGCTGGCGTCTCCACCTTCGTGGCTCAAGCCGCGGAGGAGTCGGCTTCCTTGGGGCGACCGGGCGTGGTCATATTTCTGCGGCACGCACTCGCGCCCGGCGTGGGGGATCCGCCCGGTTTCGATCTGCTCGACTGCTCCACGCAGCGCAACCTCAACGACGCAGGACGTGCACAGGCGCGGAAGCTGGGCGAGTACCTGCGGGCGAACGGACTGCGTGAGGGCGAGGTGGAGGTGTTCACGAGCGCCTGGTGCCGATGCCGCGAAACCGCGGAACTCCTGGGGTTGGGTAAACCGAAAGTGTTGCCGGCACTGAACTCGTTCTTCGCCCAACCACGGGAGCGCGAGGCCACCATGGAGGCGTTGCGGAAATTCCTCCGCGAGCGGCCGGTCGACGGCCTGCCCATCGTGCTCGTGACCCATCAGGTAAACATCACCGCCTTCACCCAGAGTTTCCCGTCCTCTGGCGAGGGGAGGGCGTTTCTCCTCAACGGCACCGATCAGCCGCGCTATTATTCAACGATACCGGCACCGTGAACCTCGGGCGCTTCTACCGCCTGCGTCGCCGCCAAGCCGAAAGGCCGGCGATTCCCGATCCCAACAGCAGCAAACTGACCGTCGTCGGCTCGGGCACGGTGGCGAAGGTGACAAAGTTCGAAAGCAGGTCGTAATTCGCGGGCGTCGCCCAACCACTGTTGTAGACATTGGCGTCTCCCACAAAGAGCACCGCACCCGATCCCGTCCCCAACGCGTTCTGCTCGAAATAGCCGGCCACGATCTGCTGGCCGCCACTCAGTTGGGCGAGCGGCTTGAAGGCTTCCGGTGTGGTGGTGAAGGCGCCTTGCGCAATACCCGTGAGCGACGTCACCACTCCAAACGGTCCGTTGCTGATCGGATTGCCGGTCGGATCGATGATGGCGATCCCTGTGTTGAAACTGCCGGTCGTCGCCAGGCCGAACGGCGAGACAAAGCTATTGTTAGTGGTGACCCACCCCTCCGTGGAATTGTTGTCCGACAGGATGACCGCAAACCCTCCCGCCTTCACGAAATCGGCAAGGGCGGTCTTTTCGGTCGTGCTCAGGGCGGTCACCGCCGACACGTCGCTGAAGGGCGACATGATCACGACGCCCCTCGCTTCCGCCAGCACCTCGCCACTGAGACTGCCCGTGTAGGTAAACCGCGCATTGGGCAACGCGTCCGTAATTGCCGTCCGCACGCCCGATTGCGCTTCCAGATTGTAGCTTCCTCCCCGGCTGAGATCGAAGCCCACGATGGTTTGCGCATGCGCGACCATCGGGCTCAGGAACAGCAGGATCGACAGAAGGGTTTTCATGAAAGCGAACGGCAGCGAAGCCGGCCTCTCCATTATTGATAAAGCGGATTCGTCCGCGGGCCAGCCGGATTTCTACGTAGGACCCCGTTTAGAGCAAAATCGTGGCAATGCATGGCATCCGCCTTCGCTCAACCCGGCTGCCCTTCCGCCGGCGTCGCCGGCCTGGCGCACCCACCGAAGCCCTTATGCGCTCAACATCACGAGGTAGCGCACCACGCCGTCGCCATGATTGCGCAGGCCATGCAGCTGCGTGGGATCGAAGACCGCGCCTTCGCCCGCGTTCAATACCTGCTGCTCGCCCCCGTGGTCCAACGTCAGCGCTCCCTCCAAAACGTGCACGGCCTCGCAGCCGTCGTGCTGATGCGGCGGATGCGAGCGCTGGCCGGGCCCCACTTCGGAAATATGGTAACGCAGGGGCGCGTCCGGAAGATTTGTGTCCACAAAACATCGCAACAGCCCTTTAACGCTCTTCTCGGCAAAGCTCATTTGCCGACGCTGCGCCCGTTTTCCCCGATCTTCAATGGCAACTCTGCCCGCTCCCCGTCCTCTCGACCCCACCACTTGGACGGCCGCCGAAGTGGCCCGTCATCTCAGCCTCGAGCCGCTCGATCTCGAGGGCGGTTGGTTTCGCCGAACCCATGCCTCGGAGCTCAAACTGCCCGCCGGCAGTCTGCCGTCGATCTACACCGGTCCCCGCCATGCGTCGTCGGCGATCTATGCGTTGCTGACGCCTGACGGCTTCTCCGCCCTGCATCGCCTCGTTGCGGACGAGATCTGGTGCTTCCACGCCGGCGACCCGCTCGAGTCGCTTCGCTTGCTGCCCGACGGCACCGGGGAATGGGTGACGCTCGGTCATGACGTCGCCGCGGGACAGCGCCTGCAGGACGTCGTCGTTGCGCACACCTGGCAGGGCACGCGTCTGCGGGCCGGCGGTCGCTGGGCCCTCGTCAGTTGCATCGTCGTGCCCGAGTTCACGTGGGACGACTTCGAGTTGGGCGAGCGGGTGCCCTTGACCGAGCGTTATCCCGCCTTCGCGAAGCCAATCGCTGCCCTGACGCGCCCCAAGCCCGCCGTGGGACAACGGTGACGGGCCTCCGGGGGCGCCGCCCTCACAGCATCACTGCGATGTCGGCGAAGTACGCCGCGACCCAAATGTGTGCCCAGAGAAAATAAATCGCTCCCGCGATCGCCAGCATCGGTCCGAAAGGCACATGCACGCCCAGTCCGAGATCGGCCGGTTCGCCCTCCGGCGTTTCCGTGCGCGGCGTTACGGGTGATTTCTTGCCCGAAACTTTCTGCCAGACGATCGCCACGATGAACCACACCGTGCCGACGATTGCCCCCCCGAAGACCGAGAACACCGCGCCCTGCCAGCCGCAAAACGCCCCGATTGCCCCGACGAACTTCACGTCGCCGAAGCCCATCGCCTCCTTCTTGAGGACCGCCTCCGCGATCAGCGCGATCCAGAGCACCAGCCCTGATCCCACCAGCAGACCCGTCATCGACGCTGTTGCGGACCGCAGGCTGTCGATCACATAAAAGTCACCGGAAAACCCGTGTAATGACGGTACGAATACCGACAACGCCAGCCCGGCCAGTGCCGCCCCGATCGTGAACACGTCGGGGATGATCATGTGGTCGAGGTCGATGAAGGTTGCGCAGACGAGCACGCTGAGGAACCCCATGCCGATCAGCGCCTTCGCCGGCGGGAAATGCAGCCAGCACGCCAGGAAGAGTGCTGCCGTGAGCAGCTCGACGAAAGGGTAGCGAAAGGAGTAGGGCCGCCCGCAGCATCGGGCGCGCCCGCGCAGCGCGAACCAGCTGATCACCGGGATGTTGTCGTGCCACGCAATCGGCGTCCCGCAGGCGCAGCGCGAGCCCGGCCGGACGATCGAAACGCCCGCCGGTATCCGGTAAATCACGACATTGAGAAAGCTGCCGACGATCGCTCCGAACAACGCCGCGGCCGTGGCGAAGAACCAGGGAAACTCGGCGTCGAAGGCGGCGTAGTTGAAGGGCATGGTCGCGGGGAAGGCGGGCGGGGCGGCGGTGTGGCGGGCGTTTTCCGGACAGACAGGCCGGAGAATCCCGGGCCGCCCGGGCGAGTCAAGGGCGGGCTCCCAACGCCGCGTGCGCCGCCTTGCGCATCGCCTCCACCGGCACCGCCGCGTCCGTCCAGATCTCGAGCGCGCGCGCCCCTTGGTGGATCAGCA
>CAYOSX010000101.1:0-9513 GCA_964406745.1 uncultured Opitutus sp.
GTGCGCGTGCCGGCCGGCAGCGGCTCCTGGCCCTCCGGCTGGACCTCCTTGTTGCCACGAATGTAGGTGTGGCCGGTGTGCAGGCCCGTAAGCAAGGACGAGCGGGACGGCGCACAGACCGTGGCGCCGGCGTAGAGGTGCGTGAAACGCATGCCCTCCTTCGCAAGACGATCGATGTGCGGCGTGCCAAACTGCGTCTGGCCGTAAACGCCCAAATCACGGTAGCCAAGGTCATCAGCGAGGATGAAAATGATGTTGGGTGGACGGGGAGCCTTGTCCGCCCCGGCGGCAACCAACGCCGGGCCCGGGCTCAGCAGGGCCGAAAACAGTGTGAGGCTGAGGAGACGCATCCGCTGGCATCGCACAACGGCGAGACCCGTGCGGAATCGCTTCCGAAACAAGAGGGCAAAGTGCTTGAACATGGGGTAGGACACCAATCACAACCATGACCCCACGACGAGGCCAGCATCATCTGCAGGCGTCTTCGCCCATGCAGTGAGAAACCGCGAAGGGGCGCCAATCGACGGGAATCTCTGGGCAGCCCGCTTACCTTCCGTCACCGCCTCCCGAGCAGAGCCTGTAACGCATCGCGATACGCGGAGGTGTTCATGAACGCATTCATCCGCGCCTTGTCGCCGCGCACGCTTAATCCGGCGTACACCTGCCACTCGAACTGCCGCCGCAGCCGCTCGGCCTCTTCACGCCATCCTGCCTCCTCGAGAAAGAAGAGCAGCGCCTCCATGGTGGAGAAACGGGCGCCTTCCTGTTTGGCACGCAACCAGTAGCGACTCTCGCCACTCATCGGCAGCCGCACGGTCCTCCCCCAGCCCGTCATCGCCCGCAACATGGTCGACGCCTGCTTCCATGAGCCGTCCACCAGCACCACCTGCACGTCCGTGGGGATCACTTCCCCGGTCAACGGTTCTCCAAACGGATGGAGAACCCAAAGCGTGCGGCCGGGACGGCGGACACTGTCCAGCGACGGCAGCCCGTCCGCACCCACCAGGTGCAGCCTGGCGTCCGGCACAAGGCGCCGTATCCAGTTTCCGGTGCTCGTCGGCCGCATCGCCTCCCGCCGGTGCATCAGCACGTCGACCGCACACGGCAGGCTCACCGGTTCGTCGTCCGCGCACAGGCACCACGCGAGCGGGAAGCAACAGCGCACGCACCGCGGCGTCCGGTTCAGCACGACGCTCCGTCCCATGGCGCCTTACTCCGGACTCCCGCTGCCGTGCAGAAAGTCGCGCACCAGGGGCACCACTTCCGTATTCGCGTCGGCGAGTACATAGTGTCCCGCGTCGGCCAGATAATGCGTCCGCGCCTTGGGCAGGCGGCGCCGCCATTCCTCGTAGAAGCTGTCGTTGAAGCAAAAATCCTTTCCGCCCCAAACAATCAACGCCGGATTCCCGACGAAGCGGGCAAGTCCCGCCGCCACCTCCTCCAGCGTCCGCCGGGTCGGATGATCCGCGCGCATCGGGATGTCCTTCACGAACGCGTCCACCGCCACGCGGTTCGCCCAGGTGCGGTAGGGCAGCAGGAATCCGCGCTTCTCACCGGCCGTCAACGCGCGCCGGTGCATCGCCATCCAGGTCGCCGGCCACGCGAAGCCGTTGCCTCCGCGCACGAGCGCCGTACCCGGCCACCGGGTCTTGCACAGGGCGATGCGCGCCGGGATCCGGTCCGACGGGAACGCGCCCGTATTCAAAATCACAACACGCCCGATCCGCTCCGGCCGCCGTGCCGCCAGTCCGAACCCGATCGCCCCGCCCCAGTCGTGCACCACGAGGTGGATGCGTTTGAGTCCGAGCGAATCGACCAGCGCCTCGAGGTCGTCGATGCGCGAGCGCAGCGTATAGGGGTGGTCCTGCGGTTTGTCCGACAGCCCCATGCCAATATGATCGGGCGCCACGCAGCGCAGACGGGGCGCGACGGCCTGGATCAACTCACGGTAGTAGAACGACCAGGTCGGATTGCCGTGCACCATCACGACCGCTTCGTCGCCCGACCCTTCGTCCACATAACTCATCCGCGCCCCGCCGGGCGTCACAAAGGACCGCGGCGAAAACGGATACAAGGCCTGCAGCCAGTCGGGAAGCGCGGGCATGATCACCACTCCAGCGCGAGCATGAGGCAGTTCAGCCCGCTGCCGATCCCGAGCAGGCCAACCTTGTGTCCCGGCCGCACCGCGCCCGCCTCCACCGCAAGCGCCAGCGTTGCGGGCAGCGCCACCGATCCGGTGTTGCCGAGCGTCTCGAAGGTCGAGAAATCCTTGGCGAGATCGAGGCCGAGCGCCTCGTACAGTTTGCGGCGATGCGTGCTGCCCACCTGATGGCAGATGTATCGATCGACTCCCGCCGCCGTCCACCCGGTGTCGGCCGTAAACGCCTCCCACGTCTCGCGTGCAAGCCCGAGTCCCGCCGCCAGCAACGCCTCGCTGTCCGTCTGCATCGCGAGCGAATCCGCCCCGTGCGTGTCACCCTGGCAAAGTTCACTGTGCTCGGTCGCCGCGCGCGCCACGCCTCCGAGCAGCCGATGCGGCCGCGTACCGGCCGGCAAAAGGCTTTCGTGGCAAACGAGCGCCGCCACGGCGCCGGAGCCGATCGTGAGGTTCGCGAAGTAGGGCTTGATGGCGTTGCGATCGAGCGGCTTCTCCAGCAACGTGCGCAACGTCTGCTCGACCAGCGGGCGGCCGTTCTCGCCGGACGACACGAGAGCGCACCGGATCTGCCCCGACTCGATCATCCCGGCCGCGATCGTCAGCGCGTTCAGGAAGCCGAGGCAGGCATTCGACACGTCAAAGATCTGCGCCGACGGTGGCAGCCCGATCTTGCGATGCGCGAAGGAGGCCGTGGCCGGCTCGAGCATGTCGCGGCACACCGCGCCGTGGATGTAGAGTTCCACCTGCTCCGCGCGCAGTCCCGACTTTGCCAGGACCGCGCGGCCCGCCGCCGCACTGGCGTCCGACGGGCGCGTTCCCTCAGGCCACACGCGCCGTTCGCGAATGCCGGTCATCAGCTCCAGGCGTCCGAACGGAAGCCGCAGCCGCTCGTAAAGCGGACGCAACCGCTCCTCGATCTCTGTCGTGCCGAGGACTTCGTCCGGAAGCGCGACGGCGAGCGACTCGATGCACGTGCGGGTGAACTTCAAGAGCGCTCTCCCCGCGCCGCCGCGGGCGCCTCCGGCCTCATCGCCAGACGCACGATTTCCTTGTCGTAGAAATTGCTGCCCAGGCCCGCGTCGACCACGAGCGTTGCCCCGTTGATTCCGCTGCTGCGTTCGCTCAGGAGAAAGAGCGCCGTGTCCGCGATTTCCTGCGTCGAAAGATTCCGCCGGCGGAACGTGAGTTTCTCGGTGAAGAGATAGCTTTCCAGATAACCGGGAATGCCCGCGGATGCGCTCGTCTTGAGCGGACCCGCACCCACGACGTTGAAGCGCACCTCGCTGTCCGCGCTGAACGACTTCGCCAGGAAGCGCGCCGCCGAGTCGAGGGCGGCCTTGATCGGTCCCATGTAGCCGTAGTTGTCGGGCGTGACACTCAGCGAGGAGATGCCGATCGTCACCACGGACGCGTTGCGCGCGAGGTGCGGCTTGAAGGCACGGGCCACCTCGACCAGCGAGAACGCCGAGATCGCCGTGGCCTGCAGGAAATCCTTCCGCTTCGTCTCATGGAACGGCTTGAAGCCCTCGGAGTAATTCGCAAACGCGATCGAGTGCACGATGCCTTGCAGCGGCGCGAGTCCGGCGGACGCGATGGCGTCGGCAAGACGCCCGGCCGCCCCCTCCTCCTCCACGTCGCACTCAAAAACCGGCTTGCCGGCAAGCAAGGTCTCCAACGATTTCCGACGCGCCTCCGACCGCACACTGTAAACCACGCGCGCGCCTTGTTCTTCGAGGGACTTCGCGATGAACCAGGCCACGCTCTTGCGATTGGCCACGCCGAGGACAAGGAAGGTCTTGCCGGTCAGTTGGAGAAAATCAGGCATGACGCTGGCTCAGGCTGCCGGGCTGCCCTCGGGCGATTTCCACGCCACGGAGAAATCCACCGTCAGCACGCGGGTGCCGTCAGCCTTCTTGATCGCCCCGCTCATCATCGTGAAGCCGCCGAGCGCATCTTTCTTCTTCACGTCGATGAGTATCTCGTCACCGGGATACACAGGATTGCGGAAACGCACATCCGAGATCTTGGCGAGCAACGGGACACCCTCGCCAGGCTTGGCCCCCGACGCGCGGGCCTGGCGCGACATGTAGAGCGCACCCGTTTGAAACACCGCCTCGCACAGGAGCACACCCGGCGTGATCGGCGCGCCCGGATAATGGCCCTTGTAGAAGTCCTCCTCGGCCCGCCACACCCGCCGCGCCTGCAAGCTGTCTGCGGTTTCCGCGACGATCGCATCGACGAAAAGAAACGGCGGTCGGTGGGGAATGAGGTCGGTGACGGCGTCGGACATGGAACGGAAACGAGAAGCCAGCACCCGCCCTCGTGCAAGGTCGGAAATGGGTTGGCCCGCGCCCGCGGGATCCTAGTATCCTGACACACGTCAAATGTCGCATGTCCTACGTCGCCAGCGGCTCAACTGTGCGGAGCATATCGCCTCAAAAAATGGCCCGCTCCGGCGGGGCCGGTGACGACTTTTGACTTTCCGACTTTTGACCTGTGACTGACCTTTAAGCTGTCACGGCGTTTCCCCAACCGCACCCCGTCAACCCGCCCCTCGCCCCTGTCACCCACCCGCCCTCGACCATGAAAATCGCCCTGCCCCTCCTCTGCGGCCTGCTCCCGCTTGCCACCCTGTCCGCCGCCTCCGCCCCCGGCACCGTTGCCTTCGTCGACGTGACCGTGCTCCCGATGGACTCCAATCGCTCCCTGCCGGGCCATACCGTGCTCGTGCGCGACGATCGGATCGTCCAGGTCGCTCCCAGCCGCGACGTCACGGTCCCGGCAGACGCCACCCGGATCGACGGCCGCGGCAAGTTCCTCCTTCCCGGCTTCGGGGAAATGCACGGCCACAACCCGCCGCCCGGCTCCTCACCGCAGTACATCGCGGATACCTACTTCCTCTTTCTGGCCAACGGCGTCACCACCGTGCGCAGCATGCTCGGCTGGCCCGGGCAGCTTGAATTGCGCGAACAGGTCAAGAAGGGCGACCTGCTCGGCCCCAACCTCTACCTCGCCGGCCCGAGTTTCAGCGGACAAAGCACCCCGACCCCCGCCGCCGCCGAACAACGCGTGCGCGAGCAGAAAGCCGAAGGCTGGGATTTGCTGAAAGTGCATCCCGGGGTGCGACGCGAAAGCTACGACGCGATGGTCTCCACGGCTCGCGAGGTCGGCATCGCCTACGCCGGCCACATCCCGGCCGATGTCGGCATCCTCCACGCGATCGCCCAAGGTCAGGAAACCGTCGACCACCTCGACGGCTACATCGAGTACCTCGAAGGCGACCGCGGCCCGCTCGACCCGGCCAGGCTCGCCGACGTCGTTCGCCGCACGCGCGAGGCCGACATCGCCGTGGTCCCGACCATGATCCTCTGGGAAACCATCATCGGCGCCGGCGACCAGGCCGCCATGCACGCGTTCCCGGAATTGAAGTACATGCCCCGCGCCGAGATCGAACGTTGGAAGACCGCCTACGAACGCCGCCTCGCCGCCCCGAACTACGACGCTGCGCGCGCCCGACGCATCGCCGACAATCGCAAGGTCCTCCTGAAGGCCCTGCGTGACGGCGGCGTGACCATTCTCTTCGGCACCGACGCCCCGCAACAGTTCAGCGTCCCCGGCTTTTCGATCCATCGTGAGGTCGCCTCGATGGCCGAGTCCGGCATGACACCCTACGAAATCCTCCACAGCGCCACGAAGGCCGTCGGCGATTATCTCAAGGCGCACGACACCTTCGGCACCATCACCGCCGGATCCCGCGCCGACCTCCTCCTCGTGGACGCCAACCCGCTCGAAAACCTCCGCGCACTCACTCAACGCAGCGGCGTGATGATCCGCGGCCGCTGGCTCTCCGAAGCCGACATCCAACGCGGCCTCGCCAAAATCGTCGCCCGCAACGCCCCCTGACAATCCCCAAGGTGGGCGGGCAGGTCCCTCTGCCCGCCTGGCTGTTTGCGTCGACCTTCCTTTCCTCCCTGGCCGTGGCTCTCGTTCTCGAGAGATGGCTCGAAAGTCCGAGCATGAGGCTTGGCAGAAGCCTCAACCGAAAAATCGCCGCCCGCTTCGGTCGCGCTAGAAATCCAGGGAGTGCCCCCTGTGTCACTTCTCCCGTCGAGACCCCTGAATCGCGCGGAGTACCGCAAGACAGTCCGAAGGGGGCAATGAGTAAGTAGTGGCCTGCGCGAAGACTTCTTTTCTGCGGTCTAGTCCTATTCTTCTCCTAAGAAACTGTCTTTGCGTGCGTTAGAGCTTATATCATTCGCACCCTATGAAAAAGAAAGTCCTCAAAGGCCTCCTTTATATCGCTCTCGGTTACCTGCTCCTTGTTTCCTTGCATTTCATCTACCAGATCGTTGGCGGAGACAGTAGCGGCGGAGATTTTCTTGGGCGTAAATATGCGGGAGAGATGGCTCTTATGGAGATGCCGCTCATGGCCGCGCCCTCTGCTGTCCGGAACTATGCTTCCGTGCAATTCAGGGCAGAGGAGAGTCTGGCCGCCGTTGAACAAAAATACGAAAAGATCGCTGCCGTGTCGGCCACGACCGAGGACTACGCTGCTGACGAGCAAAAGGCTCGTACCGCCATCACTTCCCGTAACGCGCTGATCCAGGAAGAAGCGGTTAACAACGACAACGGGCAGAATGTGCTGCACCTCACCATCGGAGTTCCTCCAGGGGAGTTTGAGGCAATGGTCGCCGACCTGAAGCAGATCGGCACGGTTCGTGACTTCCAGATCACTAAGACCGACAAAACCAATGACTTTCTCCAGCTGAAGGCCAGGCGGGCGACTTTGGAGAAGACTCGCGATTCCCTCATCGCTCTCAAGTCGCAAGGCGGCAGGATCGACGAGTTGGTCAATCTCGAGCAGGAGATGCTCGCGCTCGAGGACAAGATCCAGGGCCTAGGCGTACAGTTGGGCCAGTTCGACAAAGTAAACGAGTTTTGCACCGTCCGTTTCACGCTGGCTGAAGTTCAGCCGGAGTCTTCTCGTAGTCCTTATTTCATGTACCTGATCAACTCCCTTTCCTGGGCGTCGACAGTGTATCTCGCCTGGCTTGGCATAGTGTGTGTTGGTTTGGTCGCAGTCGTTCTCCTGCTCATCATCATCGAGAAATCCAAAATTTTTCGCCCTGAGGCTTGAGCGTAATTTATCAGACATGACGGCTTCGGCTTCGGTCTCGCCGAGCCCACAGGCCCTCGAGGCCATGCCGTTCCACGTCAAATTCTGCGCTGGAGGATCAATTCACGAGATGTAGCGCTCCCCTGCTCGGCGCCGACCTTAAGCCGGGAGCGAACCCGTCGGACTCGCCCGACCGGACTTGACGCCTGCATACCAGAACAGCAGCGCCGATGCGGCAAACAACAGGACGAAGCAGCAATTCAGCAGGAACACCTGCACAACACCCGCATTAAAATCCGGTCGCCAGATGATCAACGCAATCACGGGAACGAGAAATTGAGCCACCGCGGTCGCGATCAACGCGCGGGCCATTCCCAAAGGCTGCAGTCGCGCCATCGCCGCACCGATCAGGCCAACGACAAGCACCCCGCCATACATCAGGTTGGCAGGATTCTCTTCGCTCCCGATCAGTCCGACCGCTCCATTGACCCAGAGAAGAAGAAATCCGGTCATCACGGCGATGGCAGTGGCGATGCGGTAAGCCTGACCCCGGGCCGCGCTCGCGACGAACCGAGCTGCCGCAATCGCCCCGGCGATAGTGACCCACGCGACAACAAAATCGGTCGTGTCCCAAGCCCATCCTTCTAATCTAAACTTCATCGCCGCCGCGGGAATGACCAGGATGCCAGACGGCACAAGCAGGATAAGGAGAAGACTCTTAAGATTCATGGTGGGGCGAATTATTACACCCGTTTGTGAAGTCAGGATGAAGTCATCACGAAATCGCCACGAGCTCCGCCTTGCTTCATCGATCGCCACCGCGAACGGCTTGCGCCCTCGTATCGGCAGCTCTCTCGATATGTACCGGCAGCAACGGTAACCCGTCACCCCGGACAACCTGTCACCTATCTCGCCGGATCGTACCCTTTCCATTCAGAGCGGGATAATCGTGCAAATTCATCCAGCGCGACGCGTACACCGTCCAGGGAATTCCCGTATCATCCCCCGAATACGAGACCACCGCACCCTAACTCCGACCAGTGAAAAACCCTAGTATTCTGTCACCCGTCAAACCTCGCATGTCCAACGCCTCCAGCCGCTCGAATACGCGGAGCATGTCGCCTCTGGAAACGGTCACTCGGGCGGGCCGGTGGCGACTTTTGACTTTCCGACTTTTGACCTGTGACTGACCACTAGGGCCATGTTACGACTGCACCGAGCCCCCAAAAGACAATACGCGCCGGCGTGGTTTCGCGCGCCTGCAAGTTGCCAATCGTCAGGAGATGACGTCTTTGCCTTGGCCTTCGACAGTCCGTTTTTGGCCACGCGGATGTGATTTTAGATCGGGGGCCGGCCAGGCACCGTTGACGGTGATTGACGGTTTCGAGGGTGGCGCCCAGCCTAACTGCATCCCCCATACCCCCGATGAAATCCGACCGCGCATTCTACTCCACGGCGGCGGCGCTCAACGTGATCATCATGCTGGCCGGCTTCTGGCCCTACTACACGAGCGGACATGGCGAGAACGGCCGCGTGATCGCCCCGGAATTGGTCACTGTGGTCTTCGTCCACGGTCTGTCTATCACCGCCTGGTACCTCCTGTCGCTTGTCCAATCGATCCTGATCACGGTGAAGAACCGTGCGCTCCACATGAAACTGGGCTGGAGCGCGGTGGTGCTGTTGCCGGTGGCCACGGTCAGCGGCGTGCTCGTGGCAATTCGCTCCGCGCAAGCAGATGAGGGCTTCGTTTTCTTCGGCATGAACTACCGCGAGAGTTTCCTGCTCATCATGCTGGTCGAGATCGCGGTTTTCACGGGGTTGGTCTTGGCGGGACTCGCGATGAGGAAGCGCCCGGAAATCCACCGGGCCATGATGCTGGGCGCGAGCCTGAGCGTGTTGCTCGGTGCCACGACGCGCATACCGAGTCTCGTCGCGCTCTTCGGCGGGCACGACAGCCGGGTGGCGTTCTTCGGGCCGGTCTTTGTCCTGGCCGCAATGCTGGTGCTGGTGCGCTCGGTCATGCTCCGGACCTTGGACCGGTGGCTGGCCGCGGCCTGTGCGTTTATGATCATCGCGTATCTTGCGGCCGAGCAGCTGTCTCGGACTGCCTCGTGGGTGCAGGTGGCCGACCAACTCCTGAAGCGCTGAGCGTGCGTTTTTGGGTCGGGCTTTCCGTCCGCACGATGGGGTCAGGCCGAGTATTGTTGTCGGTGGAGGCGCGCGCCGCCGGCAGAAGGAA
>CAYOSX010000102.1:0-9392 GCA_964406745.1 uncultured Opitutus sp.
TCGACGGCGGGCAGCAGATGTGGGGCGATTTCTGGTCGTCGGGCCGGCCCGACTATTTCAAGATCGCCTGATCCTCAGCCGCGTCGGCGTGCGGCCTTGCCGTCGGCCGGCGCGCTGATGCCTTCCAGCACCAGCAGGCAGGCATGGCGTGCGATCTCGCGCACCGGTCCCTTGCGCGGGTCGTGCCACTCGGTGCACCAGTTCAGCGCGCCGAAGATCAGCATGCGCATGATGCCGAGGTCGATGTCGGCGCGCACCTCGCCCGCGCGCTGCGCCTTGTCGAGCAGCTCGCGCCAGAACTCGGCGTAGTCTTCGCGCAACGGCAGCTGCTTGCGCTGCACCGATTTCGGCACCTGGCCGAAGATCCGGATATTGGCCGAGGTGTAGTCGCCCTGCTGCAGCAGCATCTCCAGATGCGCCTCGATCGCCACCCGGATGCGTTCGGACAGCGGCGCGCCATCGGGCAGGGCGGCCGAGCGCTGGCGCACGGCGTCGACCACGCGCTGCATGCCGATGCTGAACACGGCATCAAGCAGGTCTTCCTTGGAGCGGAAATAGTAGTAGAGGCTGGCGGCGCGGATTTCGGCCGCGTCGGCGATGTCGTTCAGCGTCGTCGCGGCATAGCCCTTGTCGCGGAAGGTGCGGGCGGCGGCATCGAGAATCTTGCGCCGCGTCGCGGCCGATTTGCCCGGCGCGCGAGGCTGTTCGTTGCGTTCCGCGACATTGCTCTTCGGCATTGCGCCCTCGTCGGTTATCTAACTAATATTCGATAGAAAACGATCTGCCAACGGAATTCAGGAACGGAAGGGGCGCCTGCGGGCGGCGACAGCATGAACTACGAAGATATTCTCTACACGGTCAAGGACGGCGCGGCCACGATCACGATCAACCGTCCCAAGGTCTACAACGCCTTCCGCCCCCGGACCTGCGTCGAGATGCTCGACGCCTTCATGAAGGCCGGCTGGGACAAGGACATCGGCGCCATCGTGCTGACCGGCGCCGGCAACAAGGCGTTCTGTACCGGCGGTGACCAGTCCGACCATACCGGCCAGTACGGCGACGGCTCGACGCGCGGCACGATCGGAATGCCGGTCGAGGAACTTCACAGCATGATCCGCGACGTGCCAAAGCCGGTGATCGCCAAGGTGCGAGGCTACGCCATCGGCGGCGGCAACGTGCTGGCGACGCTGTGCGACATGACCATCGCCGCCGAGAGCGCGATTTTCGGCCAGGTCGGCCCCAAGATGGGTTCGGTCGATCCCGGTTTCGGCACCGCCTATCTCGCCCGAGTCGTCGGCGAGAAGAAGGCGCGCGAGATCTGGTACATGTGCCGGCGCTACTCGGCCAAGGAAGCCAGGGAGATGGGCCTCATCAATCACTACGTGCCCGACGACCAGCTCGACGCCGAGGTAGACAGCTGGTGCGCCGAACTCGTGCAGCGCAGCCCGACCGCCATCGCCATCGCCAAGAAATCCTTCAATGCCGACAGCGACAACATCCGCGGCATCGGCGGGCTCGGCATGCAGGCGCTGCGCCTCTATTACCTCACCGAGGAATCGCAGGAAGGTGTCAAGGCGTTGAACGAGAAGCGCCCGCCGCGCTTCCGCGAATTCTACAAATAGAGGCCGAGGGCATGGATTTCGCCTTTACCGAAGACCAGGAACAGATCGGCGCCACCGCCCGTCGCTTTGCCGACGAGAAGCTGGCCCCCTTCTATCAGGCGCGCGAGAAGGAGACGTCGATCTCGCGCGACCTGATGCGCGAGATGGGCTCGCTGGGCCTGATCGGCGTCGATCTGCCGGAAGAGTTCGGCGGCCTGTCGTCCGACAGCGTTACTGCGGGGCTGGTGATGGAGAACATCGCCAGCGGCGACATGAACGTCGCCTATGTGCAGCTTCTCGGCTCGCTGATGGGCTCGATCATGTGCCGGTATGCGCCGCGCGACCTGGCGAAAGAGGTCGTTGGCGACATCTGCGCCGGCAAATCCCTCGTGGCGCTCGGTCTGACCGAACCGCGCGGCGGCTCCGATGCCGGCAACCTGATCCTGAAGGCCGAGCGCGACAACAAGGGCTACGTGCTGAACGGCGAGAAGACCTCGATCTCGCTGGTGGCGCAGGCCGATTCCATCATCCTGCTGGCCCGCACCGGCAATGCCGGCGCTTCGGGCGTCACCGGCTTCTTCGTGCCGTTCGACCTGCCGGGCATCAGCCGCACCACCTTCACCGATCTGGGATCGAAGATCATCGGCCGCGGCTCGGTGTTCTTCGACAATGTGCGCATTCCGGCCGAATACAAGATCGGCGACGAGGGCGCGGGCTTCCGCCAGGTGATGCAGGGGTTTGATTATTCGCGCGCTCTGATCGGCCTGCAGGTTCTGGCGCCGGCCTGGGAATCGCTGCAAGAGACGTGGAAATACGCCACCGAGCGCAAGGCGTTCGGCCATCCCATCGCAAAGTTCCAGGGCGTCACCGAGCCGCTGGCGGAAGCCGAAACGCTGCTCACCGCCTGCCGCCTGCTGTGCTATCGCACTTTGTGGCTGCGCGACCAGCAGAAGCCGCATACTTCGGAAGCGGCGATGTGCAAATGGTGGGTGCCCAAGACCTCGTTCGAAACCATCCATCGCTGCCTGCTGACGCACGGGCATGGCGGCTGGAGCATGGACCTGCCGCACCAGCAGCGCCTGCGCGACGTGCTGGGCCTGCAGATCGGCGACGGCACCGAGCAGATCCAGAAGATGATCATCGCCCGCGAGCGGGTAGGCCGCGTCGCGGTGCCGTATTGAGGACAGGCGGATGAGCGACAGCGAAGCACCGGTTCTCGTTTCGACCGAAGGCGCGGTCGGCATCGTCACCTTGAACCGGCCGACCAGGTTCAACTGCATCTCGCGCGAACTGGCCTCCGGCCTGCTGGCGGCGGTGCGCCAGCTCGAGGCCGACAGGTCGGTGCGGGTGATGCTGCTGAAAGCCAACGGCAAGCATTTCTGCACCGGTGCCGATCTCGACCAGGTCAAGGCGGCCCGCGCCACACGCGAGAGCCTGAAGGACTGGCTGGGCCGCGGACACGAGGCGCTTTACGCCATGGAAGCTTCGCGCCTGCCGGTGATCGGCGTGGTGCAGGGACTGGCGCTGGCCGGCGGGCTGGAACTGGCCATGGCCTGCGACGTGGTGTTCGCGGGCAAGGCGGCGAGGTTCGGCGATCAGCATGCGCAATACGGGCTGATTCCCGGCTGGGGCGGCACGCAGCGCCTGCCCCGGCTGGTGGGCCTGCGCCGGGCGCTGGACCTGATGTATTCCGGCTCGTGGCTGACGCCCGACCAGGCGGTGGAATGGGGCCTGGCCAATGCCGTGTTCGACGACGGCGAGTTGCAGGCCAGGGCCATGGCCTATGCCGTTCAGCTCGGCAAGCGCAATCCCGAAGGCATCGCCCTGATGAAGTCGCTCAGCCGGAAGGGCCTCGACGGCACCTTGGGGGCGGGCATCGACGCCGAGCTGGAGGCCGTGGCAGATGCGCTGCGCTCGGCCAATGTCGAGGAAGGTCTGGCCGCCTTCGGCGAGCGGCGCGAACCGGTCTTCAAATGACCCCGTCCTGACGTGTACCCTGTCGCAAACAGCGACAGGGGAGAGACGCGTCATGACTTCAGGAAAGATCGCGATCGTCACCGGGGCCGGCACCGGCATCGGCCGCGCCGTGGCGCTGGCTTTGCTCAACGCGGGCTATACCGTCACCCTGACCGGCCGCCGCCGCGAGCCGCTGGAAGCCACCGCCGCCATGGCCAAGGGCAGGACACTGATCGTGCCGGGCGATGTCGGCAAGCCCGATGATGTGAAGAAGATCTTCGCAGAAACAAAAAAGGCTTTCGGTCGCCTCGATCTGCTGTTCAACAATGCCGGCATGGGAGCGCCGCCGATTCCGCTCGAGGATCTGACCTACGAGCAATGGAAGGCGGTGGTCGACGCCAATCTGACCGGTGTGTTTCTGTGCACGCAGGAAGCCTTCAGGATCATGAAGGACCAGAGCCCGCGTGGCGGGCGCATCGTCAACAACGGCTCGATCTCGGCGCACGCGCCGCGGCCCAATTCGGCCCCCTACACCTCGACCAAGCACGCCGTCACCGGCCTCACCAAATCGACCTCGCTCGATGGGCGCAAATACGACATCGCCTGCGGCCAGATCGATATCGGCAACGCCGCGACCGAAATGACAGAGCGCATGAAGGCCGGCATTCAGCAGGCCAATGGCAGCATTGCCGTCGAGCCGCTGATGGACGTCAACGACGTCGCCTCTGCGGTGGTCTACATGGACAGCCTGTCACTCGATTCGAACGTGCAGTTCATGACCATCATGGCGACCAAGATGCCGTTCGTCGGCCGCGGCTGAAGCAACAGCGATCTGCGTTCGCCCGGTTTGTCGGCAAGTGCGGGAACCGCGGCGGCCTGCCCGCGTTCATTCTTTCGAACTGCCCGAATTCGGCGCCGGACCGGCATTGGCCTGATCCGCGATCTCCGCTGCGTTCCGACCGTTCCGTGCCGGCCTTGCAATGGCACGTCCTGTCCGAAGAGGAAGCGCAACCATGCTCGGCACCATTCTCCTGATCGTTCTTATCCTGCTGTTGGTGGGCACGCTGCCGGCCTGGCCCCACAGCCGCAGCTGGGGATACGGCCCGTCCGGCGTGACGCTCGTCATCGTCATCATTCTCGGCATCCTGCTGTTGACCGGGCGCATCTAGCCACAGGGAGGGCCGTCATGGCGCGTGGCGACAAGTCGTCCTACACGGCCAAGCAGAAGCGCAAGGCCGCGCATATTGAGGAAGGCTAAGAGAAGCGCGGCGTCCCGAAAGACGAAGCCGAGCGCCGCGCCCGGGCGACCGTCAACAAGGACAGCGGCGGCGGCAACAAAAGCGGCTCGGGCCGCGGCCGCACGGACACCAGGACCTCGGCCCGCAAGGGCGGCCGTCTCGGCGGCAAGGCGAGCACGGCGCGCCCGAAGGCCGCCCGAGTCGCCTCGGCGAAAAAGGCGGTCGCCACGCGCAAACGCCGCAGCAGTTGAATTTTCCGGAATGCATGGCCGCCCTGCGAAAGCGGGACGGTTTGACGCTTGATCGTCTCTGACCTGCTCTGATTGAGTGCGGGGGTAAGGCCGCGTCAAGCATCGGCCGTCTTTCGGAGGAAACATGGCCGGCTCGTCCGCACAGGAACCGCGCGTCGATCTCAACCGTCTGCAGCACATTTCGCGCGCCTACTGGCAGAGCGGCGCGCTGTTCGCCGCTGTCGAACTCGACATTTTCACCGCCATCTCGCAGGGCGCCCGCACCGTGCCCGCCATCGCCCAGGCCCGCGACATGCCCGAGCGCCAGGTCCGCCGGCTGGTCACGGTGCTGACGGCCATGGGGCTGCTGCACAAGGAGGGCGAGTCTTTCCGCAACGCCGACGATGTCGAGCGCTTTCTCGTCAGCACCTCGTCCCGCTTTGCCGGGCCCTGGATTCTCTTTACCAAGCCGACCTGGAATCCCTGGGGAGATCTGAGCCGGAGCCTGAAGCAGCGCGACGAGGCGAAACTCGGTCTATACGAGAATTTCACTGTCGAGGACGCGCGCAAGTACCACGAGGCGACTTACTCGATCGGCATGGGCGCTGGACGGCATTTTTCGCGCACCGTCGATCTGACGGGCCGCCGTCACCTGCTCGATCTTGGCGGCGGCTCGGGCGCCTACAGCATCGTCGCGACGCAGACCTATCCCGGCTTGCGGGCGACGGTATTCGATCTGCCGCCGGTCGCCGAGGTGGCGCGCGAGTTCATCGCCCGCAACAATGCCGCCGATCGCGTCGAGGCCATAGGCGGTGACTTTACCAGCGATGCCTTCCCTGAAGGCGTCGACGTCGTGGTAATGGCGTCCAACCTGCCGCAATATTCGGCCGACCTGATCCAGCTCGTGGTGAGGAAGGCGTTCGCGGCGCTGGCGCCAGGCGGCGAAATGCACCTGGTCGGCGAGGCGCTCAACGACGACCGCACCGGCCCGCTCGACCCCGCCCTGTGGGGCCTGAACGAGGCCGTCTGGGGCAGCACCGGCGAGGCGCATTCCGAGGCCGAGTGCCGGGCGTTTTTCGAGAATGCCGGCTTTGTCGACGTGAAAGCCGAACCCTTCATCCCCGGCGTCCTGAGCCGCATCCATGGCCGCAAGCCGGCCTGAGGAGAATTCCTGCAATGGTTGACTATCGTTCCGTCTTCCGTCCCGGCCTGTTCAAGGGCCAGACCATCATCGTCACCGGCGGCGGCAGCGGCATCGGACGATGCATCGCGCACGAGCTCAAGGCGCTGGGCGCCAGGCTGGCGCTGATCGGTCGCAACCGGGAAAAGCTGGAAACGGTTCGCAACGAGCTTGGCGGCGGCGACGACGTCTTCATCCACACCTGCGATCTGCGCCAGGAACAGCCGGTCAGGGACATGGTCGCCGCCGTTCTGGGCTGGGGCGGGCGCATCGACGGGCTGGTCAACAACGCCGGCGGCCAGTTTCCCAGCAAGCTGCGCGACCTCAGCCTCAATGGCTGGAACGCCGTGGTCGCCAACAACATGACGGCGACGTTCCTCGTCTCGCGCGAGGTCTATCTGCAGTGGATGGAGGCCAATGGCGGGGCGATCGTCAGCATCGGCGCCGACTGGCCGCTGGGCATGCCGGGGATGGGCCATAACGGCGCCGCCCGCGCCGGCCAGGAGAATTTCACCATCACGGCGTCGATCGAATGGGCCGCCTCGGGCGTGCGCCTCAACCAGGTGATCCCAGGCTTCATCGCCTCGTCGGGCTTCGACAAGTATCCCGAGAGCGCTCACGATACGCTGCGCGACGTCGTCAAGCGCGTGCCGCTGAAGCGCCACGGCACGGAATCGGAAATCGCCGCCGCCGTCTGCTTCCTGCTGTCCGAGGCCGCCGCCTACATTACCGGCGCCTTCATCCGCGTCGACGGCGGCGTGCACAACAACAACCGCTCGGCGTTCTTCAGCGTTCCGGACCACGACAAGAGCAAGCCCTATATCGGTCTTGCGACCCACAGCAAGCCGCGCATGCTGGGCGGCTGAACGGGCGCGCAGCGCCATCATTTTGCAGGCATGGCTCGTCTGGCGCAGCCGGACGGCGGGGCTAGAATGCGCTCGCCATGAGCCAGGAAACCACCGTCATCACCCGCGGCGTGCTGCGACTGCTGCGCCATCGCGGCATCATGGCGACAGTCGAGGTTGAGCTGCCCGGCGGCCGCCGCGCCGACGTGTTCGGCATCGATGCCGCCGGAATCATAACGATCGTCGAGATCAAGACATCGCTGACCGATCTGCAGCGCGACGGAAAATGGCCGGAGTACGCGCCGCATTGCGATCTGTTCTATTTCGCGGTGCCGGCCGGATTTCCCCTACATCACCTGCCGCCGGATGTCGGCGTCATCGTCGCCGACCGCTATGGCGGCGAGGTGATGGCCGAATCGGCGCGGCGCGGCATGGCGGCGGCGACCCGCAAGAGCCTGACGGTGCAGTTCGGCCGGCTGTGCGCGCTGCGTCTGGCGCGCGCCTTCGATGCCGAATTCGATGGCTGACGCGCCTTGCTTTCGCCATCCCCGCCTGCGATAGGAAACCTATGATTGGCTGGATCAAATCGTTTCTCGCCGCCGAGGATCAGCCGGCGTCGTCGCAACCGCAGGACCGTGACCGCATTCTGGCGGCGGCCGCCCTGATGGTGGAGGCCGCGGCCCGCGATGGCGACTTCACGGCAGGAGAACGGACGATCATCGAGCAGCTGCTGCGCGAGCATTTCGACCTCGATGCCGCGGCCGCGACGGCGATGGTCGACGAGGTCATCGGCCTGCACGACAATGCCAGCGACCTCTATCGCTTCACCAGCGCGCTCAACAAGCGGTTCTCGCCCGAGGAACGGCTGGAGATCGTCGAGCTGCTGTGGGAAGTGGTCTATGCCGACGGCGAGGCGCATCACTACGAGACCAGCCTGATGCGGCGGCTGGCCGGTCTGCTCTATCTCGACGATCGCGATGTCGGCGCCGCCCGCAAGCGGGTGATCGCCCGCCTCCGCGCCTGACTATCAGACGACGCCGCCGATCGTCGCGAAGATCAGCGCCAGCCACAGCAGCGCCAGACCCGCGATCCAGGGATCGCCGATCAGATCGCGCGCTGGATTCTCGCCCTTGCCCCGGTACAGCACCAGCCAGGCATAGCGCGCCAGAACGGCCAGCGCCGGCGGCGCGGTGAGCCACAGATTGGGCGCCGCATGCCAGTCGATCGAGGCGCGATCGATCGTGAAGCCGACATAGAGCGATCCGGCCGAGGCGGCGGCGCACAGCATCAGCCCGTCGAGCAGGCGGGGCCCATAGGCGGCCAGTGCGGGCCGGGCGGCATCGGTCGTCGGCGACAGGCTTTCCGCCCGCCGTTTGGCGAAGGCTAGAAACAGGGTCAGCGCCAGCGTCGTGGCCAGCAGCCAGGACGATGGGGGAATGCCGACGCCGACCGTGCCGGCCAGCACGCGCAGCATGAAGCCGGCGGCGATGGCGGCGACATCGACATAGGCAAGGCGTCGCAGCAGCACGGAATAGGCGGCGTTGAGCGCCAGATAGAGCGCGATGATGATGGCGGCCCGCCAGCCGACGCTGGCCGCCAGGAGCAGCGATGCAACCGCCAGCGCGGCGCCGAAACCGAACGCCGCGGATGGCGCGATCGCGCCGCTGGCCACGGGCCGTGTCCGCTTGCGCGAATGATTGCGGTCGGCTTCGACGTCGCTGACGTCGTTGCAGGCATATACTGCCGATGCCGCCATGCAGAACGCCAGCGTCACCAGCGCGACATCGATCAGCAGCCCGTGGTCATGCCAGGCCTCGCCAAACAGCAGGCCCAGCGGCACGAACCCGTTTTTCAGCCAGTCGAGCGGCCGTGCCAAGCGCAGATAGGAGTGGATATTCATCGCCGGCACCTTACTGCGCCAGCTTGGGTTGCGTCACGCAACTTGAATAACGGCGATCGCCCTCAGCTTCCGGCCACGCGCCGCGTATGGCCCTTCCAGTAGGGCTCGCGCAGTTCCTTGCGCTTGATCTTGCCGACCGGCGTCTTGGGCAGCGGCTCGGTGCGGAATTCCACCGCCAGCGGCTTCTTGTAGGAGCCGAGTTTCTCGGCGCAGAGCTGGATGATGTCGCGTTCGCTGACCGTCGCCTTGGGATCGACGGTGCAGACGGCATGCGGCGCCTCGCCCCATTTCTCGTGCGGCACCCCGAACACGGCGCATTCGATCACCGCCGGATGGTCGGTGATGGCGTTTTCGAGCTCGGCCGGATAGATGTTGTAGCCGCCCGACACGATCATGTCGTTGGCGCGGTCGAGCATGTAGAGATAGCCGTTGGCGTCGAGCA
>CAYOSX010000103.1:0-9222 GCA_964406745.1 uncultured Opitutus sp.
TTGCAGACGCGCCGCCTTGCCGCGCAACAGCTCGCAGGCGTCGGGATTCTTCTTCTGCGGCATGAGCGACGAGCCGGTGCAAAACGCATCCGGCAGGTCCACCAGCCCAAACTCCGCGCTGGACCAGATGATGAGGTCCTCGGCGATGCGCGAGAAATGCACGCCGGCGAGGGCGCAGGCGGTGGCGAACTCGATGAACACGTCGCGATCCGCCACGGTATCCATCGAGTTCGTCGTGACGCGCGGGCGCCCCTTCGCATCGACGAAGCCGAGCGTCTTCGCCGTGAACTCGCGATCGATCGGCAGCGTGGTGCCGGCGATGGCACCGGAGCCGAGCGGGCACCAGTTGGCATGATCGGCGACGGCGACGAAGCGGCCGACGTCGCGCTCCAGCATTTCGAGGTAGGCGCTGAGATGATGCGCGAGGAAGACGGGCTGGGCGCGCTGGAGGTGGGTGTAACCGGGGATGAGCACGTCGCCGTCGCGTTCGGCGATGGCGAGCAGGGCGCGTTGGGCGCCGCGGAGTTTTTCCACAATGACACCGCAGGCATGTTTGAAAAACAGCCGCATGTCGGTCGCCACCTGATCGTTGCGGCTCCGGGCGGTGTGCAATTTGGCGGCGGCGGGCACGCGCTTGGTCAGCGCCTGCTCGATGTTCATGTGGACATCCTCCAAGCGGGGATTCCACGTGAAGCGGCCGGCCTCGATCTCGGCCAGGATGGCGTCAAGCCCTGCATGGATGGCGTCGCGTTCTCCGGCCGTGAGCAGGCCGACGTGGGCAAGCATGGCGGAGTGCGCCTTGCTGCCGGCGATGTCGAACGGCGCGAGGCGGTGGTCAAAGGACACCGATTCGCTGAATTGCAGCATCAAGTCCGCCGGTCCCGAGGTGAACCGCCCGCCCCAGGTGGCTTGGGATTTCTTGGCCATAGGCGGGTGAGCGAACGCCGCCGGACCGGGCGGCGCAACGCGAAAGATGGGTTGCCGGAGTCGCATTGCAGGCAACAGTGTTCAACCATGGCTCTGCGACCGCTGCACCTCGTTTTCGTCCTCGCGGGCATGCTTGCCGTGACGGCGGGAGGCGCGTCCGCCGACGACGGCCCGTCCCTGCCCCATCCTCGCTTCGCCGAGGCGACCGTGGACACGGTGAAGACCTCCATCTACGTCGGCAGCGTCACGCTCCGGATGCCGCCGTTCAAACGAAACGGCGACGTCTACGAATCCACGTATCAGGCGCGGGTCTTCCCGTACTTTTTCTACAATGAGAATGGACGGATCGCCATCACGCTTAGCGACGAGGAACTCGAGCGCATCGGCAACGGCGAAACCGTGTACTTCAACGGCCACGCCGAGGACACCTCGGGCGAACCGCGGCGCATCGAAGGCCGGGTGGTTCCCGACGACGATCGTTCGGGCAAAATCAAGGTCCGGGTCTGGGTCAGCAAAAACATCGAGCTGATCTTTAATTCGACGTATCGCTTTACGGGGGCGAAAACAGGGGACGGGGACGGGTGAGGTCGGGCGGTTGGGCGCCCGATCGTGAGGGCCCCCGCCTGGCATTCTGTCACACGTCAAATGTCGCACGTCCAATGCCGGCCTCGCTCGAATGCGCGGAGCATCTCGCCTCTCAAATTGGCCCGCTCCGGCGGGCCGGTGACGACGTTTGACCTGGGACTGACCACTAGGTCAGCCCCACCGTCCCCTCCGGCTTCGCGAACAGCTCCTGCACGACGGCGACCGCCTTTGCGATCGCGAAGGGTTTTTGCAGGAAGCCCCGGGCTCCGGCGCGGAGGATTTCCGCATGCAGGGTCGGCTCGAGGTGGCCGCTCATCACCACGACGCGCACGTCGGGCGAGATATCCTTCATCTTCATGAAGGCCTCCCAACCGCTCATGCGCGGGAGGCCGAGGTCGCAGAGCACGAGGTCGATGGTCTTGGCGTTGTGGCGATAGGTCTCCACCGCGTCCATGCCGTCCCGCGCCTTGAGCACGCGCATTCCATGGCGCTCGAGGGCGAATCCCAGCGCGTGCAACAACGACTCTTCGTCGTCGACAATGAGCACGGTGCCGGGCTGCGACGGGCTTGGCGGGGCCGGAGCAGCCGGATCCGGGACGGTGGGCACACTGAGTTCGGGATCGGGCAAGGTGGGAAAATAGAGTCGAAACGCGACCGCTCCGCCCTCGAGCTGCACGGCCTCAAAGCATCCCCGATGGCTCGCGACCACACTTTCAACCATGACGAGCGAGAGATCGCGACGTTTTTCCCAGCCCGGGGGGATTGATGGCAGGGTGCCCGAATCGAGATTGGGCGCGAACCGCACCTCGAACAACGCATAGAGCGGCTCGCGGGCCTCCGAAAAACGCGCCTGCAGAGCATGCCCCGCCACGCCGAGGGTGGCAAGGCGCAGCCGGGCGCCGACTCCGAACCCTTCGACCGCTTTGCGGCACAGTTCCTCGAAAACATGGCTGACATGCCGCGGGTCGATCGAGGCGGGCGGCAGGTCGGGCTGCAGCGCGAGCTCGACTTGCAAGGACCAGTTCTCGTTCGCCGCGGCCCCGCGGGAAATCTCCTCGACCAGCCCTGAGAGATCCACCCGTTGCAAGGTCGGCGCAGTCTGCCGCGTGAGGTAGAGCGTCTGCTTGATGAGGTCGGCCGCGCGCAGGACGGCGTTGTCAATCCCCTGCACCGCCGTGAGCACCCGGCGCACATCGCCGGCGCCGTCCTGGATGAACGACGTGTACCCCATGATGATGGCGAGCACGTTGTTGAAGTCGTTGCTGATCGTCCCGCAAAGCGCGACGAAGTTCTCGGCGCGCTGCAGCTGCTCCAGCCGGGCCTCGGTCCGCGTCTCGCGTTCGAGGTCGATCAGCGACGTGAGCCGAAACACCGGGCCCGACGGCGGACCCAGCCGCGTGTCCGTGACATGCGCGAAGAGGGGCCGACCGGTCTTGTGCAAATACGTCAGGGCCGTCGCCGGTGTCCCACCGCCGATGATGGCCGCATGCGCCACCGACGACGCGACCGCCGCCTCGGCGGGTTGCAGGCGCAGGAGCGACAGGCCGGTCAACTCCTCGGCGGTATAACCGGTGGTTTCGCAAAACGCCGGATTGACCGCGACAATCACGCCGGCCTCGTCGGTCACGCACATGCCCACGGCCATGCGCCACCACGCCTCGGGCAACAGCTGCGCCACTTCGGGGGGGAAGGCGCCCTTCGCCGAAGCTGCAGGTGGGGAGTCCGAGGAGTTTTCCATGGCGTGACGGAGGGGATGAACCGACTGCGCAGTACGGCGCGCCTGACGGCGCCCAAACGCACGCGAAGGGAAGCAGGCGCGCCCGGGTTGGCAAGCCGGGGATCGCAAAAGGGCTGCCGAAAACGCGAATGTCCGGCGAATCCATCCACCGATTGGACATCCCGGAGCCCGCCGTGCATACTCATCACACGCATGAACATGGAATATCGTCGCCTCGGCAGTTCCGGTCTAAAAGTCAGCGCGCTTTCCTTTGGCGCGTGGGTCACCTTCGGCCGCCAGATCGGCGATCCCGTCGCCGGAAAGCTCATGCACACGGCCTACGAGGCCGGCGTGAACTTCTTCGACAACGCCGAAACCTACGCCGACGGCCAGGCGGAGGCCGTCATGGGTCACATCCTGAAGAAGAGCGGCTGGCGACGCAGCAGCTACGTGGTGTCGAGCAAGGTCTTCTTTGGCTGGGAGGACGATCGGCCCAATCAAACCGGACTCAGCCGCAAACACGTCATTGAGGCCTGCCACGACGCCCTCCGCCGCCTGCAGGTCGATTACCTCGATCTCTACTATTGCCATCGCCCCGATCCCGAGACCCCCGTCGAGGAAACCTGCCGCGCGATGCACGACCTGATCGTGCAGGGAAAAGTTCTCTACTGGGGCACGAGCGAATGGGACGCCGGGCAACTGAACGCCGCCTACACCGTTTGCGACCGGCTGGGCCTGCACGCCCCGCAGATGGAGCAGCCGCAGTACAACCTGTTTCATCGTTCCCGCGTCGAGAAAAACCTCGCTCCGCTCTACGCGGAACGCGGACTCGGCACGACCGTCTGGTCGCCCCTCGCCAGCGGCCTGCTCACGGGCAAATACAACGATGGCGTCCCGAAGGATTCGCGCCTCGACCAGCCCGGGCTCGAGTGGTTGCGCGACGCGGTCCTCGGCCCCGGTTCCGAAGCCAAACTTGCCGCCGTCCGGGAGCTGGCCGCGATCGCGCGGGAACTCGACACCTCCCTGCCCCGGCTCGCCCTCGCGTGGTGCCTGAAGAACCCGCACGTCAGCTCGGTCATCCTCGGCGCCTCCCGCCCGGAACAGCTGACCGAGAACGTCGGCGCGCTCGACGTTGTGGGTCGCCTCACCCCCGACATCCTGCGCCGCATCGATGCCATTTCCCACCCTGTCGCCGCATGAAGATCACCGCCTACGGACACTCCTGCTTCCTCGTCGAGACAGCCAGCCATCGTCTGCTCATCGACCCGTTCCTCACCGACAACCCGTCCGCCCGGATCACGGCCAAGGAGGTGCGTTGCGATTACGTGCTGCTCTCGCACGGACACGACGACCACACGGGTGACGCCCTCGCGATCGCGAAGGCCAACGACGCCACCATCGTCGCCAATTTCGAGATCGCCGAATACTTCGGAGCCCAAGGCGCGAAGACCCACGGCATGAATCCCGGGGGAGCCTTTACGTTTCCCTTCGGACGCGTGAAACTCACCCTCGCCCACCACACCTCGAGTCTCAACGCCGGCCTCAACCCGATCTACCTCGGCGTTGCCTGCGGCCTGCTCATTGAAGCCGATGCGAAGCGTCTCTACCACGCCGGCGACACCGCGCTCTTTCTCGACATGCAACTCATCGGCCGCGTCGGCCTTGACGTCGCCCTCGTGCCCATTGGCGATAATTTCACCATGGGCCCGGCCGATGCCGTGGACGCCCTCGACCTGCTCAAACCCAAGGTCGCGGTCCCCATGCACTACAACACCTGGCCGGCCATCGCCCAAGACCCCACCGTCTTCGCCGCCGACGCCGCCATGCGCGGCCACACCGTCCGCGTGCTCGCCTCGGGCGAATCGCTTTCGCTGTAGAAGACCGTCCCAGGTCAAAAGTCGAAAAGTCAAAAGTCAGCACCAGCCCGCCGCTGCGGGCTACCTTAAGGAAACCGGTCGCCGCGCAGCGGCGTCGCTGTCGACCTGTGACATCCGACCTGCGACCTTTGACCTTGAATCTCACCACCCCCACTCGGATGTTCGGGCTTGGCGGACCCGCCCGCCCCGCCCAAGGTCACGCGCATTGGACATGGCATTTCCCAAACCTCCGGCCGTTCTAGCCGAGCGCGACCTCCGCGCTGACGAACTCACTCAGAATCCCACCGCCGCCCTCCTGCGCATCTACGCGTGGACGCATCTCACCCGCACGGCGAGCAACCGGATCCTCGAGCTCTTCCGCCAGGGCCTGATGAAGGGGACCGTGACGGGCGGCCAGGGCAACGAGGCGCTCATCATTCCCCTTGCCCTGCTCGCCGACAAGCAGACCGACGTCATCTCGTTTACGCATCGCGATTGCGGCGGCCAGTTGATCTGGAGCCGGCACCTCTGCGAGCACCTCAACCAGTATTTCGCCAACGCCGACAGCCCCACGCAGGCCCGCGAGGGCAACGTACACTACGGCGATCCGGCCAACCGCTCGCTGCCGATGATCAGCCATCTCGGCGCCATGATCAGCAACGTTGCCGGCATGACGGATTCGCAACGCCGCCTCGGACACCAGGCTGTCGGCTTCGCCTTCTTCGGGGACGGCGGCTCGAGCACGGGCGACATCCACGAAACGCTCAACCTCGCGTCGCTTCTGTCCCTTCCGGTCGTTTTCGTGATCGAGAACAACGGCTACGCCTACTCCACGCCCGTCTCCGAACAATTTGCCCCGGGCACCGAGCTCTGGCGCCGCGCCGCCGGCTACGGCATGGAGGGCATGGTGATCGACACGACCGGCGACGTGCTCGAGACGACGAAAGCCTTCGCCGCCGCCATCGCGAAAGTACGCACGACCGGGCGCCCGATGCTCATCGAAGCCCACACCCTCCGTCTGCGCGGTCACGCCGCGTACGACACCTGCGATTACCTGAAGCCCGGCGAGAACGACGCCTTCCTCGCCGCCGACCCCGTGCCGAAGTTCCGCGCCCAGCTCGTCGCCGCCGGCCATGAGCCCGCGATGCTCAAGATGGAGGCCGAACTCGACGCCTACCTCGAGGCCTGCATCAAGGTTTCGCTCGCCGTACCGCGTTCCCATCAGAGCGAGGAGACGATGCTCGCCGAGGTGCTCGCCCCGGAGGCGCCGCCGATGCCCTGGGTTCCCTCGGTCGACTCCGACGGCCCCGCCCCGGACAAGACGGCCCACGTCACGATGGCGCAGGCCTTGAACAAGGCCTTGTTCAAGATCCTCGCCGAACGCTCCGAATCCCTCGTGCTCGGCCAGGACATCGCGACCTACGGCGGCGCCTTCAAGGTCACCGAGGGCCTGCTCAACGCCTTCGGACGCACCCGCGTGCTCAACACGCCGCTGGCCGAGAGCGCCTGCACGGGCTACGCCACCGGACTCGCCCTCAACGGCCACCGTCCGATCGAGGAATTCCAGTTCGCCGACTTCGCCACCGAGGCGTTGACCCAGATCGCCCTCAACGCGGGCACCTACCGGTTTCGGGCCGGGGCCAAGGTGCCGCTCGTCCTCCGCTTCCCCTGCGGCAGCGTCGGGCTGGGTTCCTTCCACTCGCAGGAGCTCGAAGCCCTCTTCCTCGGCATGCCGGGCCTGAAGGGCCTCTATCCCAGCACCCCGCAGGACGCCTTCAACGCCCTCCTCGCCGCCTACGAGGACGACAATCCCGTGATCGTCTTCGAGCACAAGGCCCTGTACCGGCGCGGCAAATACGACATCACCTGGGATCCGGCGTACCGCGACGTCTGGAAGCCGAAGCGCGTGCGCGCCGGCACCTTCGCGACGTTTGTCACCTACGGCGAGATGGTCCACGTCGCCGAGGAGGCCTGTGCGTATTTCGAGAGTGAATACGAGGTCTCCTTCGACCTCTTCGACCTGCGGGCCCTCGCCCCGCTCCGCCTCGACGAGATCCGCGCCTCCCTCGACAACACCCACCGCCTCATCGTGCTGCACGAGGGCCGCCGCACCCACGGCTTCGGCGCCGAACTGGTCGCCCGCTTGACGGAGGAGCACTTCTTTTCCCTCGAAGCCCCCCCGCTGCGCGTCGCCGCCCTCGATCTCCCCGTCCCCTTCGCCCCCGAACTCGAACATGTCTACCGACCGACGAAGGAAAAGTTGATCGAGCGGATCGCGAACTGGATCGGCTGAGGGGCGGGACTCGTTTTTCGCGCTTCCCCATCCCACCGCCACGCAACGCCAACCAGCCGCCTCCGGCCGATCGGACCGATCGATCGGATCCGTCCGATCTCCCGAGCACGAGCCCCATGACCGCCCCCGCCCACCTCCCCTGGTCCTCAATCCGCCTCTTCGCCATGGACGTCGACGGGGTCCTGACCGACGGCACCGTGCAGATCTCTTCCGACGGCACGGAAACGAAAGCCTTCTCCATCCTCGACGGCATGGGGCTCGTCCGCCTGCACAAGGCCGGCATTGCCACGGCGTGGATCAGCGGGCGGGCCTCCGGTGCCACGACAGTGCGTGCCACCGAGTTGCGCATTCCGCACGTCATTCAAGGCCGCACCGACAAGCTGGCCGCGCTCCAGGAACTCGCCGCGCAACTCGGGCTTGGACCGGAGGCGTGCGCCTACATGGGAGACGACGACATCGACGCGCCGGCCCTTCATTGGGCCGCCATCGGCGTCAGTGTGCCCGACGCGATGCCTGCGGCCCTCATGGCCTCTGATTACGTCACCCTTCGCCATGCCGGCCGCGGTGCCGTGCGAGAAGTCTGTGAACATCTGCTCTCTTCCCGCAGTCTCACCCCTTTGCCGTGAACCGCCTGTTTCTCCCGTCAACCTTGCTCGGCCTCGCGGCCGCCGCCTTTGCCCTCGCCGCGGACGGCCCGCAGATCCGCGCCCCTGCGCCGGTGCGAAACTTCTCGCTGCCTTTCTTCAATGACGAGGGCTTCCGCACCATGCTCATCCGCGGCAACGAGGCCCGCCTCGCCGATCCGCGGAGACCAGAGCTAATCGACGTCACGGTGAGTATGTTTTCGGGCGATGCGGCCAACAAGGTCGAAACCGTCCTCCTCAGCACCGAAGCCGTCGTCGACACCACCACGAAGCAAGTGATCGGCGCCGGCCCGATGCGACTCGTCCAGGATGACTTCGAGGTCACGGGGGAACGCTGGCGATACGACTACAACGACCCCGACACGATAAGCCTTCGCATCGAACGCAAAGCCCGCATTGTTTTCCGCGCCGAGCTGCAATCCCTGCTCAAATGAACGTTTCCGCCCACGCCCTCTGTACCCTTTTGTTCGCGACCTGCCTCGCGCTGCCGTCTCCGGCACAAACCCCCGCCGTCCCCGCGGCGGCGCCGGCTGCAGCGCAACGCACGGAACTCGAGGCCGACTGGGTCGAAATGAAGAGCACCGAAACGGAGACGAACGTGCTCTGCGTCGGCAATGTGATCCTGACCGCGACCAACATGCGCCTCGCCTGCGACCGCCTCGAGATCATCGCGACCCGCATTGGAGGCGAAGAGAACGAAGCCATCGCCACCCTCGACCGGTTCAAGTACCTGCTCGCCACCGGCAATGTTCGCATGCAGCAGGACCAGCGCGAGGCAACGTGCGAACGCGCGGAGGTGAACCCGGTCGAGGAATTCGTCATCCTCACGGGTGAACCGGTGCTCATCGATCGAGCCACCGACATCATCGTCACAGGCGAGGAAATCATCCTGAAACGCGGTCAGAACACGGTCACCGGCCGCAATATCAAGTTCTCCGGTCCCGAGATCAAGGACCTCGGGGCCGGCGCCACCGACTCGGCTCCGGCGCCCGCGCCTGCCCCTGCGCCCGCCCAGCCATGAGTGAGGTGAAGGCCCCCGCCGCCATCGCCATCCAGACCACGGGGCTGGCGAAGACTTTCGGAACGCGCACCGTCGTCAACGGCGTGGACATTCATGTCGACGCGGGCGAAATCGTCGGCTTCCTCGGCCCCAACGGCGCCGGCAAGACGACCACGTTCTACATGATCGTCGGGCTCATT
>CAYOSX010000104.1:0-9154 GCA_964406745.1 uncultured Opitutus sp.
GCAGGATCAGCCCCAGGACGAGACAGCTGAGCTCGACGCTCATTTGCCCCTCCGTGGTCGATTGTATCCAAACCCGGCAGTTCGGAAAAAACGCAAAGGCGCAAAGAGTATAAGCCGCAAAAAATTGAGGGGTGTACGATTGGTCAGCACGCCTTCACCTGGGAGGCGAGGCCTGCTTTTCGTTTTGGTTCCCGAAGCTCTGCGCCTTTGCCGCTTTGCGTCTTTGTGTTGAAATTCGACTGCTCTTTCTGGATTGAATCGTTCCAGCGCGGTGCGGATCTCTCGGAGGAACACGGGCAATCGTTACATGAAACGGACGCCACGAGCACCGGGTGTCCGCCCCAACCTCTCGTCGGTAATATCCCCCAACCCGCGAACGCGCGAAGCAGGGGACTACAACCGCTGCATCACGACCGCGACCTTCAGTTGTTTCGTGTGGGTGCCCTTGAACACGCCCGTGGTGGGAGTGCTGTCACGGTAATCGCGTCCGGTCGCGACCTTGACGTGGCGTTCGCCCGCCACGCAGTCGTTCGTCGGGTCGAGCGCCCACCAGAATCCGCCCGGCAGATACGCTTCGACCCACGCATGGCTTTCGCTGGCGCCGATCAGGCGGGCGGGCCGCTGGGCTTCACTCGCCTTTCGCTGGCTCTCGGTCTCGATGTAACCGGTCACATAACGCGCCGGAATCTCGGCGGACCGCAGGACGGCGATCATCACCTGGGCGAAGTCCTGGCAGACGCCGGCTCTCTGCTGAAGCACGGTGGCCACGGGCGTGCTGACCTTGGTCGAGCCCGGCATGTAGCGCATGTTCTCCTTGATCCAGCGGTTGAGCTGGAGCAACGAGGCGCCCAAGGCGTCGCCCGGTTTGAAGAAGCGATTGGCGAGGACGTTGACCTCGGGAGAAAACGGGATCGCCGGCGAAGCGTTGAGGTACTCGAAGAGCTTGAGGCGCTCGCTGCGAAAGATCTGCCGCGCTTCCGACACGCTCACATCCAGCGCAGCCGACGGCGGCTCGATGGGATGGGTGTCCACTTCGGAGCTGGCTTCCAGCAGGAGCTCCTTGTGGCGTTGGACGATCGAAAAGGTCGCCACCTTGTTGCCGAAATAGTCGGTGTAGGTGTGCAGATTGGAAGACGGGGTGGTGACGAGGCGATGGTTGAGCAGATCCTGTCGTTCGTCGTGCACCGGCGTGAGCCGCGCTTCCATGAACGACTCCGAGGCGGTGCCGGCGTAGCGGTAGCGGGTGCGGTGAGTGATGCGAAAAAGCATGGACGGGGTGGTCGCAGAGAAAGGGCGGGAGCGCGCGCATTGCAACTGAGGAAAGTCGTCCTCCCGCGACACCCCTGACATGCGCTGCAGCTCCCCGTTCTGCGTTTCCGAGCCTGATCCCGCCCGCCCACGCCCCCGCGTTGACACCCGCGCGCCTGCTGGCGACCGTTGCCTGCCATGCCCGCCGAGCCTTCATCGTTCGATAGCGTTGAGTCTGCGATCCAAGACATCGCCGAGGGACGGCCCGTTATCGTCACCGACGACGAGGGCCGCGAGAACGAGGGCGACCTGGTGATCGCCGCCGCGAAGGCGACCCCGGAGACGATCAACATGATGATCCGCCACGCGCGCGGACTCATCTGCGTGCCGACGACGGGCGCGCAATTGCGTCGTCTTGGCATCAACCAGATGGTGCAGGAGAATCGCGAATCCCACAAAACGGCCTTTACGGTCTCGGTCGACGCGGCCGAGGGCATCACCACGGGGATCAGCGCCTTCGACCGGGCGCGTACGGTGGCGATCCTGGCCAACCCCGACTCGCAGCCGGAGGAGTTGGTGCAACCCGGCCACGTTTTCCCGTTGCGCGCGAAAGACGGCGGCGTGCTTGAGCGCGCCGGCCACACGGAGGCGGCGGTCGATCTCGCGTCGCTCGCGGGGCTTCACCCCAGCGCGGTCATTTGCGAGATTCTCAACGAAGACGGTTCCATGGCGCGACTGCCCGAGCTCGTGGAGTTCAAGCATCGCTTCGGCGTGAAGATGATCTCGATCAGTGCGTTGATCGAATACCGCTATCAGCGGGACCAACTGGTCGAGAAAGTCTGCACCCGGCCTTTCGCCAGCGAGTTCGGCGACTTCACGCTGCATGTTTTTCGCAGCCGTACCGATGGGCGCCACCACCTTGCGTTCACGATGGGTCCGCTGGGTCCGGAGCCGACCCTCGTGCGCGTGCAGAGCGAGAACCTGCTGAGCGACGTCTTCCAGCTGAAAGGATCCGAAGGACACCGCACCCTCGCGACGTCGTTGGAGGCGATTGCGAAGGCCGGACAAGGGGTGATGCTTTACATGGAGCATGCGCAAGGCGGGGCGGACGTGATCCGTCGCCTCGATCATCGGCCGGGCGAGGCGGGGACGGGCATGGGCTTTCGCGACTATGGAATCGGAGCGCAGATTCTGGGGGCGCTGGGCTTGCGCAAAATCCGCCTGCTGACCAACAACCCGCGCAAGGTGGTGGGGCTTGAAGGCTATGCGCTCGAGATCGTTGACCAGGTGACCCTCTGAGTCCGGAAAAGGGGTTGCGCCGCGCCCGGGCAGCGCGCACACCTTCCTTTCCATCGTTCCCATGAGTCTCGACGCACCCTCGCACCTGTCCATCGACGGCAAGCCCTTCACCGTGGGCGTCGTTGCTGCGCGCTATAATGCGCAGCTGGTCGAGGCCCTGCTCGCCCAGGTGTCCGCCGGCCTCCGGGCGGCGGGCGTGAAGGAGAAACGCCTCCTCGTCGAACGCGTGCCGGGCTCCAACGAACTGCCCTCCGCCGTGCAACTGCTCCTGCGCCGCAAGCGGTGCGACGTGGTCGTGGCGCTCGGCGTGATCATTCGTGGCGGCACCTTGCATTACGAACTCGTTGCCCAGGCTTCGGGCGACGGCTTGATGCGCGTGAGCCTCGATGCAGGAACCCCGGTTATCAACGGTGTCGTGGTCGCGGAAAACCTGAAGCAAGCCGAGGAGCGCTGTCTCGGGAAAATCAATCGCGGCGCCGAATTCGCGCGGGCCGCCCTCGAGATGGCCGCACTCAAGAAACGTCTTTCGTCATGAGCAAAGCCCAGTTTGCCCTTCGTCGCTCCGGCCGTGTTGCGGCGATGCAGTACCTGTACGCGTGGAGCCTCAACAAGCCCGCCAATCTCGTGCAGGATCTCTTCACGTTCTTCGAGACGATGGAGGAGCCTCGCGAAACCTACGCGTTCGGTGAGGAACTCATCCATGGAACCCTCGAGCATATCGACGAGATCGACACGCATATCCGCGGCCTTGCGCACAACTGGGAGTTCGACCGCATTGCGCGCATCGACCTCGCCATCCTGCGCGTGGCGATCTTCGAGATGATCTTCCGCAAGGACATCCCGCCCGTCGTGACGATCAACGAGGCGATCGATCTCTCCAAAGAGTTCTCAAACGCCGACGCGAAACGGTTCATCAACGGCATCCTCGACCGCCTGAAGGACCAGTTGGGCCGCGACGCGAGAAAGGCGGAGTAGGGGCAATGACGAAGCTCGAATGTCGAATGACGAATTGCAGCCGCCCTGAGACCCTTAGGTGGTGGAAGGTGAGCGGACGATCAACAAAACGAACGCCGGAAGCAGGCAGGCGGAAGCCTCATTCGTCATTCGGCATTCGAGCTTCGTCATTGCCGCCAGGCAGTCCCCCCCATGTTCGGACTCTTTAAGAAATTCAAGGACGGCCTCGCCAAGACGGTCTCGGCGATCTCGCAGAAGACGCGCGGGTTGTTCGGCGGCCGGAAGATCGATGCGGCCTCGCTCGATGAATTGGAGGAGGCGCTCTACACGGCTGACTTCGGCGTACAGACGACCGAGGAGATCATCGGCGAAATCAAGGAGGCCTACCAGCGCGAGAAGGACCTGCAGGGGCAGCAGGCTGCGGCGATCGGTGCCGCCGTGCTCCGTCGCGTGCTCGCCGGTTCCGAGGGGGAACTCCAGGCGCCCGCGGAAAACGGCAACCCGATCGTCATCGCACTCATCGGCGTCAATGGCTCCGGCAAGACCACCACCTCTGCGAAACTCGCCTGGAAGCTGAAGGAGGAGGGACGTACCGTCACCCTCGCCGCCTGCGATACCTTTCGCGCGGCCGCCGTCGAACAGCTGAAGACCTGGGGCACGCGCCTCGACCTAGAAGTCGTGGCGAGCCACACGGGAGCTGACGCCGCCGCCGTGGCCTTTGACGCCTGGCAGGCCGCGAAGGCGCGCCATCGCGATTATCTGTTGATCGACACCGCCGGGCGCCTTCACACGAAGCACAACCTCATGGAGGAACTCGCGAAGATCCGACGCGTGCTCCAGAAGCACGATCCGGACGCGCCGCAGCATCGCTGGCTCGTCGTCGATGGTTCGCTGGGCACCAACTCCATCGAGCAGGCGCGCGCATTTCACAAGAGTTTCGGGCTCACGGGACTCGTTGTCACCAAGCTCGACGGCACCAGCCGCGGCGGCGCGATCGTCGGAATCTGGCGCGAACTGAAGCTGCCGATCTTCTTCCTCGGTCTCGGCGAGCAGGCGGAAGACCTGCAGCCTTTCAGTGTCGAGAACTACGCGAAGGCAGTCTTCGGCCTGGATTAGGCTGCGGGCATCATCATGAGCGCCGGCGCCGCCCGTCCCACGCCGCCCGGGGAACGCCTCGCCTTCCTCGACCTGCTGCGCGGCTTCGCGTTGTTCGGTATTCTCGTCGTCAACTTTCCCCTCATGGCGAGTCCGTATGAGGCGCAATACGGAACGCTGGCGTGGTGGACGGGCGGCGTCGACCAAGCCGCGCATGCGTTCATCCGCGTCTTCTTCGAGGGCACGTTCTACGTGATCTTTTCCGTGCTGTTCGCAACGGGCTTTCACCGGTTGCTTACCTCCGGGGGCGAGGCGGATCGTTCGCGATTTCGCCGTTATGGCCGGCGCCTGGCGGGTCTGGCCGTGCTCGGCGGACTCCACCTCTCCCTGCTGTGGTATGGCGACGTACTTCTCTTGTACGCCGTGGCCGGTGTCATCCTGCTCGCGTTCCGGGGGCGAAAAGACGGCACGCTGCTCGTGTGGATCGGCCTGCTGGTCGTCGTCCCCCTCCTGATGTATGGCGCGCTGGTACCCCTCTCGGCATGGGTTGAATCTGGCGAGGGCATGGACGCCTACACGGTCGACGCGCGATTGCTCTATTCTTCCGTAGTCGAAGGCTATCGCTCCGACGATTTCGCCCGGGTGAGGGCGATGAGCAGGTATGAGTTCGAACGCGCGCTCGGGGCGCTCGTGCTCTTCTTCCCGCAGATTGTCACCGCCATGCTCGCGGGACTGCTGCTCGCGCGGAAAGGCGTGCTCACCGACCCTGCGCAGCATCCTCGGTTTTATCGTGGCGCACTCACGATCGGCCTGCCCGTCGCCCTCGTCTGCAAGGGCGCCTATGCGTGGGGCGCGCACCACATGGGCCTCGCGTTCGACGGGTGGACGTGGGCGACGATCGCTGCGTTTACGGTCGGCGGACCGGCCTTGTCGTGGGTGTATGCGGCGCTCCTTCTGCGAATGCGGGAGAGCAACGCGCTCGTCGGGCTGCGGCAGGCTATTGCCCTGACCGGGCGGATGGCGCTGAGTCACTACCTGCTGCAATCGCTGGTGGTGACGTCATTGATGTATGGATACGGGCTCGGGTGGTACGGGAGCGTGGGCATTGCGCAAGGGTTCCTGGTCTGCGTGGTCATCTATGCGGTGCAGCTCATGGTGAGCGTCATCTGGTTCCGACACTTCCGCCACGGGCCGGTGGAAGCGGTCCTGCGGCGGTGGACCTATTGGCGGTGGGACGTGTAGGCTGGGCTCAGGCCACCAGGGCCGCCTCGTCCTCCCGCCAGGCCCGGGCGCGGCGCAACGCGCGGGCGTGGGTGCTGGGATCGATGTTGCGGCCGGTGAGGGGAAGGGCAACGAGGCGCCCGGATAATTCCGGCACCCGTCCGGAGAGACAGGCGGCCAGGGCGGTGGCGCCTGCGCCCTCGATGGTCACGTCGTGCGCATCGGCGAGGACCAGCATCGCATAGGCGATCTCGTCTTCGCTCACGGTCACGAACCGGTCGACGAGCGGATGGGCGGCGGCGAAGGTGTTTGCCCCGGCGCGGGCAACGGCGAGTCCGTCGGCCAGCGTGGGAAGCAGGGGAACGTTCACCGGTCTGCCTGCCTGGGTTGCGGCGTTGAAGCCGGCGGCGTGGGCCGGCTCGACGCCGATCACGAGCGCATCGGGGCGGAGGGCTTTCACCACGGTGGCGATTCCAGCGAGCAGACCGCCGCCTCCTACGGGGACAACGAAGGCATCGACCTGGGGTGCAGCCGCGAGGACCTCGAGGGCGAGCGTGCCTTGTCCGGCGATCACGGCCGGATCGTCGAACGGGTGCACGAAGGCCAGGCCTTCGAATGCCTCCAGCGCACGCGCATGGGCGGACGCCTCCTCGAACGTGTCACCGTGCAGGATCACCCGTGCGCCGAGGGCGTGGCAGCGTCCGGCTTTCACGCGCGGCGCCGTCCGGGGCATGACGACGGTGACGGCGATGCCGAGCTCGCGACCGTGCCAGGCGAGGCCCAAGGCATGGTTGCCGGCGGAGGCCGCGACCACCCCGCGTGCGCGGCGGACGGGATCGAGCGTGAGCAAGGCATTGCGGGCGCCGCGTTCCTTGAAGCTGCCGGTGGCCTGCTGGTAGTCGTGTTTCGCGACAATGCTCATCCCGGCCAGAGCGCTCAAAGGCGCGGAGACCGCGCAGAGTGTCGGGCGCAGGCCGCCGGCGAGGCGCGCATGCGCTTCGCGGACGGACCTGAGGGAGAGTTGGGATGAGTTCATGGACGGAAAAACAAAAAGCCCCGGGCGGAAAGCCCGGGGCATCATTGGAAAATCGCTTGGTTCGCTGAGTGCGTTAAGCAACGTGTCCACGCCCGGGCCGGTGGCGGATGATAATCATCATGCCGATGATCATGGCGCGGGCGTTGTGGGAGTGGGACGTCATGCGAACAAGGTCAGAGAGAGACTTTCCCGCGACAAAGGCAAGCTCGCGGTTCGGGGCGCGGGCGCGGGAAACGTGAAACTGGCATTCCGGCCTGTTGGGTTGGAGGCACGGCGGGTCACGCCGCAGGTCTGCGCAGCTCCGCCCATAGCGGGCGGTGGTCGGAAAAATGGTACCGCAGGTAGGTGTTGAAGTCTTTGCGTCCACGGATGTTCCATAGGTCCGGGAGAATGACGGAATCGAAATCGAAGACGCCGAACGCACCGCTGAGATAGCGGCTGAGCCCGGGAAAGAACGCGATCTGATCGTAATGACGGACCCGTGCGGCCGTGCCCGCCGTCGATTCACCGGGAAGCGTGGTGCCGATCTCGGTGGCATAGGGCGCGACGAGCAACCCGTGCTGGCGCAGCACCGAGTAGATCGGATCGCCAGGCTCCATGTAGGGCAGGTTGAAATCGCCCAGCAGCATGACGTGGGGGTCGTAGGCGTGCGGGGAAGCGTTCTCGAGGCGCGCCCAGCGGGCCGCGGCGAAGGCCTCGAGCTGGCGGCGTTCGAGATGGGCGGTCGATTCGCCGCCGAAGAAGAAGTGCACGTTGACCAACGTGAGCGGAAGGTCGCCCCAGCGAAGTGACACGAGGGCGGGATTGCGATCGAAGCCACGAAAGGGGGCGGCGACACCCGGCAGGCGGATGAAACGGTGTTGCGACGGAGGGATGGCGATCTCCGCCGTCTGTTCCTGCAGACGCAGCTTGTTGCCATCATAGAGCAGCACCATGCGCTCCTCGTTTCCGGAAGTATCGGTCGTGTGAATACGCCAGCGCTTCTGCAGGCAGCCTTGCAGGGCGCGGAGGCCTCCGAGGTTGCGACGCGTTTCCTGGAGGGCGACCACGTCGAAGAAGTCGATGATCTCCGCGAGCAGCGCATACGCGGCGGGATCGCGCTCCTGGGTGCCGAGGTTGGCGAGGTTCCAGGTGGCCAGGAGGAGGCGGTGCTTGCGGCGCAGTGGCACGCCGCGCGTGCGACGATGGACCCGCAGCCGGGCACGCTCAGCCGCGAGATCGATGGTGTACGCGAAGCTTGGACGGGCAAAGCTGAGCGCCATTCGGGAGAATAACGCCCGGCGGACCGGGAGCAAACGCCCGGGGGAAATTCCTCACGAGGCTCACCCGGCGGCACCGACCGTGCCATGACTCACGGCGTGGTCTTTAGCAAGGGCCGCAGAGCTGCGGCGTAGAGCTCGCCCAGCAGGCGTGCCGAGGCTGCGTCGTAGTGGCTGGGATCGTCTGTCTTGGCCTTGAGGCGTTCCTTGATTCCGGGCGCGAGGGTGTCCACGACGGCGGTGTGGCGAACGTGCTCCGGGAGCGAGCGAAGCGCAGCGTGGAGATCGCCGGCGGCGGCTTCCTGCCAGGGACCCAGCGTGGCTGCGACAAACGGGGCGTCGGCGACGCCGAGATCCGCGCGAAGATGAGCGATGAGGTTGATCAACGCCGCGCGATAGCTCGCCCCGCCGTCGGAGCGGGCGGAGGCGATGTTGGACTCACCCTGATTCCAGAGGATCCCCGCGAGCGTCCCATGGCGGAGCGCGGTGCGTGTTTGCCTCACGGCATGGGCGTAGAGGGTGGAGCCGTCGGGCCAACGTTGACCCTCTCCGGAAAAGTCCCGCGCCCACCATTCGATGCGCGTGCCTCCAAAGGCGGCTGGCACAAGGCCAATGGTGACGTCAGGCGGTAGGTGAGGCAGGAGCGCCCGGGCAAACGCCAGGCCGGGTCCGACGCCCGCAACCCGGGGTTTGTCGCGATGAAGTGGTTCGCTCGCAGGAGACCAGGCATCGTCGTGGAGCACGCGTATGCGCGGATCGGGCGTGAGGTCGACGGGTTCGGGCTTGGCGCGTCCCGCCATGTTGGACTGCCCTGCGAGCAGAAACACGAGCATGCGACCGGAAGGGGCGACTGCGTCTTGCGCGGCTTCGAGAGCAGGGCGGGTGGCCAGCAGGCCGAGCGTCAGCGCAAGCGACGCCATCGACCATCGGCAGAAACGGTGCAAGGCCGAGCGGTGACTCTGAACACGTTCCTCGGTGCGCGGGGCAGGCATACCGAGAGAGACGGCCTTCGAACGACGGGGGTCAAGCATGAGGATCGAGC
>CAYOSX010000105.1:0-9005 GCA_964406745.1 uncultured Opitutus sp.
TCTGGGTCGGCGATTACAACTACGCGTTCGCCCCGCGCAACCGCGGCCTTTTCGACGACCAGCCTGGCTTCAACCCGGCGGACACCCTGCTCATCCTCGACGAGGCGCACAATCTCCCCTCGCGCGTGGCCGATGCCCTCTCGCACACGCTCGGCGTGGACGAAGCCCGCGCCCTTCTCACCGAACTCGATCACCAGCAGGCGCCCGCGCCTCTGCTGCGCGCGTGGGAATCCCTGACGCTCCTGCTCGCTTCGTCTCGCGCCTCTGACGCCTTCGATGCCGTTCGCGAGGACGATCTCGCGGACGCACTCGAGCAGGTTGTCGTGCGCCTTCAGGACCGCCCGCCCGATTACGACGCCCTCGGGCCCGCCCAGGCTGACGTGCTCTGGCGCATCCCGGAGCTGCACACCTGGCTCGCGGACCGCGCCCTGGGTAAACTACTGTGGTCCCCACGCGACGGCGAAGTCGCCTTCACCTGCCTCGACGCCGCTCCCGTGATCGGCGAGACCATCCGCCGCTTCGGCGCAACCATCCTCGCTTCGGCGACCTTGGGACCCACCGATGACCTTGTGTCGACACTCGGTCTCGACGGCGGCGAAACGCTCACGGACACAACGGCTCCCGTACGCGTCACGGCGCACACGCCCTGGCGCGAGGGCGCCTATGACGTGGGATGCGACCTTCGGGTCGACACCTCCTACCAGCAGCGCGCCCGTCATCACGCCACCACCGCCGCCACCGTTGAGTCGCTCTGTGCGGCCGCGCAACGCTCGCCCGACGGCATTCGCGGCGCGGTGGTGTTCTTCCCGAGTTATCGCTACGCCGAGACGATCGTCACGGAACTCGACCGTCAGGGGTCCCTTCTTCGCATTGCGTTGCAGCCGCGCCTGCCCGACCTCGCGGCCCAGGCGGCATGGGTGGACGAGTCCCTCGCCTTCGCCGACGTGCTTTTTCTTGTTCTAGGCAGCAGCTTCGCCGAAGGCATCGACCTGCTCGGCGGGCGTGTCGGTCATGCGATGGTCGTGGGTCCGGCTTTGCCTGAGGTGAACGCCGTGCAAAAGGCGCGCCTGGAGAATCTCTCCCGGCTCGGGCGGGAGACCGCCATCCGTCGCGTGTATCGACTTCCTGGATTGCAGAAGGTCAACCAGGCCCTCGGTCGGCTCGTGCGCGCCCCCGGTCACCGTGCCAAGGTGCTGCTTCACTGCCGGCGTTTCGTCGAACCCGCCTTCGCCAGCCTGCTCGCGTCCGACTACCAGTTCGGGCGCGTGCTGCACGACGACAACGAGCTGCATGCGTGGCTGGCGGAGCCCTCCGCGTAGGAGCCACTCTCAGCGCTGTCCGCCCTGGGCTGCGACTTGCTCGAGGATCTTCTCCGAGGCGCGCATGCCTTTCTCCATCACATCGAGGTGAAAGCTTTCGTTGGGAGCGTGCAGGTTGTCCTCGGGCAGGAAGAGTCCCATCATCACCGAGTCGAGGCCCAGCACGCGCTTGATGTCGGCGATGATCGGAATGCTGCCTCCCTCGCGCAAATAGAGCGGCGCCTTGCCGAAGACTTCGGCGATGGCCGTGTCGGCGGCATCGAAGGCGCGCGCGAGCACCGGCGACTGATCCTTGGGCGTGTTCGAACGATGGGGCGGAACGACGACGTACGGCGTGCCTTCGTGCTGATCAACAATCTGGTAGGTCACGTCCTTCGGCATGCGCTCCGCAATGGTCCGGTGCAGGAGATCGCGGATCCTCGAAGGCGTCTGATTCGACACAAGCCGGCAGCTGATCTTCACGAACGCCTTGCTCGGAATGACCGTCTTCGAGCCCTCGCCCTGATAACCGCCGCCGATGCCATTGAACTCGAGCGTCGGCAGGAAACGCACGCACTCGAACGGTGTATAGCCCGGAGGCGTGTGAAAGGCGGGAATTCCCAGAAAAGCGCGGTATTTCTCCGCGTCGCCTCCGAGTTTCTTCAACTGCTCGCGTTCCCACGGTTCCACGTCGAGCACGTCGTCGTAGAAGCCCGGGATGTTCACGAGGCCGTCCGGCGTGTGCAGGGAGGCGCACAGTTCGGCGAGCGCCTGGATGGGGTTGCGAAGCACGCCGCCGTGAAGGCCGGAGTGCAGATCGCTCTGCGCCCCGGTGACCTCCACGTCACACAAGACCAGCCCGCGCAGGCCGCACGTGATGACAATCTGATCCTCGCTTGGGATGCCGGTGTCGGAGAGAAAAACGAAATCGGCCTGCCTGAGCCGTTCGCTTTGCGCCTCGAGAAACTTCGGAAAACTCGGGCTGCCCATCTCCTCCTCCCCTTCGATCATGAAGGTGATGCGCAACGGCAGATCCGGACGCCGCGCGAGCAGGCGCGCCACGGCCGCGATGTGCGTCATCAAGGGCCCTTTGTTGTCGGCCGAACCGCGCCCATAGAGACGGCGCCCGCGCACCTCGGGCTCAAAGGCCGGCGTCGTCCAGAGATTAAGCGGATCCGCCGGCTGCACGTCGTAGTGACCATAGATGATCACGTGCGGCCACTCCGCAGGACCCTTGCGCTCGGCGAGAATCACCGGGTGCAAATCGGTCTTCACGACCTCCACCTCGAAGCCCAGCGAACCGAGCAAGGTGGCGACAAGCTCGCGGGCCCCCACCATCCCTTCGCGAAACGCCGGGTCGGCCGAAACGCTTGGATGCCGGATGTATTCCTTCAGCGCATCAATCGGATCAAACATACGCCTCACCCTGCCTCAAAGTGCGGCGCGGCGCTAGTTCATTTCGCGCGGCGCGGCGCGGCGCGGCGCGAACGTCCAACATCCAAGTTCCGAGTTGTTGTAGCCGCGGCCGTGTCGGCCGCGTGGCGGACGGCTTTCGCACGCCCATCCCCAGGCGGGCGACACGCCCGCCGCTACAACACTACCCCCGCCTCTCAGAAATCGAATTGGTCGATGTTGCCCTTGTTGAAGATGAAGGGCTGGCCGAGCAGGATGTTGTCGCCCTGGATCTCGAAGGTTCCCGCCGCGCCGGCGTCGAACGTCGTGTCACCCGGCTTGAGCGTGCCTTGCGCCAAGGCGACCGCAGCCCGGACGGTGAGGGCACCAAGGTCTTCGGTGTTCCAAAGGATGACGCTGTCGGTCACGCCTTCGTGCACGTAACGCTTGTTCTCATTCGGCAGGCCGAGACCGATGACCTTCACTTGGCCAACTTTGCCGGCTTGCTTGACCGCCTCGGCGGCGCCTGGGACGGCCGGCGAGCAGATGTTCATGATCAACTCCAGATTCGGGTGCGCGCTCATCAACGCGGTGGCCTCGGCCTGGGCCTTGTCCTTCAGGTCATCGCAGGGACGGAGGGCAACCATGCGCAGGTTCGGATACTTCTCCTGCCGGCGCGCCTCGATGTGTTTCTGCCACTCGTTCATGTTGGCGGCGGTGAGGCTCGCGGTAATGATCGCGAATTCGCCTTCGGGCCCCACCAGGCGGGCGGCCTCGTCCATGAGCGTGTAGCCAATACCCTGCGGCGTCGCCTGATTCACGAAGAACGTGCGGGCATCCGGCGCGGCGTCCGAATCATAGGTGATCACCTTGATGCCGCGGTCCTGCGCACGCCGGAGGGCGGTGGAAATGCCGTCGCGATTCTCGCACGCGGCCGCAATGACGTCCACGCCGAGGGCGATCCAGTTTTCGATGATCTCGTTCTGGCGGGCGGGATCCGGGTCGGTCGGTCCGTCGAAGAGCAGTTCGACCCCCAGTTCCTGCGCCATCTTCTCGGCACCCTCGCGCACGGAGATGAAATACGCATTGCCCTTAGACTTGGGCAGGAGGGCGACGGTGAGGCGCTTTTCGCCGGAGGCTTCGGGCGACTTGCCGCATCCGGCAAGGAACACGGCGAGGGCAACCAGGAGGAGAACAAGTTTCTTCATGACGTGGGGGGTTGAGGAGAGGGGGTCGGACGGGTCCGGCGGCGATGACGCCACGCGGACACCTTTGCCATAACCGGTTGAAATGACAAGGCGACCAGCAGCAACGCGCCTGTGAGCAGCCCGGCCATCTCGCGCGGCATGCGCGCGTGCACGAGGCCGTTGGTCAGGACCGCAATCGCCGCCACGCCCAGCAATGTGCCGTGAATCGTCCCGACGCCACCGAAAATGCTGGTGCCACCAAGCACGACCGCGGTGATCGCGAGCAATTCGTAACCGGTGCCCGCATCCGCGCGCGCCTGGCCGAGCCTCGAGGTGTAGACGATCGAGGCCAGCGCAACGATCACGCCCGCCAGCATGTACGCGAGCGCGAGGCGCCGGTTGACCGGGATGCCTGCGTAGGCCGCCCCTTCGGGCGAGAAACCGATCACGCGAAACGACCGACCTTGCGCCGTGCGGTGGACGAAGAGCCACATGCCAACGACCGCCACGAGAAAGATCGGCGCCTGCGCCGGCAGACCGAGCCAGCGTTCCTGCCCGATAAAGAGAAATCCCGCCGGGAAGTTGGTGAACGTATCCACGCCGCGGGTCAGCGCCTCGGCGAGCCCTCGAAACAGCGAATACGTGCCCAGCGTGACGATCAGCGGCGGCAGGCGCAGCCACGTGATGAGCGAGGCGTTCAGCCCGCCGGCAAGCGCTCCGAGAAACACGGTGCAGGCGGCGGCGGCCGGCAGCGGCACGCCGGCGTCGCGCCACAGTTTGCCGAAGACGACCGCGCAGAGGCCAAGCAGCGAGCCCACCGACAGGTCGATGCCGCCCGTGAGGATGATCGGCGTGAGGGCAAGGGCGAGCAGGCCGATCTCCACCGAGTGCCGGAGGATGTCGAAGGTGTTGTCGATCGAGCCAAAGCGCGGACCGATCGAATTGAAATAAAACCACTCGACCGCGAGCAGCGCGAACAGCACCGCTTCATGGGTGAGGAGCGCGCGGCGCGCGGGTGATTTTGCAGGGGCGGCCATGGCGTCAGGTGCGGTTGCCGCGACTGCGGATGCCGTCGGCCACGACCGCGAGGAGGATGATCGCGCCCTGGATGGCTTTTTCCCAGTACGCCTCGATGTGCAGGTGCGTGAGCGCCGGCGCCACGCACGCGAGCAGTAACAATCCGGCGAATACACCCCAGAGATTGCCCCGCCCGCCCGAGATGGCCACGCCGCCGACGACCACCGCCGCGATGGCCTTGAGTTCGAGGCCGGTGCCGGCCTTGGGGTCGACCTGCGGCGACTGCACGAGATTGAGCATCGCCGCCAGCCCGGCCAGGCCGCCAAGCAGGGCAAACGTGCCGAACGTCACCCAGCGCGGCCGCAGTCCGGCGAGGCGCGCCGCCTCGGCATCCGCGCCCACCGCATAGACAAAGCGCCCCACCGCAAGCCTCCGCATCGCGAGCGCGATCAGCACGAGCAAAATGAGCGCCACCGCGACCAGCGTCAGCTGACCGCTCCGCTGGCTCAGGCCAAACCATTGGACGTCCGCAGGCAGGTTCACGAACTCGCCCTGCCGCAACCAGCGCAGGCCTTCGCGCCACGTCACCATCGTGGCCAGGGTCACGACGATCGAGGGAAGGCCCAACCCGGCAACCAACGCTCCATTACAGGCCCCGAGCAGCGCACCACAGAGCACGGACGCCGCCAGCACGAGCGGCAGCGGCCAGCCCGCCGCAGCGAGCAGACCGGCGAAGACTCCGCAGACCGCGAATTGCGATCCCACGGAGATGTCGATCTGCCGGCCAATGATCACCAGCGCCATGCCGCAGGCCACGACCAGCGTCGGCGCCTCGCGCGTCACGAGCGAGAGTAATGGCTGGGGTTGAAAGAACGCCGGCGCGAGGATCGCCAGCGCACCCAGCACCACGGCCAGCGCCCCCGCGACGGACAGTTCCCGGAAATAGCGCCGCACGAAATTCATCAGGCCGCCCCTTTCTCCGCCTGGCCCAGCGCCGCCGCCATCACCGTCGCCGCCGAGGCGTCGCCGGGCAACACCGCGGTCATCCGCCCTCCGCGCATCACGCCGATGCGATCGCTCATGCCGAGCACTTCGGGCAGATCGCTGGAGATCAACACCACCGCCAGACCCGCCTTCGCGAGGCGACGAATGATGCGGTGAATCTCGCTCTTTGCCCCGACGTCGACGCCTTGCGTGGGTTCATCGAGGATCAACACCTGCGGCTTCGTCGCGAGCCAGCGGGCCAGCGACACTTTCTGTTGATTGCCGCCCGACAGGCTGCCGACCGGCGCCTCGGGACCGTAGGTCTTCACCGCGAGGTCGCGGATGTAGCCGTTGGCCAGCTCCCGCTCCGCACGAAACCGCAGCCAGCCGCCGCGGAACAGCCGGCGATGGATCGCCATCGTCATGTTTTGCTCAACCGGCATTTCCAGCACGACGCCATGGCGCCGGCGGTCTTCGGGCACGTAGGCGATGCCAAGGTCGACGGCTTCGCGCGGCGAACCGATCGCGACCGTCCTGCCTTTCAACCGGATCGAACCGGCGTCGGCCGGTGTCATGCCAAAGAGGATACGCGCCAGCTCCGTGCGCCCGGCGCCGACAAGTCCCGCCAGCCCGAACACTTCGCCGGCCCGGACCTCGAACGAAACGTCGGCCACGCCCGAGGCCCGGCACCCCACACCCTCGAGCGTGAGCACCGGTTCACCCGGGGCCGACTCGCCCGGCGGATAGATCTGCGCAACTTCGCGGCCGACCATGAGGTGAATGAGTGTCGCCTCGTCGATGTCCGCGGCCGGATGCGTCCCCACGCTCTCCCCGTCGCGCAACACGGTCACCCGGTCCGCCAGTGCGAAAATCTCCTCCAGGCGATGGGAGATGTAGATCACCCCCACCCCGCTCGCCCGCAGCTCCTTGACGACCGCAAAGAGCAGGTGCTGCTCCTTCTGGGTCAGCGAGGCGGTGGGTTCGTCCATGATGACGATGCGCGCTCCCGATCCCAGGGCGCAGGCGATCTCGACCAGCTGCTGCTCCGGCATCGAAAGCCGGCCCACCTCGGCGTCCGGCGCGATCTCCGCGCCGATCCGTTCAAGCAGCGTCATCGCACGCGTGCGTCGCCCGTCCCAGTCGACCCGGCGCAACCCGGTCGACGGCTCGAGGCGAAGACCGATGTTCTCCGCCACCGTCAGCGCCGGGAAAAGCGCGGGCTGCTGATAAATGCAGGCGATGCCCAGACGGCGCGCCGATTCGGGCGACAGCGCCCGGACCTGTTCGCCGGCCACCCTGATCTCCCCGCCATCGGGCGCATGCGCTCCCGTGATGACCTTGATCAGGGTGCTCTTGCCGGCCCCATTCTCACCCAACAAGGCGTGCACCTCACCCGCCCGGAGATCGAAATCGACTCCACGCAATGCCTTTACGTCAAGGAACGACTTGGTGATGCGCGTAAGTTCAAGAAGGTGCGACGACATGAACAGGGGCGACAAAGCCGTGACACCTGCCCCCTCCTCCGGCAAGTCGCAAACAGGCCGGATCGCACTGTCAGAAGCCAAACCGCGACGGGACGAAACAACCTTCTGGAGACCAGCGCTCAGGCCGTGGCGTGGCGTTTCTCGACGCGCGAGGCGATGGCGATCGCCAGCCAGTACAACGCGTACAAGGGCGCCGCGAGCATCGTCTGCGTCACCGGGTCCGGCGTGGGCGTCACGATGGCCGCAATGACAAAGACGATCACGAGCGCATGCCGCCACCAGCTGCGCAGCTTGGACACGGTGACCATGCCCATGTAGACCAGCAGCACGATCAGGAGCGGAAACTCGAAGGCCGCTCCGACCCCCAGCGTCAGCCACGTCAGCAGGCTGTAATACGCGCCGGGCGTCCAGCGCTGCGTGAAGCCGAAGAGTTCGTTCAACTCCAGCGAGACACGAATCGTGCTCGGCACGAGGAGGAAGAAGCTGAATGCCGCGCCCAGGAGAAAAAGGAGCAGGCCAAGAAACGCCGTCGGCAGCACCATGCGCAGCTCCTTGGGATTCAGCGCGGGCGCCACGAACTGCCCGACAAAAAACAGCATGAACGGCGCCGCCATGATCAAGCCGCCCATCAAGCACATCTGAATGATGATCGTGAACGGCTCCATGATCGAGATCGTGCCGAGGTCCAGGGTGAACACCTTCGGGTACATCTGATGCTGCACGTGATGAAGCGGCCAGAGGATCACGTCATTGAACCGCTTCATGAACACGCCGATGATGATCGCGAAGAACGCGAAGGCCATGGCGCACTTGACCAGCGTCCACCGCAGTTCCTCGAGATGATCGAAGAAGCCCATCGGCTTCTCCCGTTCAGCCACCGGTGGCTCCTCCTCCGGGGGATGGTAGTCGTAGTCGGGTTGATCGCTGGGTTCAGCCATGGGATGCAAGGGAACCGGGCATGTTGCGGATTTAAACCCTCAGGGGAAGCGAGGAATTGCAACGAGCAAGTCGCAGAGGGTGACCCAGGCATTCCCGCCCGCCGCCACTCGTTCTCTTCTTTAAGGTGGACGCGCGGGTCCCTCCGCGCGTCGGCTCGGCATTCCGCCCAGCCGTCCGCCTGCCTTCGCAGCGGGCGCAGGGACGCGCCCGCCCACCTCCCGGGCCCCTGCGAGCCGGAAGACGATCCTCACCGCTCACGCAGGCCTGCTCCGCCGTTGACAGCACCCGTCCCCGCCCTATTGGCTCCTGCCTTTGTGCCGTTCGGCAACGCGTTCGTTTTCCAACCCATCCACATCCTAAAACATGGCCGTTAAATCCAAAGCCAAGAAGCCCGCCAAGTCGGGTAAGTCCGTGAAGGCCTCGCCTTCCAAGAAGTCCGCCTCCGCAAAGGGCCCCAAGTACGTGTACACGTGGGGCGCCGGCAAAGCCGACGGCAACGGCGGCATGAAGAACCTCCTCGGCGGCAAGGGCGCCAACCTCGCCGAGATGACGCGCATCGGCCTGCCCGTGCCTCCCGGCTTCACGATCACGACCGAGGTTTGCACCTACTACTACGCCAACAAGCGCACCTACCCGGCCTCCCTCCAGGCCCAGATGGAAGCCGGCGTGGTCAACATGGAGAAGATCATGGGCACGAAGTTCGG
>CAYOSX010000106.1:0-8899 GCA_964406745.1 uncultured Opitutus sp.
GCAACCGGAAAGCCGCCGCCGCCCGCGAGCGGAAACGCAGGGAGGCGTGACGCGAGGATGCCGAGCACCACGCAGACGAGCGCAAGGATCATTCGCCGGCGCGGCGGCGCGGCCAGCGCCGGGCCCGACGAACGTTGCAGGACCTGCGCGGGAGGAGTGGCGGCGGCAAGCCGTGCGGGCCACCAGCCGGCGACGACACTGGCGGCGAGGCCGATGCCCATTCCCACCCAGGCCTCGCCGGCGGAGAGACCCGCGGCTGCGACGGTCGTGTTGTAGTAGAGCGCGTTGACCGTCTGACCTACCATGCGCACCGAAAGCTGCGCACCCGCCCAGCCGAGGAGGACGCCGAGCGCACCGCCGATGAGGCCGAGCAGGACGGATTCGAGAAGCCAGAGCTGTTGCACCACGCGCTGGCGGACACCGAGGGAGCGGAGAATGGCAATCTCCTGACGCCGCCGGACGACGGCGCCGTCGAGCGCCTGGAAAATCAAATACAGCCCCACGAGCAGGGCGATGAGCGAGAGCACGGTGAGATTGAGGCGAAACGCCCGCGTCATGATCTCGGCGGATTCGCGGCGCGCGCCGGGCGAAGACACCGACCAGCGATCGCCGCCGAGGTCAGTCAGGAGGACACGCAGCTCCTCCCTCCGCTCGGCCAGCCGGGGGCCCTCCTCGACAAGAAATTCGACTCGACTCACACGAGCCGTGCGGCCGGAAATTTCCTGGAGCCGCGGCAGATCCATGACGAGCAGGTTTGCCGGTGAACTGGGTGCGGACGGCGTTTGCGGAATCGTGCCGGCCACGGGGATCGAGAGAACCCGTTCGTCGATCAAGAGTGCGAGGGTCTCAGGAACGCCGCCGGCGAAGTTGGGACTGACCCACACCTGAGGTCCGGCGCCGAAGGTCGACCAGAAGGCGTTGTCCCCGTCCTCGTCGGTCGGAGGATTCCGCGCGGCGTCCTCGCGGCCGAAGAAGCCCCGGCCTGCTTCCTGTTGGCGGGACAAGTTGGCGATGCCCACGAGATCGAGTCCGAGCACGGTGTAGGACGTCCGCCCAAACCGGCCGCTCTCCTGCGCGGTGGCCGGAAGTGACGCGGTGGTTTCGAGCACGGGCACGATGTGAACGGGGCGCGGACCGAGGGCGGCGCGCAGTTCGCCGAGCACGCTTGCGGGCAGGTCACCGGCCGGGGCGCGAATCAGCCAGTCGCTTTCGCCCGTAAGCACGTCGGTGAAATGCGTGAAGCTCGAAACTGCGGCGCGGTTGGCGAGACGCACCGAGACAAACACGGCCACGCCGAGGGAAAGGATGAGGACGAGCAAGGCGGACTGCCCGGGCGCCTGCCGCCAATGGCGCAACGTGAAACGACGCAGCAGCGTCTGGAGAACCGATGCGCTCATGCGTTTCCGGTCATGCGGCCGTCGCGCAGGTGAAGCGTGCGATGGCAAATGGCGGCGGCTTCCTCGCTGTGGGTGACGAGCACGAGGGCGGTGCGCGAGCGGTCGGAAAGCGTACGCAGGAGTTCGAGGATGATCGCTCCGTTGGCGGAATCGAGATTGCCGGTGGGCTCATCAGCGAGAAGCACGGCGGGCGCATGCACGAGGGCGCGCGCCACGGCCACGCGCTGCTGTTCACCGCCCGAGAGTTGCGCCGGAAAGGCGTCGCCACGACCGCCCAGGCCGACCTGTTCGAGCAGCGTATTGACCCGTTCGGTACGCTCGCGCGCGGACACGCCATTGAGTTGAAGGGGCAGCTCGATGTTCTCCGCCGCCGTCAGGGTGGGAAGCAGGTGGAAGAACTGGAAAACCGTACCGACGCGACGCCGACGGAGGTCCGCGAGTGCCTCAGAATCGAGGTGATTGATCGTCTGTTCGCCCAGGCACACCTCACCGGCGTCGGGCCGGTCGACCCCGCCGAGGCAGTTGAGCAACGTGGTCTTTCCGCTTCCTGAAGGTCCGGTGAGGGCAACCCGTTCGCCGGGGGCGACGGAGAAGGAAACGTCGTCGAGCACGGTGCGTTGACCGTAACGTTTGCTGACGCCGCGAACCTGAAGGATCGTCTGGACCGAAGACATGTCCCCAACGGATGCCGGAAGGGACGAAAGGCAAGTCGGCCGCCTGCGAGGCCGCGGGCAACCACTAAAGGGCGCGCAAATGCGTCAGTCGGCCGCACGCGACGGAGCCTCGGCGGCGAGCACATTCTCTGCCGGCGCCGACCGCGTGGAGGCCGCCGAGCGCGCGATTGCACGCAAGTGCGTGCGCAGGTCGTCCAGCAACGCGTAAAGCAAAGGCACGATGACCAGCGTGAGCACGGTCGCTGCGAGCAACCCGCCGATGATCGTGCGACCCAGCGGCGCGTAGGGCATGCCGATCATCTTGGAGTTCCCCAGGGCCATCGGTATGAGACCGCTGATCGTCGTCATGGTTGTCATGAGGATCGGACGGAAACGATGGCGGCCTGCCTCCATCAGGGCGTCGAGGCGGGAGCGGCCTTCGGCGCGAAGACGGTTGGTGAGGTCGACCAGCACGATGGCATTGTTCACCACAATGCCGACGAGGATCACGATGCCGATCGATGCCATCATATCGAGCGGCGTCTTGGTGACGTAGAGGGTCCAGTAGACCCCGAGCAACGCGAACGGCACGGCGACGATGACGGCCAGCGGGAGGACAAAGGATTCGAAGAGGATCCCCATCAGCAGGAACACAAAAACGATGGCGAGGATGAGCGAGAAGCGCATTGCCTGGGCGTTCTCGGCGTCACGGCGGCCTCCTCCGCCACGATCCCACCGGTACCCCGGCGGCATCTCAAAACCCGCCATGGCGGTGTCGACCGCCTGGAAGATGCGAGAGGCCTCGGCACGCGGTGCCCGGGCGACGACGCTCAGCATCGTCTGGCGGGATTCGCGGCGGATCTGTCCCAGGGCCATCCCGACGTCGAGGGCGGCGACGGACTCGAGCGGCACATCGATGCCGTTGTCGGTGCGAAACGTCATGGCCCGCACGTCGTCGAGGCCGGTGCGATCGGCGTCCGCCAGTTGGGCGGTGACGCGCATCTCACGTCCGTCGGGCGCATAGTAACGTCCGACCTCCATGCCGCGCATGCCATCGCGGATGGTGCCGGAAACCTCCTGCGGGCTGACCCCAAGCTGGCGGGCGCGGTCGCGATCGACGAGCACGCGCAGCTCGTTCCGGCCGCGCTCGATGTCGGTATCCACCGAGACGATACCCGGGATGGTGCGCAGGCGCCGGGCGGCCTCGTCGGCGAGATTCATCAGCGTGCCGGTGTCGTCTCCGTAGAAGGCGAGGTAGAGACTGCTGTCGGAGGAGGGAGCCGACGTGCCGCGCTGGTTGGAACGCATCGTGATGCCGGGCGGAAGCGGGAAGGCTGTGCGGATCTCGCTTTCGATCTCCACCGGATCCTTGCGCGGCTGGCGCACGTCCATGGCGATGAGCAGGGAGTTCCACACCGACGCATACCACTGGGTGTTCGGGTCCTCCTTGAAGGTGATCTGGATGCGGCCGTTGTCGTAACGGAAACGGGTCTCGATGCGCGCGAAGTCGTAGCGTTCGGCGTTTTCGAGAATGTAGCTCTCAAATCGGATAAAGAAGGCTTCGGCGTCCTCGATCGTACCCCCCGTGGGCAGGTCGAAGTAAAGACGGAGGGCATTTTCCGATGGTCCGCCGGGACGCCCGAAATCGCCCCGCGGGCGCTCCACCTTGTCGAGGGGGATCGGCAGGGTGGCGAGCGCCGCGGCGACGATGAGCACGGCGTCGAGGCGGTGGGTCAGCACCCAGCCGAGGGCGCGTAGATAATGGCGTCGGGCCCATTCGACGACCCGCAGCTCACGGTGCTGGCTGCCGCGGGAAAGCCGCTGGGCGGCGACCGGGACAAAGATCAGGGCAATGAAGAGGGAGGCCAGCAGGCCGACGATCACCGGGACGCCGATGCGCACCATCCAGAACGCGAAGTCACCGCGCCCGCCCATGAGGATCAGCGGCAGGAACACGACGATGCTCGTGAGCGTCGACATCAGGACGGCGAGGCCGACTTCGCCTGCGCCGACGATCGAGGCGGCGGTTGCCTCCTGGCCCTCCTGCCGGCGGCGATAGATGTTTTCGACGATGACGATGGAGTTGTCGATCACCATGCCGACGCTGAGCATGAGACCCATCATGGTCGCCATGTTCAGGGACCATCCCATGAAGAAGAGCGCGATCAAGGTGCACAGCAGCGAGAGCGGAATCGCGAGCGTGAGAATGCCCGTCATGCGCGGCGCACGGAGGAAAACGTAGATGATGATCGCCGCAAAGAGACCGCCCCACAGGCCGGTGTCCTTCAGGTTGTCGATCGCCTGCCGGACGAAGTCGCCCTGGTCCCAGAAAACGTTGAAGCGGATGCCGTCGAGCTGGGGCAGGGCCGATAATTCGTCGAGCGTGGCGCGCACCTCGCGGCTGATCTGCTCGATATTTCCGGTCGAGTCGCGGGTGATCTCGATGCCAATGGCGGGCTTCCCGTCGACGCGGAAGGCCCATTCACGCCGGGGCACGCGCAAGCCGACATCGGCGACATCCCTCAGCCGCAGACGGCGTTCGGGATCGATGATCAATTCCCCGATGCCCTCGGCCGAATCGAAGCGGCCGAGCGAGCGCACGTAGATCTTGCGGCCGCCCTCGACGACATAGCCGCCGGAAAGCGCGACATTCTGGTTGCGCAGGTTGCCGAGCATCGACGAGACGTTCACGCCGTGACTGCGCAGGCGTTCGTCAATCAACGTGATCTCGATCGTGCGCGATTGTATACCCCAGACGGATACGTTGCCCACCCCCTCGATCCGCTGAAGGGCGGGGCTGACGAAGTTGTCGATGCGGTAAGCGGCGTTGTCCATGTCGGGCGGGACCGCCGCGACAAGGCTCATGATGGGCGCATCATTCTGGTCCCATCGCCGGACGCTGATGCGATCCACGTCCTCCGGAAGATCGGGTTTAACACGGTCCATCCGATCCGAGATGGTGGCGTAGGCATCCTTGATGTCGGTGCCGCTGTGGAACTGCACGCGGACGTAGGAGATGCCGGAACTCGAATAACTGTAGAGCCGGCTCACGTTCGGCACCGTGCCGAGGATGTCCTCGATCTTGCGGGTGATCTTCTGCTCGATGTCGCTCGGCGTGGCGTTCGGGTAGCTGACGCTGATGCTGAGCGAAGTTGCCTCGTGCCCCTCAGGGAACATCGAGATGGCGATGCGCGAGTAGGAGATGACTCCCACCACGAGGATCGCGAGCAGGATCATCAGAACCGTGACCGGCCGGGTGACGGCGAAGCGCGGGATGGCGTAGGCGGCGGGCTCGCGGTGTTTCATGGGACCGGGAGGCTTACTTGGCTGAGAGGGCCGCGGGCACGGGCCGGGCGGATTGGTCGTCGGCGTCCGGCGTCGTGGCGGGCAGCGTCCGGCGCCGTTCACCGATGAACTGGAAGTAGAGTAGCGGGATCACCACGAGCGTCAGCAAGGTCGAGGACGTCAGGCCGACGATGACCGTGATGGCCATGGGTGCGCGAATCTCGGCCCCCTCGCCAAGCCCGAGGGCCATCGGCACAAGCCCGAGCACGGTCGTCAGCGTGGTCATGAAGATCGGGCGGATGCGGGCCCGTCCCGCCTCGACGATGGCGACCGTCTTTTCGTAGCCGCGGTCGCGCAGCGTATTGATGTAGTCGATCAGGACGATGGCGTTGTTGACCACGATGCCGGCGAGAATGATCAGGCCCAGGAAGACCATGATGCTCAGCGGAATCCCGGTGATCCACAGGACGGTGATCACGCCGATGAGGGCGAGCGGCACGGTCATCATGATGAGGAAGGGCTGGACGAGTGACTCGAACTGGCTGGCCATCACGATGTAGACGAGGAATAGCGCGAGGGCGAAGGCGAGCAGGAGGCTGTCGAGAGAGGTCTTCATCTCCCGGTTCTGTCCAGCGAGGTTGTAGGAGAACCCTGCGGGGAACTCCATCGACTGCAGCGCCTCGACAATCCCGGCGGAGGCGGTGGCGAGGTCGGTTTCGCGCAGATTGGCCGTGATGAGGGCGGTCCGCTGCTGGTTCACACGCCGGATCTCGCTCGGGCCCTCGGTCATTTGAAGATCGGCGATGGCGGACAGGGGAATCGGCACGGTGCCGTTGGGATTGATGATGAGGCGGCCCAGTTCCTCGAGTCCGAGCCGGTCCTCCTCGCGCAGGCGGACGACGATGTCGATCATCTGGTCCTCACGGCGGAACTCGGTGGCGATGCGTCCCTGCACCTTGCTGCGCACAAGGTCGGCGACGTTGCGCAGGCTGAGGCCGTATTCGGAGAGGCGGTCGCGGTTGTAGACGACCTGGATCTCGGGGTGCCCGGTCTGGAGTGTTGAGCGGACATCGACGAGCCCCGGAACCCCGGACATGACGTTCTCCGCCTCGAGGCTCATGCGCTTGAGCAGTTCGAGGTCGTGGCCGCGGATCTCCACTTCGACGGGACTTTTGAAGCTGAAGAGGGCGGGATAGGAGAGCTCCATCTCGAGCTCCGGCTGGTCACGGAAGCGTTCGCGTATCCGGTCCACGAGGACGGACTCGGCGTCGGCCGGGAGGCCTTGTTTCAGGCGGACATTGAGCCGGGCGGTATGTTCGCCGGTCTCGCGGGTGGAGGCGGCACCTGCCTCGGAGCCGATGGTGAGCGCAGTCCGTTCGACCTCAGGCTGGGCGACGACGACCGCGTCGATATCCGCGGCGAGTTCGGCGGTGCGGTCGAGCGGTGTTCCGATGGGGAGCGTGAGTTCGAAATTGAACTCCCCCTGGCGCACTTGGGGGATGAGCTCCTTGCCGATCCGGGGGACGAGGAAATAAATGCAGGCCGCGAGGGCGAGCACGCTGCCTCCAAGGATGGCGCCGCGGTGGCGGATGGCGCCGCGCAGGACGGACGGATAGGTGTTCTGAAGAAGGCGGAAGACGCGCTCGAAGGCGTTGAGTCCGGTCCGGGTGAGCGGGGTCAGGAAGAGCGCGCCGAGGCGGAAGAGACCGAGGGCCAGCAAGGCGAGCATCAAGCCGGCGGTTTGAAGCAGGTTTCCGGCGAGCCGGAGCAGCAACTCCACATGGAACCGCACCAGCAGAAACGCGACGGCGATGATCGCCGGGGCCAGTCGAAGGGCGAGGCGCCAGCGCGGCGGGTGGACCAGCCAGAGGCGGAGCGCGGTGAACGAGTCGGCGAGGGCTGCGGGAGCAGCAAACGCGAGGAGACCGGGCCAGACGAGGCCGCCGCGCAGGCGCCAGAAGTCATCGCGCGCGGCCCAGGCGGAGAAAGCACCGTACCACGATGCGTTCGGCTTGCCCCGCGTGAACAGGCGGGACACGGGCCAGAGCACCGGCCAGAGAGCCGTGACGAGAACGATGACAGCGACCTTGAGCGGCGCAGCCAGAAGGATCAAGGCTCCGACGAGGGTGCGGCCGAGAAGGGTGCCCAACGTTTGAATACTCGCGAGCGGAGCCGCGGAGCCGGACGCGTGGTCGAAGCGAAGGTAGTCGCCCGACGGGGCAAGTCGGCTGCCGGCTCCGTCAGACGCACCGAAGCGCCGTGAGGCGAGCATCGGGATGAGGAAGAGGGCGGCGGCCAGGGAGGCGAGCAGCGAGAAGACAACGGTCAGGGCCATGTCGCCGAAGACCTGGCCGGCGACGCCCTCGACGAAGACGATCGGCAGGAAGACGGCGACGGTCGTGAGCGTGGAGGCCGCGACGGCCATGCCGACCTCCTGGGTGCCGCGCACGACCGCGGTGACGAGATCGTCGCCTTCCTCGCGACAACGGAAGATGCTTTCGAGCACGACGATGCCGTTGTCCACGAGCATGCCCACGCCCAGGGCGAGGCCGCCGAGCGAGATGATGTTGAGCGTGACCCCCGACATGTACATCGGGGCGAACGTCGCGACGATCGAGACGGGAATGGCGATGCTGATGATGATCGTCTGCGCGACGTTGCGCAGGAAGAGGTAGATCACGATGATGGCGATGACGGCGCCGATGACAGCGTTGCTCTTCACCTCGTCGATGGACTGGCTGATAAAGACGGACTGGTCGCTCAGCAGCGTGAGCGCGGAGCCCTCGGGCAAGGCGTACGCGATGAAGTCGGTCATCTGCCGGTGGGTGATCATCTCCATGGCCGACATCCGGTTCGCGGCGCGGGGACGGACGGTGCCCCCGGCAGCCGGCGGTTCCGGAGCGGCCAGCTTCTCGAGGTAGGCCTTCTGGTCGGGCCGGCCGAAGATCGCATCGCGCAACGTGGCGGAGATGGCGACGACGTTGGCGTCCGCTTCCTTGAAGATCTCGATCTCGATGCTCTCGCGGCCGTTGACCCGGGTGATGATCTCGCGGTCCTTGTGGAAGCGCGTGACCGTGGCGATGTCACGGAGGCGCACATCAACGTTGCCCTGGCGCGAGATGATCAGTTCGCCGATTTCCTCGACGGTGCGAAATTCGTTGAGCGTGCGGATCAGGTACTCCGTCTGGCCTTCGCGTAGGTTGCCGCCCGGCATGTTGACGTTGCCCTGTTGAAGGCGCTGGCCGATCTGCGTGATGTCGAGGCGGAGGGATGAGAGTTTGGATTCGTCGAGCGCGACGAGAAACTCCTCCTCGAGGCCTCCCTTGACCTTGATGGCCGCGACGCCGGGGATGATCTCGAGCTTCTGCTTGATGTCGTTCTCGGCGAGGAAACGCAGATCGTAGAGCGACTGCGGCCCGGTCAGGCCGAGGCGCATGATCGGGTCGAGCGAAGGATCGTAATGGAGCAGGAGGGGGCGCTCGGAACCTTCAGGGAAACGAAGTCGGTCGATCTTTTCGCGCACCTCCTGGGCAACGGCGGACATATCCGTCTTCCACTGGAACT
>CAYOSX010000107.1:0-8738 GCA_964406745.1 uncultured Opitutus sp.
TCTCGGACAGCGGCTTGTTGTTCAGAAACCAGACGTAACGCTCCATGTCGCCGTCGAGGGTGAGTCGGATTTCGCGGACCGGTTTTGAGGAATCGAAAGTGGTGGATTGCAGGGCGCGCAGCTTGTCGTAAGGCGGGCCAGGACGTTCGGGGCCCATGCCATCGGCGGCCAGCGGGGCTTGCGAACTCACGTCCTCGGCCAGAAGCCCGAGCCAGGTGCTCCGGGGCGCGGCGGGTTTCTCGTGGAAAACCATGCCCGGTTCGGCGTGGCTCTTGAGGTCCGCGTCCATTGGCGTCTCCTCGTTCGCCATACCGCTCATGTCGTGACCGGCATGGCTCATCGGGGACGCGGAGTTTCTTCCCGAATGGTTCGTTTTAACGGCGTCCGGCGCCATGGCGCCATGTTCCATTCCTTTCATTCCGTCCATCTCCTTCATCCCACCCATGCTGTTCATGCCCGGTTGATCGAATTTGCCGACGCGGACGGCACGGCCGGGGATGCCCATCGAACCGCCGGGAGTTAATGCCATCACGCGTTTGACCGAGAGACCGCCCATGGTGACGTAAAGATTGGGGAACGGGATGTCGGGCGCGGGGCGCCGCGTCCCATCGCCAATCCACAACGACGCGTGCCCTGATCCATCATGAGCCGTCGCGCGAAATTCGTAGCTGCCCTCCGCCGGCACCGTGACGATCACGTCATACGTCTCGGCCACGCCGATCAGCAGGCGCCTATCGTCGAAGGGCTGCACGGGCAGTCCGTCCGCCGCGATGACCTGCATCGGGCCGCCGGCAAACTGCAAATAGAAGAACGTGGAGGCCGAACCCGCGATGACCCGGAGCCGGATCTTCTCGCCTGGTTGGGCGGCGAGGGACTGTTGCGCAGCGCCGTTGAGCAGAAAACGATCATAATAGACATCCGCAAGATCCATGGGCGGCATGCGTTGAAGCTCCCTTGAGAAATATGCGCCCAGCATACCGAGTCGTGCCGCACCCACTACGCTTTGACCGCTACCTTTCCGGATGGAATACCACTCACTGCCTCGCTTAAGGGTGTGGAGCACCGCGTTTGGGTCCTCGTCGGTCCAGTCGGACAACACGACGACGTGATCGCGAAGCCCGTCAAACTCACCGGCGGACTTCGGCGCAATGACCAGCGCTCCAAACAGCCCCCGCTGTTCCTGAAGCATCGTGTGACTATGGTACCAGTAAGTGCCGGATTGCCGCAGATCGAACTCGTACGTGAACGACCCGCCCGGCGCGATGGGCGGTTGGGTCACGAGCGGCACGCCATCCATCCCATTGGGCAATAAAAGACCGTGCCAGTGAATGGAGGTCTCCACGTCCATGCGGTTGCGAACGCGAATCACAGCGTGATCGCCCTCGGCGAAGCGCAGGGTCGGCCCCGGCAGCTGCCCATTGATCGTCATCGCCCCGACAGAATGCCCGGTGACGTTGACCTCCTGCTGGGCAAGAGTGAGGTCGTACTCCACCGCCACCGCCGACAGCGGCGCTGCCGCCACGACAGACAGAAAGAGCAGGCTCACCGACACCGTACCTGGCGTCACGAACGTCGCGAGTGACCTGAGGTTGGCGCGTGAAGGGTGGGCCTTCATTTTCATTCTTCCACCCCGTCAGCCGGCCGCGGCTTCATGCCTGATCTTGACGATCGTGTCTTCCACTTCCGGCGCGACGTCCTTCAATGCCGGCGTGTCAAACATCGCCAGCATGGCGGTGGGTTTCATCGTGGCCAGAACGGTCTTTCCGTTTCTCCCAAAGATGGAAATCCGGCACGGCAGTGCGGTTGAGACGCTCATGTTTTCCTCCAGCACTTTCTTCGCCTGTTGCGGCTGGCAGACCTCGAAGATCCGGCATTGAGCATAGGTCGGGATGCCAGCCATAACGGTGAAGCACAGCACCAGGACGGAGCGAAACAGGGTGATATTGTGGAGGGCCTTCATGGTTTTTAGGGCCGTCCGGCGAAATGCACGAGGAGGACATTTCGCCGCTGCGATCTGCTATTGCTATGACGGTAAAGGTGAAGATACGCCCATGCGGAGCGCTCCGCTATGGGGTATAGGCCTATATGGGCACGGAGGTATTTACGAGCGACACGACCCGCATGACCGACCTTGCGATCATGAGTTCTTCGTCAGTGCGGATGACGCGCACCGCAACAGGCGCGGCATCGGTGGAAATGAGTGCCGCGTTCTTCGCGTTGCGCCCCCGGTGCAGCTTGATGCCCAAGAATTCGAGGCCGGCGCAGATGCGTTCGCGGATGACGCAAGCGGAACGCCTCGATCAGCGCGATCTCGCGCGGAAGGTGACTGGGGTCACACGGCGTGATGCGGCGCAACTCGGCGAGGAGCTTCGGAGTGATCCGTTCGGGTTCGGAGTGTTGCATGTCGTGGACCACGCGATGGCCGACGGCGCGGATATCGTTGAAGCACGGCTCGGTCGCCAGCCAATCCGGTCGATCTTGCCCGACAACACGGAGCGTGGAGACTCGCCGACTTCGAACACGGCGAAGCGGATGCTGGACGAGCCGCCATTGATGGCCAAGACGCAGGGGATGCTTGATGGCGACTTCATCGGGTTCCCCCTCTGCCACCAAGGGCTTCAAAGCCGGCGATGACGTCGAAAAGCTCCGCATCGATGCCGCTCTGGCGCAGTTGATGAAACCGGCCATTCATATTCTCCAGCAAGTCGTCGATATTGCGGTCGGCACGCTCCATCGCCGCGAGACGGCTGGCGTTTTCGCTGGCGAGCGATTCGGCGCAGGCGCGAAAGAGCGAAACGAACAGGTATTCACGAATGAGCGCACGCAGCGTGATGGGCGCGGCCCGTTCGCCGCCTGCGATTTCGGGCAAGGACCGTGTCGGCCACGGGAGCGCGGCCAGCTCTTGCTGCCACCTGGCGTCGAGGGGCAACAGCCGCTGTCCCACCGGGGCATATACCGCGCCTGTGCCGGACGCCGGCCGATTGTAGAAAAGGTGCAGCTCGGGCGGCGTGGCATTCTTCGGAGCGAGCAAGGCCTCGTGCTCAACCAAAATCTGACCGACGAGCGGCGTGATGGCTTTGACGGAGGTCGGCACGGGGAAAAGTCCCCGCACCGTCAGGCCGGCATCCACCAGTCGCGCCTGCACTCGCTCGCCGACCGCCCAGATATGAGCCTTGCCAGGGAGTGTGGCCAGAGTCGCCACCGCATGGTCTGCGACCACGTCGTTAAACTGGCCTACTAGTCCTTGATCGGAACCGAATACGACTGCGCCAATTTCGCCTTTCGTCCGTTTTTCCGCCTGTCCGGGCGAATCTGCCGTGGGAATAGCAGGGACATGCGTGTGATCCTTGTTTTCGCGCAGGCATACCCCCAGGCCGAGTTCCACGGTGCGGTAGTAGTCACCGAGCGCGCGGGCCGATTGCTCGTATTGGCCAATGCTGGACGCGGCCAGCGCCTTCATCGTGCGCACGACGGATTGAAGGTCGCCCGCACTTTGAATCTTACGGTCGAGGCTGGCACTGGTGTCGCTCATGTCAGTTCTACGGTCGCGGCTCCGGGCACGTCGGGATCGGTGCGGTTTCTGCGCTCGTGTTGCAGCCGCCCAAGCGTGTGGTCGATCAGGCTCGCGAGCTTGTCCGCCGCGCCGCTGACAGCATCGTGCACCGTCGCGGCGTGATGCGTGACGGCTTCGGGCGAACGGCCCTCAAGCCGGGCCTCCATCGTGCAGCGCTTGTCGTTGGCGGTGGTCTTGGCCCCGTTTTCGTCGGCGACGTGAACTTCCACGCGCGTGACGTGCGCGGCGAGGTGCGCGAACGTGTTTTCCACCACGGCACGAATGTGCGCGCTCAGAGCCTCGCGGCCCTCGATGGTATGGTCGGTATTGATTTGGATTTGCATAGAATGTCAGGGCTTGGAGTCAGGGGTGTCCGCTGACTTCGGCTGGAAAGAGGCGAGCGCAGCGCGAGCCTGCTCGATGATGGCTTCGCGATCCTCGTCGCTGAGTTTGTCCGCCGTTAGCAGGCGGTCACGGAGCTCGGCCGGTAGGTTCGCCGCCACTTCGCTCACGGCTTGTTCGCCCTCCGTTATCCGATCAAGCGGGATGAGGTCAAAGAGATCGGCCGTCAGCGCAAGCAGGATGGCGATTTGCGCGGACACCTCCACCGGGGAGAACTCCGGTTGTTTCAGGCAGGCCCGGATACGGCGGCCATGTTCGATGATTTTGCGCGTGTCGTCGTCGAGCCGCGCGCCAAAGCGGGCGAAGGTTTCGAGTTCCTCGAACTGCGCGTAGGCGAGCTTGAGGTCGCCCGCGACCGCGCGGTAGGCCGCTCGTTGCGCCTTGCCGCCGACGCGGGACACGGACTGGCCGACATCGACTGCCGGCAACACGCCCAGCGCAAAAAGCGACGGCGAGAGGTAGATTTGTCCGTCCGTGATCGAGATAAGATTGGTCGGGATGTAGGCGGACATGTTCTGCGCCTCCGTTTCGATGATCGGAAGCGCGGTAAGGGACCCGCCGCCCCGCTGTTCGTTAAGGTGCGTGGCGCGTTCCAGCAAACGGGAGTGAATATAGAAAATGTCCCCGGGAAACGCCTCGCGGCCGGGCGGCCGGCGCAGCAGCAAGGACAGTTCGCGATACGCCCGGGCATGCTGCGTGAGGTCGTCATACACGATCAGCACATCCCGCCCCTGCTCCATGAAATGCTCCGCGATGCTGGTCGCGGCGTAAGGCGCGATGTAGGCGAGCCCAGGCGGATCATTGCCCTCCGTGACGACGACCACGGTGTAGTCGAGCGCACCTTTTTCCCGGAGCACGGCGACCGCCTTAGCCACGGCGGAGGCCCGCTGGCCGATGGCGCAATAGACGCAAATTACATCCTGCCCGCGCTGGTTGAGAATCGTGTCGAGGGCGATGGCGGTCTTGCCCGTCTGCCGGTCGCCCAGGATCAACTCGCGCTGACCGCGTCCGACGGGGATCAAAGCGTCGATGACCTTGAGGCCAGTCTGGAGCGGAACGGTGACGGGCGCGCGGTCCATGATGGGCGCCGCCGGGCGTTCGATGGGGAGGCGGGAGTTGGTGGATACCGTACCCAGACCATCGAGCGGGCGTCCCAGCGGGTCGATGACGCGGCCCAGCACCGCATCGCCCGCCGGCACATCCATCACGCGGCCAGTGCGGGAAACCTCATCGCCGGCGTGCAGGTGCGTGTAGTCGCCGAGCAAGACAACGCCGACCTCGTCCTCATCCAAGTTAAACGCGATGCCAAAACCGCCTCCGCGAAAGGCTATCAGCTCCTCAAATCCCACTCCCGGCAACCCAGAGATCCGGGCGATGCCCGTGGAGACCTGAATGATCGTGCCAATTTCAGTCGGAACGAGGGAGAACGTGAAGTCCTCGCGCGCCTGCCCGAGTTCGTCGAATGCGCGATCGACGACGTGTCGCAATGTTCCCGGTTCGACGGCGGTGGTCATGGTTGGACGGGAGCCGGGATGGTTTTTTCGGAGATCAGATCACCCACGCTCTTCTCCAAAGCGCCAAGATAGTGGTCGATGCTCCACGCCACCTTTCGCCCAGGGGTGGTGAGTTCGATGCCGCTGACCAGTTCCGGGGCAGTCTCGAAACGGAGCGGCACGTCGGCCGATACGGTCTCATTGATGGCGCGCTGAATCTCCGCGTGCTGCTCGGGGGACAGATCGAACGCGCTGCGCACCCGTGCCGGTTCCTTGGCGGCTTTCAGCGCCTGCGCGAGCTGGTTTCTAGATTCGGAGTCGAGCGCACGGAGGCGGGCGATGAATACAGTGGCGACGCGCTGCTCCAAATCGGTCGCGGCGAGGTCGCTCAAGGTCTGGCGCGCAAGGGCGAAGACTTCAGTCTGGGTTTTGCGACGGAGCGCCTGCTTCATTTCAGTCGCTTCGTTTTTCAGGGACTCACGACTCTTTGTTTTTTGCGCGTCGGCGTCAGACCGCGCCGCGTCGAGGAGCTGCTCGCGTTCGGTCTTTGCCTCGTCGGTTGCCTTGCTGAAGAGCGCGGCCCGCGCCTCGTCAAAGGCCTCGTTTTTGTGTTGGAAGTCGTCGCGCTCCTTCTCGGCCGTGGCTTTGGTCGAGGCGGCCTCGGCGAGTTCCTTGGCGATGCGCGCTTCGCGGGCATCGATGGCGTTGAGGATGGGCTTGTAGAGAAAGCGCTTCATCAGCCACACGAGGATGACGAAGTTGAGCGCCTGCGCCCCCACCGTGAACCAATCGATGAGCATGGTCCTACTTCCCGGCTCCCACCGCAGCGGTTGCCCCCTCGATGACGTGTTTCCAAAACGGATTGGCGAAGATCAGAATCATCGACACCACGAAGCAGTAGATCGCAGTGGATTCGATCATCGCCAAACCGACGAAGAGCGTGCGCGTAATGGTGGCGGAGGCATCGGGCTGTTGGGCGAGCGCGGTGAGCGCGGTGGCGACCGCGCGGCCTTCCCCGAGCGCGGGGGCGATGCAGCCGATACTGGTGGCGAAGCCGGCGGTGGCGATGGAGGCCACAGCGATGAGTGAGATATTATCCATGGGATTCCTTTTCCTGGGGCGAGTTCCTGGGCTCGCGGTTGCGGGTGGCGGCTGCGATATAAACCGCGGCCAAGATGCTGAAGATGTAGGCCTGCACCATGCCGGTGAGCAGACCGAGCACGGTCATGATGATCGGGAAAAGGAATGGTGTGATCGTGAGCAGGATGGCGATGATCATCCCGCCGCTCATCATGTTGCCGAACAAACGCACGGCCAGGGCGAGCGTGCGCGAAACCTCGCTGATGAGGTTAAACGGGAGCATCATCACCGTCGGTTGAATGTAGGATTTCAGGTATCCCAGCAGACCTTGCTCGCCGATACCGAAGAGCGGCACCGCCACCAACACACACAGCGCAAGCGCAGCCGTGGTGGAGAGAGAGCCGGTCGGCGGTTCGTAACCGGGAATGACCGTGCAGAGACTCGACGCGGCGATGAAAAGAAAAAGGGTGCCGAGAAACCCGAGATATTTCTTCGGATTGCGCAGGCCGACTTCCTCAATCTGCTGCGCGATGGCCGTCACGATGATCTCCAGTAGATTCTGCCAGCGCGAGCGTTGGTGCTCGGTGGTAAGCCGGCGCGTGACGAGTTTCGCGCCCACCGCGAGCACGAGGATCAAGGCCCACGTGAATGCAATGGTCGCGTTAAGCTTAAACCAGCCGTATTGCCAGTAGATGATCTCGTCGGGACTAATGCGCATGGCGAGCCTCCCATTTGGCGGTTACTATCAACACGAGAATCCGCGCGAGAATGAACCCGAGCAGACAGGGCACGAGCCGTTGCCAGCTCCCGCTGCCGACGAAATAAAACCCCATTCCCACCACGCCGAGCCGGACCAGCAGGCTGCCGACAAACCACAGCGCGGGATGCCGGGCGCCTACGCCCCGGCGCACTGTCCACCAGAGGCCGCCGTAGAAAATTGCGCCGAGACCCACGCCAGCGGCACCAGCCAGTATCCAGGTGAGGGTGCTATTCATCCTGTTTCTCCTCTGGGTCTTCACGCATGGCCTTCTCTTCCTTGGCCACCCAAAGCCACGCATTCAGGCAGCCGGCCACGAGACCCGCGACGAGCAAGGCCAGCGTCCAGGAACGTCCGCCGGGATAGGCCCGGTCCAGCCACATCCCGAGGCCAGCGCCCACCAAGGTCGGCACGACCACCGACCAGCCGATCAGGCCCATCATGCCGAGTCCGAACCAGACGCCCGGATGGTCGTCGCGCCGCGCCTTGAGTTTGCGCGCGGCCTTGGCTCCCACCTGGGCGGCTAGATTGGGAGTGGGTGCCGATGGTTTCTTGGGAGTGAGCTCACTCATCTTGAAAGGAGGCGAAACGGCGGAGAAACCCGGTCTCCAGTTTCGCCATCACGGTTCGGGTGCTCTGTTCGCTTTCGTCGAGCGCGAGAAATTCGCTTTCCACCGACTTGCGCAGCTCGCCGAGATCCGCGCCGCTCAAGGCGCGGCGCACGGAAACCAGCACATCGGCGCCAGTTTTAACCAGGATGCCTTCGTCCACCGCGACGAACACCTCGCCGTCGGACGCCGTCTCGTAGGCCAGGATGCCGGGCACGAGTGCGGCGACGCAGTCGAGGCGTTGCGGGAGAATCCCGAACGAGCCATCCTGAGTCTCAGCCACGATGCGGGACACCGTGGCTTTCTCCGCGAAGACCTTGAAGGGAAGCAGGATTTTAAGATTCATCAGCATGGTCGGCAGCAACGGTCGCGCCTGGTTCTTTGTTGGGTGGCTGTGTGGGCTTTTGATCGGGCTTTTCTTTCCGTTTCGCCTTCGCCTCATCGATGGCGCCGATCATGTAGAGCGCGCTCTCCGGGTAGTCCTTGAATTCGTCGCGCAGGATGCGCTCGCAGCCGTCGAGCGCATCCTCGCGACTCACGAGCTTACCTTTCATCCCGGTGAATTGCTCGGTCGTGAAGAACGGCTGGGTGAGAAACCGTTCCAGTCGCCGGGCGCGACCGACCACCAAACGGTCCTCCGGCGAAAGCTGCTCCAAGCCAAGCATGGCGATGATGTCCTTGAGTTCCGAATACTGGGCGAGCGTTCGCCGTATCTCCTGAGCCAGGGCGTAGTGGCGTTTCCCCACGATGGTGGGCGTGGCGATCTTGGAGCTGGACTGGAGCGGATCGATCGCAGGATAGAGACCCTCGCTCGCGCGTTTGCGGGAGAGCACGATGGAGGCGGA
>CAYOSX010000108.1:0-8307 GCA_964406745.1 uncultured Opitutus sp.
ATACGGAAAGGCTCGCCAGGGACCGCCTCGGCTTGGGCGACACGGGCCTCGATGGCGAGACCGAGGCAGGCCTGGACAATGCGGTCGAGCAGCGCGCGTTTTTCGTCGAGGATGAGATCGGCCGGGAGGTTCGCGAGGCGGGCTCGCAGGTCCAGCAAGGAAGGCAGGCTGGCGGCGGCATCGTCGGGATTGAAGGCGTTGATGACGGCATCGGCGCGGCGGCCGATCTCTTCGCCGCCCGGGACGCGTGCCCACGTGGTGTCGACCCCGTCCATGATGTCCTCGGCCGCCGGTTTGCCATCGGCGAACTGGAGCATCGCGGCGACGCCGCTGCCCCGGCCTCCGCCGACGCCGCGCGGGAAGCCAAACTGGGTGATGTGCCGCTGGCGGCTGCGGGTGGCGATGGAGGAAAACGATTCGCCGGTCACCTCGTCGGTGCCGTCGAGATCGAGCCGCAGAAGACCGCGCGATGGATCGGGCGTGCCGCCGCCACGGCCGGCGCCGGTGAAGATGCGTGTGGGCTGCCACGCGGTGAGCCCATCGGCGAAGTGCTCCGGATACGCCTGGGAGTCACCGGCGAGCTTGAAGGCTTCGAGGGCGAGCACGGCGGAGGCGGTGTGGTGACCGTGGGTGGTGCCGGGAACGGGCGAGAAGGCCGTGGTGATGACGTCGGGGCGGAACATCCGGATGACGCGCACGACATCGCCGAGGATCTCGTGTTTGTTCCACATCTCGAGGGTCTCGAGGTAGCTCTTGGAGAAACCGAAATCGAGGGCGCGGGTGAAGTACTGGCGGCCGCCGTCGATCTTGCGGGCCTCCAGCAACTCCTGCGTGCGCGCGAGGCCGAGTTCGGCGTCGAATTCGCGTCCGATCTCGTTCTGGCCGCCGTCGCCGCGAGTGACCGACAAGTACGCCGCTTGGTAGTGGCGGCCGCGCGACAGGTAGGTGATCTGTTGGGTGAACTCGTCGTCGGGGTGGGCGGCGACGTGGAGCACACGGCCCATTTCGCGGAACTCACGCAGGTTCTTGAGAATTGCGGGACCGGTGGGGACGTCGGCCGCGAGGGCCGGGGTGAGGAGTCCGGTGAACAGCCAGACGTGGAGGGCGGTCGAGGTTCGCGGGGGGAGAAGAGCCATAGCGAGGAAGGAGGCGCGGTGCGAAGCGGGAGGAAAGGGCCGACGTGGGGTCAGGTCAACGGGTGCCGCTGCGGGAGGGCCGACGAGTGCAGAGGCTGGCACGGTGGCGCTGACCCGTTTGCCGACGAAGGCGGCGGCAGGAGTGCCGCCGCTCCTTTGGCGGAGCGCGCGGGTGTGTCGTGGACGGAGCCGAAGGGGAACGCCACGGGCTTACTTCTTAACCGTGTAGGCGACAGAGTACTGGACGTTTTCCCACATCATCCGAATGACGCCGCCGCCGGCCGGGTTGCGTTCGACGCGCATGGTGAATTGTTCGACCGGCTGCGAAAGCGTCTCCCGGGTCAGCGGAACGCGCGCGAAATCCTGGCGTTCGTCATACTGGGTGCCCCAGTGGCCGATCTGCTTGTTGATGATGAGTTGCGCGGAGCCATTCTCCTGCGGAAGCGTGAAAAGCGAGTATGCGCCGGCGGGCACGGTGACGTCGCCGATCTGGAGCGGCTGCTGGGTGATGAGCAAGGTGGCTTCGTTGGCACCGGTGCGCCACACCTTGCCGAAGGGGACGAGGCCGCCCCAGATCTTGCGCATTTCGCCGGTCTTGGGGTCCTTTGAGTAGGGGCGACCGTAGGCGAGGGTGACGCGGTTGCCGTCGACGTTGATGCTGGTGATCTCCGAGCCGCTCACGCGGGCGGGTTGGGCCTGGAGGGAGAGCGCGCCGAGGACGGCGGCGGCGGCGAAGGCGAACAAGGCTTTGGTCAGTTTCATGGCGAAGTCGTGACGATGCCGATGGGGGCGGTGGTTACGTTGAGGGAGCGAACAAGGACGCGGGCAGGGGCGAACCGTGGAGGCACGACACCTGCCCTGAGAGTTGTGGGAGGCCGGCCGACGACAACCTATTCCTGCGAACACGGATAAGCGCAACCCGCCGCAAATTAGTGCCTGCAAAATCGATCAGGCGCGCTACGGTGACCCGCAATTCCTTCCAGCATGAAACGCTCCGCCCCGCTCGTTGTTCTGCTCGTGGTCCTCGCCGTCCTTGCCGTGCCGCTCTGGGCGGCCACGAGTTCTCCCGCTGGCAGCTCAGGCGATCGCTCGCCGGCCGCGCCCTACGCGAGCGCCATCTCGACGGTCACGGGGATCGCGATTTCGCCACTGCTTGGCACGGGGATTTACGGAGCGTACCAGTATTTCAAGACGCCCTCCGAGCGGCGGGGTACGTTGCCTTGGTTCGCGAAAATCTCCTTCTGGGGGCCGGCGTTGCTGATTGTCGGCGCGTGTGCGGTCAAGGATTCGCTGGGCGCGGTGCTTCCGCCGGGCTGGAAGAAGCCGCTCGATATTCTCGAGACGCTCGAAAACAAAGCCACGGGTTTGGTGGCGGCCGGCGCCGTGGTTCCCTTTACGATGGCCGCGTTGTCGAAAATGATCCTCGGCGACGGAGGGGCGAACACCGTCGTCACGGGATCGATGCTCCCAAGCGGCATGGCGGCGATCCAGGTGGGGGCGATCGATTGGTCGTGGTTGCTCAACCTCCTCACGGTGCCGCTTGGCATCGTGGTTTTTGCGTTCGTCTGGATGGCTTCGCATGCGATCAACGCGCTCATTCTGATCAGTCCGTGGGGCGCCATCGACGCCGTGCTCAAGTCGGGCCGCACCGCCCTGCTCGGTCTCGTGACCATCACCTCGACGATGAATCCCTGGCTCAGCGCCGGCCTCTCGATCGTGATCGTGATCATCGCCTACTTCATTGCGGGCTGGGCGTTTCGTCTGACGGCGTTCGGTTCGATTTTCTGCTGGGACTATCTCACCCTGCGCCGTCGTCGCTACACGCCAGATCCGCGTGAGAATCTGGTTTTCTCGAGCAACCTGCTCACGAAACAAGGCGTGCCGATGCGCACGTATGGGCGGCTGATCAACGAAGCGGAGAACGGGAAGTGGCGCTTCACCTACCGGCCGTGGCTCGTGCTGCCTGAAAAGTCCGTGGTTGTGCAGCCGGCGTCTCCGTATGTGGGCAAAGGCATGTTCTTTTCGTCCATTGCGGATGGGGAGAAGACGATGTTCGTGCTCCCGCCGCGCTACCGAAATCACGAGCGCGCGATGGTCGATGTCTACAAGATTGAAGGCGGGGTGCAGCCGGCCGGTCTGCTGAAATCGTGGAAGCTGCTGAAGGAGCTCTTCGGCGGCAGCGCGATGCGAACGCAGGTGGTGTGACCGAGTCAGCGGCCGCCGGCCAACTGCCGCAGCCCGGTCCGGTCGGACGCGCGCAGGGCTGCGACGGTCGCGGGCGTGGCGAGCGCGAGGTGCTGCACCCGGCCGTCACGGAAGCGGACCACCAGGGTGCCCTTGAGGGTGGCTTCGCGCGCGCGGTAGCGCTCGTAGAGCCAGGTGCCGTCCTTGAGCCGGGCGCTGGGTTCGCCGAGCTTGGCGAGCACCTGGATGCGGCTGGTGCCTCGTTCGACATATGGTCCGGCGGCGTTGACGATCACGGCGCCGTGGGTGCTCAGCGGGTCGAGGGGATCCGGGCGGGCCGGAGCGGCGGGTAGAGTGAGGGAGGAGCAAACCCACGCCGTGCCGGCGGCGAAGAGGATACGAAGGGTGGAGAGGAATCGGAGGGAGGGGAGGTTCATGGGAGGAAGGAGGCCGGTGGATCCGGCCGAGGGCTGCAGACTGGACCTTTCCGGCCGTCGCTCGACCTTTGCCCAGCAAACCGCTCGTCGCGTGAGCGAACGACCCTTGGGAGCGCGTGAACGGCTCGAAGTGCGAGTGAACGGCTCGGGAAACCCGTGGACGCCCGTGCGGGAGTCGGCAAGATGGGCGTTCATGGCCTGTTCCTGGAGACTCGTCCTCTGGCTCGTGCTGCCCGGCCTCCCTGCCGCTGTCGGGCAGGCGTTTGAAGTGCGGCTGATGCACGGGGACGATCGGCGTTGGGCGGATCCGGCGTTCGACGATCGCGCCTGGCCGGTGATTGCCCTCGATCAACATCCGGCGCGAAGCGGACCTTTCTGGGTGCGGGTTCGTTTTTCACTGAACGGTTCCTCTGTGCCGGTGGCCGACTATCGCGGGCGCTACCCGAAACTCGCCCCGGCCGAACCGGTGGACAGCATCTTCCTCTCTTCGGTGTATTCATGGGAACTCTACTGGGATGGTCACCTTCTCGCCCAAAGCGGCCGGGTGGGCGACAGTCGCGAGAGTGAGATCCCGGGCCCCCTCGATCACTTGATCCGGCTCGCCCCCGAGCAACTGCGCGCGGGTGACCACTTGGTCGCGATCCGCATGTCGAGTCACCACTACAACTTTTCGACGGAGCGTTTCTTCACTGCCATGCGTTTTGTGAATTACGCGACGTGGGCGAGAACGGAGGCGCGTGCCGTCTTGTTCCCGGTCGCGGGAGCGGCCGGGGCCGCTTTGATGGGTGTGGTCAGCGCGCTCCTGTACGGCGCCCTCGAGCGCCGGCGTGCCCTGCTCCTCTGTGCCGCGCTGTGTGCGACGTTGACCGTCTTTTATCTTTTGATCGCGTTGCGGTGGCTGACCGAGCACCCGTATCACTGGCATGCGCCGCGGTTGGCGACCATTGCAGCCCTGACCGGGGCGATTGCGGTGTTGTTGCCCTGGCTTCTGCTCGAATGGTTCGGCCTGGGACGCAAATGGGCTTGGTTCATGGTTCTCGTGCCGCTGCTCGTTGCGGGATGGTACTCGGATGTCTTCTTCGAAACCCGCGCTCTCTGGATGACCCGTGCCACCCTGGGGGTGTCCCTGGCCATCGCGCTCACGGCGGCGGTGCAGCGCCAGGCGGGTGCCTGGGCCGCGGTGCTCGGCGTGGCCGCAGGCCTCCTCGTGCTTCGGTCCTCGGGGCGCGTCTTCCTTGATCCGACTTATTTTCTCGTTCTCGGAGGGCTCGTGCTACTCGTCTTCGCGACGCTCGGCTGGCAGATTCAAGCCGAACGACGTCGCGTGCAGCAGATGCGCCTCAACGCGGCGCGTCTGGAGATCGAATTGCTGCGGAAACACCTCCAGCCCCATTTCCTGATGAACACCCTCACGACCTTGATGGAGGTGATCGAACAGGATCCGAGGACGGCGGTGACCTTGATCGAAGCGCTGGCCGGCGAGTGCCGGATTCTGGCGCGTGTCTCCGGTGAGACGCTGATTCCGCTGGCAGAGGAACTCGAGCTTTGCCGGGCGCACCTCCGCATCATGAGCCTGCGCAAAGGGCTGGCGGCGGACTTCGACGTCGTGGGGTTGGATGAGCGCGCGCTGGTGCCGCCGGCGTTGTTTCACACCTTGGTGGAAAACGGGTTGACGCACCTGCGGCCGCGTGACGGCCGGCTGCGATTCAACCTGAGGCAGGAGAGCAGCGAGGCCTGGATACGTTACATTCTGCGAGCCGAAGGCGAGCGGGTGGGTGGCGCGTGTGCGCAGGCGGGCTTGCGAGAAGGCACGGGGTTGCGCTACGTGAAGGCGCGGCTCGCGGAGAGTTTTCCCGGGCGCTGGCTCCTCGAATCCGGGCCGGTTGAAGCAGGGTGGGAGACCATGATCGCGTGGCGGATGCCGGGAGGCGCGGCGTCATGAAACTGCTGATCGTGGAAGACGAACCGCTGATTGCGCGGCGTCTGGAGCGCTTCGTGCGGGAGATTCTGGGCTCCGGACTGGAATCACTCCGTTTTGCCGAAACGCTGGACCAGGCGCGCGCGCTGCTCGACGAGCTGCCGGTCGACGTGCTGCTGCTCGACCTTAACCTTAACGGTCAGGCGGGCATGGACCTGCTCAAAGCGACGGTGGCGGGCTCGTTTCACACCGTCATTGTCTCTGCGAATGTGGATCAGGCTCTCCTGGCATTCGAGTTTGGGGTGATCGATTTTGTGCCAAAGCCCTTCACGGCCGAGCGGCTCGCCGTCGCCCTCGACCGGGTGAACCACCGCGGCGGTCGCGCCTCCGTGGCCGCCCGGTATCTCGCGGTCCGGAAGCACGGCAGAGTCGAGTTGGTACCCGTGGCCCGGGTGCTCTACGTCGAGGGCGCCGGCGCGTACGCCGAACTCGTGCTCGAGGACGGAAAGCGGGAGTTGCACGACAAGACGCTCGAGAAGGTGCACGCCCTGCTGCCGCCGGAGTTCGAGCGGATTCACAAGAGCTTCGTCGTGCGCTTGGACGCGATTACGGCGTTGCGGGCCCACGAAGGCAGCCGCTACGAGGCCGAGTTGCGCGGCGGCCTGTGGTTGCCGGTTGGGCGTTCGCGCTACAAGGCGCTGCGGGACCGGCTGGCCTGATCGTGGCTTGCGCGGGCGCCCGGCCGCGCCCTTGATCGGCGGCCATGGCTGCCACGCTCCTCGTACTCGCCGCCGGGATGGGTTCCCGGTACGGCGGACTCAAGCAACTCGATCCGGTCGGTCCGTCCGGAGAGACGATCCTCGATTATGCGGTCTTCGACGCGATCCGGTCGGGATTCGACCGGGTGGTCTTCGTGATCCGGCGCGAGTTCGAGGCGGAGTTCCGCGCGCAGGTGGCGGCGAAGTATGCGGGCCGCGTGGCGGTTGATTTTGTCTTTCAGGCGATCGATGCCCTGCCCGCCGGCCGAACGCTGCCGGCGGGGCGCGAGAAACCCTGGGGCACGGGCCACGCAGTGTGGTGTGCGCGCGAGGCGATCCGCGAGCCCTTCGCGGTGATCGGCGCCGACGACTTCTTCGGGCGCGACGCCTTCGTGCAACTGGCCGGTTTCCTCGGCCGGCCCCCGGCGGCCCCCGGCCGGCCGGCGTATGCGATGGTTGGATACCGCCTGGAGAACACGCTCTCCGAGCACGGCTCGGTGTCGCGCGGTGTCTGCGAGGTGGACGGCGGGACACTGCGTTCCGTCGTTGAGCACACGGGAATCCATCGCGAGGAAGTGGGGGCGGGGAAACGTTACCGCGGCGACGAGATCGTTTCCATGAATTGCTGGGCGTTTTCACCGTCGCTCTTCACAGCGCTCGACCGCCAGTTCGCGGAATTCCTCGACCGCTCCGCACCCGCGAATCCGCTCAAGGCCGAGTTTTACCTGCCCGAGGCCGTTTCAACGCAGATCCGCGCGGGGGAGGCGACAGTGACGGTGTTGCCGACAACGGCCTCGTGGTTCGGCGTGACCTACCGCGAGGACAAGCCGCGGGTGCAAGCGGCGTTGTTAGAGTTGGTGAAGGCGGATGAGTATCCGTCGCGGTTGTTTTAGGAGGACGGACACTTCTGTCCGTCTCTGGTCCGGGGCGTCCGATCGGTCTGATCCGACTGATCGGACCGATCAGCACGGACAACCGTGTCCGTCCTCCAGCGTTCACCCCTGCGTTGACGCTGACGTGATCGACCGAATAGTGGAACGCACCCTGCTTCGAGCCCCCGCGAAACGCGCTGCGTTACCGCCCCTCCTCCGATCCTACGCATGACTAACAAGAACCTGACCCGGAATATCCTCATCGGCATGGCGCTCGGCGCGACGGTGGGGTCGATCTTCAACTTGATCGGGCTTGAGCAACCGGTGGTCGCGTTTTTCGTGAAGGATCTGTTCCCGCTGATCGGGAGCATCTTTGTTCGTTCGCTCCAGCTTCTGGTGGTGCCGCTCGTTCTGTGTTCGTTGATCTGCGGCACGGCGGCGCTCGACGATGTGCGCCGGCTTGGCCGCATCGGTGCCAAGACGGTCGGTTGCTATATGGCGACGACGGCGGTGGCCATTGCGATGGCGATCACGCTCGCGGTGATCTTCCAGCCGGGCAAAGGCTTCGAGTTGGACTACCAATCGGATTTCAGCGTGGCCGAAAGCCCGCCGCTTACCCAGGTGCTGCTCGACATTTTTCCGAGCAATCCATTCCAGGCGATGGCCGAAGGGAATATGCTTCAGGTGATCGTCTTCGCGATCCTCTTTGGCATCGCGACCTGCCTCAGCGGGGAACCGGGGAAGCGGGTGCTGGCCGTGGTCGGGGACCTCAACGAGATCGTGTTGAAGCTGGTGACCATCCTGCTGCTCGCGGCACCGTTTGGTGTCTTCGCGCTGGTGGCACGCACCCTGGCGCAGGAAGGGTTCACGGCGATCCTCGCGTTGGGGCAGTACTTCTTTCTCGTGCTGCTCGCGCTGCTCATGCAGCTCTTTGTCACTTATGGCCTGATGGTGAAGGTGTTCGCGGGACTCAACCCGTTCCGTTTCATGCGCAAGATGCGC
>CAYOSX010000109.1:0-8177 GCA_964406745.1 uncultured Opitutus sp.
GCCTCATGATCCTCATGTTCGGCCTGTGGCTCGATCCGGCGACCAACGTGTCGGGTCTCAAGATCGTGGCGGCGATCTTCTTCCAATTCGTGACCCTGCCGGTCGCCGGACACCTCCTGTCGCGCATCGCCTACGAGCGAAACCTCGCCCGTTGCGCCACCACCGCAGTGGACTCCTCCGGCCGCCTCAAGCCGCCTCCTCCGGCCCGCAACACCTAGCGTTTCAGGATCCCCGTGGCGCGGGAATCCACCCCGCTCCGAAATTCGCGTCGATTAGCGCCCGTGTCAGGCCATTCGCTCCGCTCATAGACGCGGTTTCCCACCTCCTGGACGCAGCTCGATCACGGAAATAGCCCGCGGCTCTGCTTGGCGTCGGCAACGCGCTGAATGCCGAGCGTGAGGGCGGCGAGGCGGCGGCTGAAGCCGAGTTTGCGCTTCTGGTACTCGACCGACTCCTTCGCCCGCTCGAGCAGGGCAAAGAGCTTCTCCAGGACTTCCTCCCGGCTCCAGTAAAAGTTCTGCCGATTCTGGATCCACTCGAAGTAGGAGACCGCCACGCCCCCGGCGTTGCAGAGCACGTCGGGAATGATCTCGATGTCGCCGCGCCGCTCGATGATGCGGTCGGCGCGAATCGTGGTCGGGCCGTTGGCCGCCTCGGCGAGCAGCCGGCACTGGAGCTTGGGCGCGTTGTCGTGGGTGATGACGCGCTCGAGCGCCGCCGGGATGAGCACGGTGCATTTCAAGGTGAGCAGATCCTCGTTCGTGATCTGCTCGCCGTCGTCGAAGTCGCGCAGCGTGTGTCCTCCCTGGACGCAGGCGACGGCTTTGCGAAGGTTGACGCCCTTCGCGTTGTAGACGGCGGTGGTGTAATCGGAAATCGCGATGATGCGCGCGCCCATCGTTTCAAGGGCGAGCGCGGCTTCGCTGCCGACATTGCCGAAGCCTTGAATCGCCACGGTGGCGTTGCGGATCGGAATCTTGAGGTCCTCCAGGTAGAGACGCACCAGATGGGCAACGCCTGCGCCGGTGGCTTCCCGCCGGCCTTGCGAGCCGCCCAGCGACAGCGGTTTACCCGTGATCGCGGCGGGCACGAGGTGGCCGACATGATTCGAATACGTGTCCATCATCCATCCCATCATCTTCTCGTTCGTTCCCAGGTCGGGCGCCGGCACATCGACTTCAGGACCGATGAAGGGAATGAGCTCCTGCATGTAACGCCGGGCGAGTCGCTCCAGTTCGACTTGCGTGAGCTTGTTGGTGTCGACGATCACGCCGCCCTTGGCGCCGCCGTACGGCAGTCCGACGAGCGAGCACTTCCAACTCATCCACATCGCGAGCGCCGCCACCTCACCGATGGTCACATGGGGCGAAAACCGGATTCCCCCTTTGGCCGGACCCGTCGACAGGTTGTGCTGCACGCGATAACCTTCGAAGACGGTGACGCTTCCATCCTCGCGCTTGATCGGCAGCGAGACGGCGAAACAGCGCCGCGGGTACTTCGTCCGGTCGCGGATCGCCTCGGGCAGATTGATGGCGTCGGCGGCTTGGTCGAACTGCCGGCAGGCCATGATGAACACATCGGAGTTGTAGAGCGACGAGACGATGGCTTTGGACATGAGTGCGGGTGGGGGAGGTGCGCAGACCCTAAGCAAGGCTCGGCGGATGGCAAACCCACCCGGCATGGTGTCGGACATTGAAATCGCCCGGCTTTCCCCAACACTCCCGCGGCGGATGTATTCCTTGCTCTATCGAATCGGCACCTGGCTCCTCCAAAAAGTCTCCGTGGGGGTGCTCATCGTCGTGCTCGGCCTGGCGGCCTACGGGCTCTGGTTGTTCCTGCAGGACAACGTTGATTTCGACTCGCGTCGCAGCGAGCGCGTCGAGTTCCTTCGCGGCGAACGCGACCGGCTCGCCGCGCTGCAGGCCGAGGCGACGGCGCGCATCACCGCCTTGCAGGCCGAGGCCGAGGAACACGAACGCAAGATCCAGCGCGCGGCCCGCGTCGTCGAAACCTTGCGCGAGCTCGAAAGCTGGTGGGATCGCATCTTCGGCAACCCGGAACAGCAGAAGGCGAACGCCGAGCAGATCGCGAACATGGAGAAGTTGCAGACGTCATTGGTCGCAAACGTGGCCGAGCTGCGGCGCTCCATCACCCACGCCACTTGGGAACGCGAAGGCATGGAGCTGTCCCTGGCCCGCGCCGAGGCGGAGTTGCAGGCGGCCGAGCAAACGACTTCGCGCGCGGAACATTACCTGCGCCTGGCGTGGGAACGCGTCGGGCTCTACGTGATCGTCGCGCTGCTGCTGTACTTCTTCGGGCCGAGCCTGTGGAAGGTCACGCTTTACTACGCGCTCGCGCCCATCCTCGCGCGCAGCCGGCCGATCCGGTTTGAGGAGTCCATCTCCGCCTTGCCGGCGGTGACGCCGAGCCATGTGTCGATCGAGACCGCGCTCTGGCCCGGCGAGGTGCTTCATGTGCGCGAGAAGTTCCTGCAATCGAGCGACGAGGGCCTCTCGCGTCGCACCCGCTTCCTGCTCGATTGGCGGATCCCCTTCACCAGCCTCGCCTGCGGTCTCGCCGAACTCGTGGAGATGCGCAACGTCACCGCTGCCGGCGAACGCCGCGTCACCTTCTCGAACGCCGAGGATCCCCATATGGAGCTTTCCCTCGTCGAGGTGCCCGAGGGAACGTCACTCATCCTCCGCCCCAGTTTTCTCGCCGGCGTGATCACGCGCGGCGAGGAGCGCCTGGCCATCCGCTCGCGCTGGCAGTTGTTCCGCTGGCAGGCCTGGCTGACGCTGCAGTTCCGCTACTTCGAGTTTGTCGGACCCTGCCGCCTGCTCGTCACGGGCATTCGCGGCGTGCGCGCCGAGCGCCTCGTCGAGCGCGACGGCGTGAAGCCCATCGCGCGCCGCACCAACGCCGCCTCGACGATCGGCTTCACGCCGAGCCTCGATTACCGCCCGGTGCGCGCGGAGACTTTCTGGGGTTACTATCGCAACATGAACCCGCTCTTCGACGACCTCTTTGCGGGTTACGGGCTCTTCCTCGTGCAGGAAACCTCCGTCCCCGGCGAGGCGGGCAAGGCGGGCAAGTTCTGGTCGTCGCTCTGGAACGGCATGCTCAAGATCTTCGGCATGTGATCGCGCCCGCGCCGACTTCCGCCCGATGACCACGCAGCCTTCCTCCAACCTTTCCGCGCTGGGCGTCCTTTTCGATTGGGACGGCGTCATCATCGACTCGTCGCGTCAACATGAAGCGAGTTGGGAACGGCTTGCCGAGGAGGAGGCGCGTCCGCTGCCGGTCGACCACTTCGTGCAGGGCTTCGGTCGCAAGAACGAGTTCATCATCCCCGAAATCCTGGGCTGGACGCGCGATCCCGCCGAGGTGCACCGACTGTCCCTGCGCAAGGAGGCGCTTTATCGACAGATCGTCGTCGAACGGGGACTCGAGCCGCTGCCAGGCGTTGGCGTGTTCCTGCAGCGCCTCCGCGACGCCGGCGTGCCTTCCTGCGTGGGGTCGTCGACCCATCGCGAGAACATCGTGACGATCCTCGGCGTGATGGGGTTCGAGGGCTGGTTTGACGGCATCGTCACCGCCGAGGATGTCGCTCAGGGCAAGCCGCATCCCGATGTCTTCCTGAAGGCCGCCGCCCGCATCGGTCGTGCCCCCGAACGGTGTATTGTTTTCGAGGATGCGTTCGCCGGCATCGAGGCCGCGCGCGCAGGCGGCATGAAGGTGGTGGGCGTGGCCACGACCCACCGCCCCGAGGCGCTGGCGGACAAGGTCGACCGGGTCGTCTCGCGGCTGGACGAGCTCACGGTTGCCGATTTGCAAGGGCTGGTGCAGGCTTGAGCATGGGTTCCCTGTTCAACCTCCACGCCGACTACCAGCCGACGGGTGACCAACCCCAGGCCATCGCGGCGCTGGACGCCTCGTTCCGCGCTGGCAACAAGCACCAGACGCTGCTCGGCGTCACCGGCTCGGGAAAAACCTTCACGATGGCGAACCTCATCGCGCGCCTCGAACGCCCGACGCTGATCATCTCGCACAACAAGACCCTCGCCGCGCAGTTGTATTCGGAGTTCAAGAACTTCTTTCCCGAAAACGCCGTCGAATACTTCGTCAGCTACTACGACTACTATCAGCCCGAGGCCTACATTGCCTCGACCGACACCTACATCGAGAAGGACTCGTCCATCAACGAGGAGATCGAGCGTCTGCGCATCGCCGCGACGAGTTCGCTCGTCTCCCGCCGGGATGTCATCGTGGTGGCGTCGGTCTCGTGCATCTACGGCCTGGGTTCGCCCGAGGACTTCGTCGAGCTCCGCATCCCGCTGCGCCGCGGCGAGCCCATCGGCCGCGGCAAGCTGCTCGAGCGCCTCGTCGACAATCTGTACGAGCGCAACGACTACGAGTTGAAACGCGGCCGCTTCCGCGTGCGCGGCGACGTCGTCGACATCATGCCCGCCTCCAGCGAGCAGGCGCTGCGGGTGGAGCTCTGGGGCGACGAGGTCGAGGCGTTGAGCGAATTCGACCCGCTGACGGGCGCCGTCCTGCGCACGCTCGACCGGTTCGACCTGTACCCGGCGAACCAATACGTGACGACCAAGGGCAAGCTCGACTCGGCCGTCTCGCGCATCAAGGCCGAGCTCGACGAACGCGTCGCCTGGTTCGAGGCAAAGGGCATGTACCTCGAGGCCCAGCGCATCCGCATGCGCACCAACTACGACCTCGAGATGCTCCAGGAGATGGGGTTTTGCAACGGCATCGAGAACTACTCGCTACATCTCTCCGGCCGGCGCACCGGCGAGCGGCCGACCTGCCTGATCGATTTCTTCCCGAAGGACTTCCTCCTCTTCATCGACGAGAGTCACGCGACCGTCCCGCAGATCGGCGGAATGTTCAACGGCGACAAGGCGAGGAAAACGAATCTCGTCGACCACGGCTTCCGCCTTCCGTCCGCCCTCGACAACCGGCCGCAAAGCTTCGACGAGTTCACGTCCATCACCGGCCAGACCCTCTACGTCTCGGCCACGCCCGCGCCGTATGAACTGAAGCTTTCCACCGTGATCGCCGAGCAGCTGATCCGGCCGACCGGCCTGCTGGACCCGGAGATCGACCTGCGGCCGACCAAGGGCCAGGTGGAGAATCTCATCGGCGAGATCCGCGGCGCCGTCGAGAAGGGCGAACGCGTGCTCGTGACAACGCTCACCAAGCGCCTGTCGGAGGACCTCACGTCCTACTTGCGCGAGGCGAAGATCCGCGTGGAGTACCTGCACTCCGACATCGATGCGATCGAGCGTGTGGAGATCCTGCGCAACCTTCGCCTGGGAAACTTCGACGTGCTCATCGGCATCAACCTGCTGCGCGAAGGACTCGATCTTCCGGAGGTCGCGCTCGTGGCGATCCTCGATGCGGACAAGGAAGGATTCTTGCGCAGCGAGACGAGTCTCGTGCAGACCGCGGGCCGTGCGGCGCGCCACGAAAACGGACGGGTGATCTTCTACGCGGACAAGCAGACGGATTCCATCCGGCGCACCTTGGAAACAGTGCGCTACCGCCGCGAAAAGCAGCTCGCGTACAACCAGGAGCATGGCATCACGCCGCGCAGTGTGAAACGCGCGGCGCAGTCGAGCCTGCATGTCTACGACGGCTCCGGCGTGAAGGAGACCGAACTCGCGGTGGCCGAAGGCTCGGCGGACGACGTGGCCGAGGTCATCGCCGAACTGGAGATCGAAATGACGGAGGCGTCGGCGAAGTTGGAGTTCGAACGTGCGGCCACCCTGCGCGACCAGATCGCCGCCCTGAAATCGGGCGACTACAAGAAGCAGGCCCGTCAGGCCCTGAAACCCGTCAAGCGCCGAAGCCCCGGCCGCCGCTAGTAGTCTGCCACACGTCAAATGTCGCAGGTCCAACGCCGCCAGCGGCTCGAATGTGCGGAGCATCTCGACTCTAAAAATGGCCCGCTCCGGCGGGCCGGTGATGACTTTCGACCTTCCGACGTTTGACCTGTGACTGACCACCAGACGACGCTCTGCCGAATCCGCCGGTTGCCTCGCACCCGTGAATGGGCTTTGTTGGTCGCCATCATGCCCGCCCGCGTGCTCCTTCTCAGCGCTTTGCTTGTCACCGCTCCGGTGTCGGCGGAGTGGGCGATCCCGGCGGCCGAGCACACGTCCCCGCCGGCACCCGCGCGTCTGGCGGAGATCTCCACGATCGCCGAGGCGCAAGGGTGGGGGGCCGTTGAGGCGGGGGCCGTCGAAGCCGCGTTGTCGGCGCATGCGGGCAACCGCACCGATGCCGCGGAAGGGTGGGTGCTCGTCGCGCGCTGGGCGCGGCTGCTCGGGGAGAATCAACGGGCGTTCGTTGCGCGTTGGATCGAGGCGGTGAACGACGCGCGCGTGGGTCATCCCAACATGGCCTCGCGCTACGAGCCGCCCGATGCGCCGTTGAGCACGCTGGTCAGTCCGCAACTCGGTGCATGGCTTTTCGCCAATCGCGAGTTCGGGCGCATGTTTTTCGAGGAGCTGGCCCCGGTGGATTACCTGCCGTCGACCCTCGTGCTGCTCAACCGCCTGCACGCTGCGCATCCGCGGCGCTTCGAACGTTACGCGTCGCTGGCACTGGCCATCGCGCTGGTGCATGACGTCCCGCCGCCGCCGCATTGGCCGCATGGACAGGTGGGAACGCAGGCGTTGAAACGCGACCTTCTGCCGCCGGAGGTGTCGTTCGCGTTCTGGGTCGAGGCCGACGAGGGCAACCAGACCCTGCATCGCCTGCAGCGCCTTTCGGTGGGCGAGCTGAAGTTTCTGGTGGATACGCCGGCGCCCCTGCCCGAGCTGGCCTGGGCCCGGCAGTCGGTCCGCCTGCCGCTGGCGCGATTGGCGGAGGTGTACGATCTGGTGCGGTACCGTGTCGACCGGGTCGAAGCCAACCTCACCGCCTGGGTCGGCCAGCCGTACACGTTGCCGGGGATCTACCGCGAAGGCGGCATTTGCGTGGACCAGGCGTATTTTGCGGCGCAGATCGGCAAGGCGCGTGGCGTGCCGACCTTGATCTTTCGCGGGGCGGGGCTCGACGGGCGTCACGCCTGGTTCGGTTTTCTCGGGCCGGGCGAACGATGGGAGATGGACGCCGGCCGTCACGCCGAGCAGCGCTACGTCTCGGGGCTGGCCTTCGATCCGCAGACGTGGGCGGACATCAGCGATCACGAGATCAGTTTTCTGGCCGAGGGCTTTCGGCGACTGCCGGCGTACCGCCAGTCGCGTCAGCACCGCTGGATCGCCGAGGAGTATCTGCGGTTGGACCGCCTCGCCGACGCCAAGGCCGCCGCGCGGAAGGCAGTCAACGCGGAGCGACGGCATCTCGCGGCCTGGGAACTCCTGCTCTCGATTCATGCGAGGGAAGGCGACGAACCGCGGGCGCGCGAAGGCGTGCTGCGCGAGGCGGCGCTCGCGTTTCAACGTTACCCCGACCTGCACGCTTCGTTCCTGCGCCGGGTGGCGGCGGCCTTGCGCGAGCGCGGCGAAACAAGCGCGGCGGAGCATGAAGAGCGGTTGATTGCGCGTCGTTACGAAGGCGCGCGCTCCGACCTCTCCGTTGCTCAAGCTGCCGCCTCGCTCACCCGTGCGATGCAGACGGCATCGGTCGCCGAGCAGATGCGCGTGTACAATCTCGGCCTCGAGCAGTACGGACGTGGCGCGCAAATGGAGTACTTTGACCGCGTCGTGCTGCCCTTCGTGAACCATCTGGTTGCGAAAGGAGAACCCGCCGAGGCGCGTCGTGCGATCGACCGCGCCCGGGCTGTGCTCGCCGTGGTCCCCGGCCGCCAACTCGACCGCGAGCTGACCGCCCTGGCGCAGCGAATCCGCTAAAAGCACCCGGCTTCAATTCTTCGGAATTTTTACAGGAGGAAAGGGAGGCAACGGAGGAGTGTGCGCAAGGGATCGCGCCCTGGGAGGACGGACACTTTTAACCGCCTCTGGAGGTCCTGTCCGTCGTTCGCCCAGTCTGCCCCCTGGGAGGACGGACACTCCTGTCCGTCATTCTTCCCGCCGTAGCCCCCAACCACACCGGTGTAGGGCCGAGCCAAAGGGGTCAGACTGTTGTTTGTTGACGATTTGGCTTGAGCGGAGCTGGGAGCGGCGGCAGGGTGGCGCGGACGATGGCGAGGC
>CAYOSX010000110.1:0-8093 GCA_964406745.1 uncultured Opitutus sp.
GTTGCCGTTGCTACCTTCCGGTCCTGGCGGAGTTCACGCGCCTGCCCATGCATGGCACCTGGCCAAGGCGGACAGTGAGACCCGCGAACGTCAGTTCAATGAGAAAGTTCGCGCGCACCAAAGGCCGGATGCAACGACCGGGTGATTCCTCTGGAAATCGCCCCCATGTCTCGTCCGCTCACCGACCTTACTTCCCGGGCGAAGCCGGTTTTGCTGGCTGCGAGTCGTCCGGCGAACGCTCCTTGTCGCGATCACGGTCGCGGTCCCGGTCACGGCGTTCGCGCATGCGACGCTGCATGTCCTCGAACTTCGCACGCTGCTCGGGCGTCAACTCCTTGATGATCGTGGCGTCCATCCGTTGAAAGGCCCCGATCGTCTCACGCCGCATCTTGCCCAACTCATCCCCGGTTGCGTCGATGACAGGCTTGATTTTGGCGACTTGGGCAGGCGTCAGTTCAAGGGATTCCTGCAGGCGCTTGAGATGGGACGAGGCGAACTGCTCGGACCGAATGCGGCTTTCGACCACCGTGCGGGCGAAGCGGGCATAGGTGAAACCACCCGCAATCGCGCCGGCCAGAAACACACAGGTAAACGTGAGGACTACTTTCCAGGTCTTGTTCATCCTCACGAAAGATCGAGGGCCAGGACCTCCACCACGGGATCTTGCACGGCGTAAATGTCTTCCTCGAACGCACGCAACACCGGCGTCAGGTTGGCCGCAACGCTCGCGACTGCGAGCAGGCCCGCCACACCGACTGCGCGCAGCGACACCCGATCAAACAGCGCATACCACGGACGCTCCGCACCCGACGCGAAAGCCAGTGCAGCCACGCGGGTCGAGAAGCCGAAGGGCATAGAGACGTCACGGGGATCTGCCGGAGCCTTTCGGGCCGCCGCGACCAATCGCTGCCATGCCTGAGAGTCGTTATTCATGAGCGTTCCTTTCTCTTGAGGTCTGCAAACAGCTTTTGCAATTTCCGTCTCGCCCGGAAGGCGCGGACCTTGATGAGCGACGTGTTCCAGCCGGTGAGCTCGCTGATTTCAGCGATGGTTTTCTGTTCGAGATCGAGCAATTGAATGACAAGTCGGTCGTCCGGCTTGAGTTGATCCAGGAGTTTATGGACGAGTTCGTGAGCCGCCAGAGCATCGTCAGGCGCCTGGTCCCGCTCGTCGGTAAGGACAGCGTCGAGCACGTCCGCTTCTCCTTCGGAAAGGTCAGCCCAGCGAAACTCGGGTCGCCGCTGCTGCGATCGAAGCTGGTCGATGCAGGTCGTGACCGCAATGCGGGAAACCCAGTGGGGAAACGGCACGTTGCCCTGATACTGATCGAGCCGCGTGAACATCTTGAGGAAAATCTCCTGCATGAGGTCCTCCTCCGCGACGCGTCGCGGAAGGCGTCCGCGCACGATGCGAATGACCATGGGATAAAGGTGCTCCACAAGATTCTTCGCGGACAGCTGGTCGCGCGCGCGCACTCGCTCAAGGCACCCGGCCAAGTCGAATGTCTCGTGGTCAACGGCGGACATAGGGCGATGGAACTCGCGTCATACACGAAGAGCAAGACGTTGCTGAGCCCTCGGGGTTACATCGACCGCCCCTTGACTTGCCGTCGCCCAACCGCTTAGAAAATCCTCCGTAGATGCGAATTTTTGCGCAGGCGCTTCGACTTAGCTAGACGCACGATCCCGAAAGGGGCCGCGTAGACGGCCGGTCGTGCGTCCGCCTGATGCAAGCAGACTTCGCCCGCTGATGCGGTGCGAGGCTAAATCCCATCATTATTCGCAACTAAATTTCCTTTTCGTCATGTCTTCTTCCCCTGTCAGCAAATACCGTCCGTTTCCGCCGGTCGACCTGCCCGGCCGACAGTGGCCTGGTCGCACGCACACCCACGCTCCCACCTGGTGCAGCGTGGACCTGCGCGACGGCAATCAAGCCCTCGCTCAACCCATGAGCGTCGACGAGAAACTCGAGTTCTTCGACCTCCTGGTGAAAATCGGTTTCAAGGAGATCGAAGTCGGGTTTCCCTCGGCCTCCCAGATCGAGTTCGATTTCTGCCGCCGCCTCATCGAGGAAAAGCGCATCCCCGACGACGTCGCGATCCAGATCCTCTGCCAATGTCGCGAGGACCTCATCGTCCGCTCGCTCGAGGCACTGCAGGGCGCGAAAAACGTCATCTTCCACCTCTACAACTCCACGTCCCCCGCCCAGCGGCGTTACGTCTTCAACGCGGAGAAGCCCGCCATTGTCGCGATTGCAACAAAGGCTGTCGGGCTGCTCAAGGAGCGCGCCGCCCCGCACATCGCCGCGGGCATGAACCTGCGCCTTGAATATTCCCCCGAAAGCTTCACGAGCACGGAGCTCGAATTCGCCCTGGAGATCTGTGAAGCCGTTTCGGATGTCTGGCAGCCGACGCCGGGCAACAAGATCATCCTGAACCTGCCCGCGACCGTCGAGTACGCCACCCCCAACGTGCACGCCGACCAGATCGAGTGGATGTGCACCCACCTCACGCGTCGGGATTGCTCGGTCATTTCACTGCACACCCACAACGACCGCGGCACCGGCGTCGCCGCCACCGAACTCGCCTTGCTGGCCGGCGCCGATCGCGTCGAGGGGACCCTCTTCGGCAACGGAGAGCGCACCGGCAACCTCGACTTGGTCGTCGTTGCGCTGAACCTCTACACGCAGGGCATCGATCCCGGGCTCGATCTGACCAACATCAACGCGATTCGCGAGGTCTACGAGCGTTGCACGCGCATGGAGGTGCATCCGCGCCACCCCTACGCGGGCGAACTCGTGTTCACCGCCTTCAGCGGTTCCCATCAGGATGCCATCAAGAAGTCCTGGGAGCAGCAGAAGCCCGATGCCCCGTGGGACGTTCTCTACATCCCGATCGATCCGGCCGATATCGGACGAAGCTACAAGGCCATCATTCGCATCAACAGCCAGTCCGGCAAGGGCGGCGTCGCCTACGTGCTCGAGCATGAGTTCGGCTACCAGCTGCCCAAGCTCATGCACAAGGAGATCGGTCGTCTCGTGAACGACATCGCCGATCGCAAGGGCACCGAGCTCACCGCGGCCGAGATCCACGATGTCTTCCGCGTGGAGTACCTCGACCGCACCTCACCGGCGCACCTGCAGCACTTCCGCACCACGGAGCGTGACAACGACGTCAAGTGCGAAGCCGTGCTGTTGATCGACGGCAAGCGACACACCCTCGCCGCCCGCGGGAATGGTCCGATCGACGCGTTTGTGCGCTCGCTCGGAGAAACCAGCCTGCCGAAGTTCGAGTTGCTCAGTTACTCCGAGCACTCGATCGGAACCGGTGCGGACACGCTCGCCGCCGCGTACATCCAGATCAAGACAGCCCAAGGCCGCACCTTCTTCGGCGCCGGCGTCGACACGAGCATCGAGCTCGCATCCATCAAGGCGATCGTCAGCGCGGTCAACCGCGCGGCCTTGGCCGTCAGCTGATAGCTCCAGCACCCGACTCCGCCTGCTCCCCGGCTTTCCGGGGCACAGGCGCGACGTCGAAGGCGTGCTCAACGCAGAAACTCGGGATCCGTCCAGACCGTATAGTCAAAGCGGGTCGTCAGGTGCGGATCCGACCGCAGAACGATGTGCCCGCGTGGTTGTGTGTCCGGCAGCTCGATCTCAACCGTGTGAAGCCCCTGATCCGTCGCCGCGTGCGTCGGATCGATCAACCGGCTGTGCAGCAGCGCTGGCCGCCCTTTCGACGCATGAAGGATCTGGAAGTGCGCGCCGTCGGTCTTGTTCTCCCCGGCGAAGGCCTCCGGAATGAATCCATAGGCCACTCGCATCCGACGCGCGCCTTCGGGGATCGGGATGACCCACCCGCCCGGGCTGTGGATGAATACGGCCGGTGTATCCCCATGGACCATACGTGACACCTGGAACGGGCTGAATCCCACTCCGGGCTGAAGTTCCATCCGGGCCGATCTCTCGTGCCGCAAGAGCACAAACTCCGAATCAAACAACAGGTACGGCTTGCCCGGCACAGCGAGCGCCTCCACCGCTGCCTTCACCGAGAAGGTCTTCACCTGCCGATAAGTCCCGTCGATTATCCCGCGGTCGCGTCCGATCATCTGCTCAATCTCCCGCGGGCGAAGCACAAGCCAGGTGGGCTCAAGCCACGAGATCAGATGGGTGAAATCGTTGCCCAGCAGTTCCCGCGCGTCCACGGTCTCGCGCGAGGACATGCCAGGAAAGTCGAGCGTCTTCAGCCCGGAGAAGTACCCGATGTAGCCCAACGGCTCCATGAAGACGGTCTCACCCGGCTGGGCATTCTCTTTCAGCCAGAGGCCGATCTGCTTACGGTTACCCTCCTCCACGAGCCGCTGATGAGCTTCCGCCTGGCGCGCAACCGCAACGAGCTGCGCCAATGATCCCGCCAGCAACACACCCACGGCCGCCACCAGATACCCTCGCAGGCGTCGCCCCGCACGTCCCTCCCCCGCCACCTCGCGTAACCAGCGAATGGCGCGCTCCAGTCCGTCAATCACGCCTCCCAACGTGGCAATCGCGAACAACGTCGCACTGGGGATGTACCACGGGAAGGGATGGTTGGGATACGTCCAGAGGTAAACCTGCGCACAATAGAACGTGAAGGAACACGCGCGCACCGGCGCCCTCAGTCCGGGGAGCAACCAGACAAGGGCGCACCCCAGCGCCAGACATCGCGCGACGGTCTCCGCCCATTTCGGCCAGCCCCCCATTTCGGCATACGCGGGTAGAAAGGTTGAATCGAGCGCGAGCCTGCCCTCGAGGCCGTGGAACGGAAAAAATACCGCGTTCTTCAGCAGCACTCCCAGGGTCACCGGATCATGGATCATCGACTTCGCCAGGATCGTGTGAGGCACCGGCGATCCGTAGTAGAGCGTGGTAAACGCCAGCCAGGGCAGATAAATCGCCGTCGTGACCAAACCCGCCTTGAGATAGACTCCCACCCACTCGCGCCGCGTCAGCCCGGACACAGCCGCGTCATTGAAGAGCCACCGCCCGAGCGCGTACGCCCCGATGTAGACAAAGCTGTCCGGCCGCGTCCACATGAGCCCCGCCCAAGCGAGACCCAGGTGCCGCCAACGGTCCCGCCCGGGGCGCTCCGTCGCCCAGAGGGCATACGCGAGGAACAGGACCATCCACGCCGTCTCCATTCCGTTGATACAAAAATCCACCGTCTTGGCGTCGGTGACCAGCAGGCCCGCCATCGTCACCGTGGCGAGCCGGCCGTGGTTCAGGCGCCGCGCGTACGCCACCATCAGCACCACGGCGCCGCCAAAGGCGCCGGCGCACATCAGACGGTACACCCAGAGTGCGGCCGCATCCGAGGTGTTGAAGGTGAGCAGGCTTGCCAGCGCCGGCAGGAGCACCCCGAGCGGCGAGGTGAAGGTATGCACCTGTTCCCCGGGCTGATGCACAAGTCCTTCGCCGGTAGCGAGGTGCTTGCTCGACTTGAACGTGATATAATAATCCTCCCACGTATGGTCGGTGTAGGCGGCAAACCCCATCGCGATCAGGAAAGCCAGCCCGCCAATCAGCCAGGCACCCTTCCGATGTCGTCCCCCGGAGCCTGCAGGGATTGAATCCTTTCTGGCGGGCGCGTCACCCATGACGAATCGCAGGCGATCCATTTGCAGCTGAATCCATACGCCGCACGACATGCGGGGGCATATGGCCACGCAAGCCCGAAGTCTACGGCGGACCGCACATCCCCAAACCGGATGGGTCACCTCAAGCGCGCGACTGTCCGGCGGAGGCTCAAATGACGTTTCGTGGCCGCGTAATCACGCGCGGCCACGACTTCGCGACGCTCGTTGATCCACGTCTAGGCGACGCCCGCCGCTGTGCGCACCGCATCGACCATGCGACGCTGCTGACGCCGGACACCCGTCATGATCTTCTCAACATGCGCCCGCGCCTGGGCGGGGTCATTGTAGATCTCCTGAACGCGAGACCAGAGCAACGCACCGTCCGCTTCGTCGACTTCCAGGATCCAGCGTTCCGCGCCAAAGTCGCGGTACATCTGCCCCTTGCACGTATCCGTTGGCTGGCGCAGGTAGATCGCCGGCGTGCCGACGCGATACGCGATCAGCGGGGAATGGCAGTCCGCGCTGATCACCGCGAGCGCCTTGGTGTAGATCGACGCAGCTTCGTCGGGCAGCCAGTAGGTGTTTCGCCAGACTACATTCTTCTTCACGTCCGCCGGCAGGGGATCGATGAGGTACTCTTTTGCCGTCTCGACCTGGTAGGTCATCTCGGGACACGTCATCACTTTCCCGCCGGTCGCGCGTACATAGGCGATCATCATCTCGCGCATCTTCGACAGGTCCTGCTCGTTGGTGCGCGCGTTGATCGCGTCCTTCATTCGATCAGTATCGGTGAGCGGCGTCCCCCGCATGTGGTGGTACGGCGTGTAGCGAACGCGGGGAATCACGCAGATGAACCTGCCTTCCTCCAGGCCGTTCTCGCGCAGATAGGCGTAGCCCTTGGCGTCGTCGCGCAGGTGCATTCCGAGTTGGGAGTCCGGACCGAATTCGAGCACGGGCGCCTTCACGTTTTGGTTGCGCAGGTAATCCAGCGAGATCGTGTCGCGGCAGAACATGAAGGACGCCTCGTTGAGGATGAACCGCAGGTCTGCGGCCAGGTGATCAGGAGGCAGCGCAAGGGCACGCTTTCGGAGATCCACGAGCGTGCCGCCTTCGGGATCACGGGAACCGCCGAAACCGGAGATCGGATCCGTGCTCACGCCAAAAACGCCCACGGGCTTGCCCGTGGCCTTGCGAAAGGCGACGGCGTGCGGGTGCGCGGGAAAGCCCGAGCCGGAGCCACTCACGTAGACATCCGTCTCCGCCCACGCCTTCGCAAGTTCGGGCGTGGTGGGCTTGCCGTCCGCACCCACGCTGCCCTCAACGATGCGCAGCTTGGGAAATCCGTTCATCAGCATCTCCCGCGAGCCGTGCTCGAGTCTTCCCGGCCAGAGGATAAGTTCGGCCTCGGGGAAGTGTTCTTCGAACAGGCGCAGCGCTCCAGGCGTGTGGCCGATGTCGCCGATGTTTACGCTTTGCCACGAGTTGCGCAGGAGGATGCGCGGGGTGCGTCCGCCCGATTTGGCGGCGCCGAAGAGACGGGGGCCGACTCCGGAGGCAGCCGCGGCGGCGAGGGATGTTTTGAGGAAGTGACGACGATTCATGGTTTGGATTAAAAGGTTCCCTTGATGCCGACATACCACGTGGCCCCGTAACCGGCGCGGCCGGTGACAATCCGGTCGCGCGGCGTCGACGGGCCGTAGCGCACGGTGTAATCGACCTCCTCGTTGATGTTGCGCCCGCTCACATAAAGCGCGAAGCGGCGCGTAAGACGATACTCGGCCGTAAAGTCGGCGCTGGTGCGCGGGAGGAGGTATTGGTAGGTGCCGGCCTCGGTGCCGGCGTTGGTGATGAGGTTCTGCCGGATCAATCCCCGGTGGTTGACCGCAAGGCGCACGGCGAAGCGCTGGCGGTTGAAGCTAATGCCCCAGTTGGCGATCTTCTTGGCAAAGCCTGAGAAGCTCGCCTGCGCCGATCCCTCGAGATCCTGCCAGGTAATGTTGCCAAAGAGCGTCACTCCCCTCGCCCACTTCGGAAGGAACGTGAGGTTTTGACGGTAATCGAGCTCAAGGCCGCTGACGCGGGCATCGCCGACGTTGCGCCGGGTGCTGACAACATAGCCCAGGGCCTCTCCGTAGAGCGCAGGGTCGATGCCCCACGGCTCAAGCACGTCGTCCGACGCGGGCACGGTCACCGACCCCCAGAAGTCGGCAATCTCGCGCCGGTAGGCGCGCGCCGAGACAAACCCGGTCGCCGGCTCGTCGAAGTAATACTCGAGCGCGAGTCCGAAGCTGTCGGCGATCCATGGTTTCAGGTCCGGATTCGTCAGCGAGATCGTGCGCGACGTGCCCTCCGTATCCGGCAGATTCATCGAGGGAAGAATATTGCCAAAATCGGGACGGTTGATCGAACGTCCGTACGAGACGCGGGCGATGAGGTTCTCCCGGATCATGTACGAGGCGTTGAGGCTCGGAAAGTAGCCGTCGT
>CAYOSX010000111.1:0-8058 GCA_964406745.1 uncultured Opitutus sp.
AACTCTATCGCAATCAGGCGCCCAAGACTACGAGGCACCCGGGCGGACTCTTACGCCAAAGGAACTCGCGGACCTGAAGGACTACTCCGGATCGCAGCGATTCAATGAACAGAACGCAGAAGAAGTTTTTGGGGCATTAACGTCCCGTCCTGACCTATGACTGTGTTTTCCTGACTTCAATGACTTAGGAATGACAAGCAATGTGATTCAATGCGTGCGTTATGGCATATATTTCAGGTCGTTTTCCTGTCGATCTTGCTAATAGCCTGTTATAAACAACACATCCGATTGAAGGATTTAAGCATGACCTTATCGCAACAGGCGCAGACGATAAAACAATCGCATCTGCACGCTGTCTCGATTGAGGATAGGATAAGAGATTTACATCGGACAGGTAGTACCGTTACTACCATAAATTCGGCGACAAAGGATTCCGGGAGCGCGGGCCCACTAGAGAATCCGTTAGAAGTGTGGATTAGAAACGTGAGACTTTTATCAGGTTATGCGGACGAGAATCCTGAATTAATGATCCCACATATCACCCTTTTGCATGAACAAGACTGGCTAGATATAGCCAGAGGAGAATTTACATCAGAGGCGGACTTTAAGATCGCGTTGGGCAAGCTTCGTGACCTGGCTCGGCGAAAGGCAGCCCCGGAGATTGGACACGCACTGAAGGCTGCAATCAAAGCCGCAGACGGGCGCATTCCAAATAGTCCTCGTGACTTGATACCCTATCTGCCGGTTGGTTTCAACGTGGCTATCCTCGATCAAATGATTATAGATCCCTCCGGACCGGTCGATGAACGAGTGCCAACTAGTAGATTTGTACTTTTCGAGCGCCCTGTCGACGCATTGGATCAACCCCTCGTGTTCAATTCAATGGGAGCTACGGCTCCTCGTGCGGCAATGATCCGTGAAGGAACGGTAATATCGAAGTGATTTTTAGAACCGGCAGCCAATGGCCGAATGCATGGCAAGCGACTAGAGAGTGACGTTCGGCCGCCCTTTCATTTACCTAAGTTTCTGCAGGTTTCTCGTAAACTTCGGCCCGGGTGCCTAGTAAACTAAAGAGCGGAAGGCACGAATTTGTTTCTGATTTACATCAGGCGCGGCTCACACTTACACTCTTTCCGTCACCCCTCTGCCACAATGCGCAAGGTCCCGCCTTCACTCTTGCTTACGACCGGCGTCCTCTTGGGAGCTGCGATCGCTTTCGCTGTGGGATACTTCGTAGTCTTCCAGCCACGCCTGATCGCGCTGCAGGAGGAGAATCGGGAGCTAAAAGGTAATTATCGCCATTTGCGTGTGCAGGCAGCGATCTGGGAGCGCGACAACGAGCGGCTCAGTATGAACCTGAGATTCCTTCAGGAGGACCGAATGAGAGATGGCCTCCGAAACGAGGAGCAAGCTTCTGCATCTGCGACGACGACTTCGGCCGCCGGGGAGCCGGCCGCGTTTCGGGCCGAAGCCAGTCAGCTGTGGAACGCGGGCAAGAAAGATGAGGCGATTGCCCTGCTGATGGAAGTCTACCGGTCAAGCGGCTCACGCGTCGATCGCTCCCGTGCCATCACCCAATTGCTTGGTTTTTCCCGAACGGGCAACGCACCGGCCCGCGACGCCTTGATCGCCCTCCGGAACGAGCAGGAGGCCGCCATGCTTGGCGACGGCAACAACCGTCAGTTGCTCATGGACGTACTGAACCTCAACAATCTTCTGCAAGACACCCCGCGCATTCTCGCCCTCCACGATCAGATTCCCAAGGACGACTGGCGAAGCATGTGGGTTTCGATGATCGCCTTCGATCATCTCGTAAGCGCGCATCGTTACAATGAAGCCCTCGAGGCGCGTCCCTTGCACCGGATGCAAGCCCTGGTCGACCACTGGCTGAATCGGCAGGCGCAGGGGCCGGGAACTCGGGACCAGCAGGTGTCATTCGATACCGTAGGAAACAATATCGAGGCCTTGGTCGGAGTGGGGCGCGAAGCCGATGCGAAGCAACTCGTCGCTCAGGTGACGAAGGATTTTTCGGATGACGCTGCCCTTACGCTGGTTCGCGATCGCCTGAACCGCATGGGGCGGGGGGATCTTGCGGAGGCAATGCGCACGGAAAGGTGACGGGCTCCCTTCGGCCCCGATCACGCTTCCGAGGATCAGCGCGGCGCCAGCCGCTTCGTCTAGTTCAGTTTTGTATTCGCACAATGCCCCAGTATGGTGCCCCTTCCACTAGTCCCCAGAATAACTGAATAAACGCCGTTACAGAATGAGACTTTTGAGAACGATCGCTATGTTTATCCTCGGTGCAGGCTTGGGATTCGCTCATGCCGAAGTCGAGTTCCGCGCCTATATAGTCGCAGCTGGCGAGCCGCAGTTTATATTGTCCTTGGATAGGCACGTTGCTAGCAGGTGGATCTCTATCGGACAGGCCTTTGAGGGATTCGTCATCACGGCATTTGATGCAAAGGACGAGGCGTTGACGATTGAGAAAGACGGAAAGCAACAAGTCCTCAGATTGATAGAAGGAAGGATCGAGCCTTCGGTTGACGGTACGCGGGCTCATAATTCGGTCATCGTATCGATTGATGGCGGAGAAAGCATTTATTTGAGTAGCCACGACGCGACTGCTATTAATGCGTTTAAAATGAGGATGACGGCCGTTTCTGTGCTAGTTCCTCAGCCTGTAATTCGAATCCGTGCGGATAAAGACAGCGATCAATTCCTTATTAAAGCAGTGGTCGACTCTTTGAGGGAGGTTGGAATCAAACGTTTATCTATAAACTCGGCATCCAAATTACAGTAATGAAGACTATACTCACCCGCAGCCGAAGGGCTAGTTCCGAAGGGGTCATGCCGTTACAGGTTACATTTTCGAACGGAGAGATCATTTTGTAACATGTAACGGCATGACCCCCTGGCTAAGACCACAACTGGGCATCGACCAAAAACTTCACTTGGCCAGCGAAAGCACCGCGTGGTCGACCTGACGAGCCGCGTATTCGAGCGAGGCCTGGATGTCTTCCCGTTCAAGATACGGGTAGCTTTCGAGGATCTTGGCTTCGGTCGCACCCGCGGCAAGCATATCGAGCACGTCTTTCACCCGGATGCGCATCCCACGGATGCACGGCCGCCCGCTACATTGGTCGGGATTGAAGGTGACGCGGTGCATTTGACTCATGCCGAAATGCTACGCCCCATGCTCTTTGCCGGCAAGCTCGGCTGCAAGTCCGACAAACGCGTCCGCTGGACATCTTGGCCCGCTCCTCTGAGGAATGGGCCTTTATCTGGTCAATGGTCTCGTCGGCGTTCACAGATTACGGGAAGCGAACGCGGTTTCGACGACCGCCAAATCGGCTCCTATGCCGAACTCTCCCTTGGCTCGCGAATCCCCCACCGTCGCACAGTTTTTAGGCAACGGCCGCGGCGCGATGCCATAGGATGGCGATGTCTTCACCCGGCCGCGAGCGGCGCTACGGGCGGGTTTCTTTTTCGTCGCGGTAGGCATACCCAGAGACGGAATACGGGCCGGGCGGGAGCGCAAGCCGCCAGTAATCCATCGCACACGGGCCGACGGGGATGGAGTCGGGCTGTTGTTCGTTGATTCTATCGGTGGACCGATCCCGAGGGGTCACGCTACTTTGGCACTCCGCCGTGGCCTAATCGAACCTAAACACCCGGTTCTGCGCCTCGTGGCGCATCCAGTGGTCGACGAGCACGAGGGCCGCCATCGCCTCGACGATGGGGACGGCGCGCGGGAGCACGCAGGCGTCGTGGCGGCCGCGGCCCATCAGCTCCGTCTCGGCACCCGTCAGGTCCACGGTCTTCTGGGACTGGAGGATCGTCGCGGTGGGCTTGAAGGCCACACGGAAGACCAGTTCCTCGCCGTTGCTGATCCCGCCCTGCACGCCGCCCGAGTTGTTCGTCGTCGTGCGCACGCGTCCGTCGCGGTTTTCGAAGAGGTCGTTGTGCTCCGAGCCTTTCAGGAAGGTGCCGCCGAAGCCGCTGCCGACTTCAAAGCCTTTCGTGGCCGGCAACGAGAGCATTGCTTTCCCGAGGTCGGCCTCCAGGCGGTCGAAGACCGGCGCGCCGAGGCCCACGGGCAGGCCGCGCACGCGGCATTCAATGACTCCGCCCACGGAATCGCCTGCGCTGCGCACTTGCTTGATGCGCTCGATCATCGCCTCGGCCGTTTCCGGGTGCGGACAACGCACCGCCGTGGCCTCGACCTCGGCGAGAGTGGGAAACGTTGCGAGGGCGGGCGCCGCGATGTCGTGGATGCGCGTCACGAACGCCCGGATCTCCACCTGACCGGCAAGCGCGAGGATCTTCTTGGCGATCGCTCCCCCCGCCACGCGACCGATGGTCTCGCGCGCCGAGCTGCGGCCGCCGCCTTGGTGGTCGCGGATGCCGTACTTTTGCTGGTAGGTGAAATCGGCGTGGGAGGGACGGAACTTATCCTTCATCTCCGTGTACGCACCCGGGCGCTGGTCGGCGTTGCGCACCATCATCGACAGCGGGGTCCCCGTCGTGCGCCCTTCGAACAGGCCTGAAAGGATCTCGACCCGATCGGCTTCCTTGCGCGGCGTCACGATGTCGCTCTGACCCGGGCGGCGGCGGTCGAGCTCCGCCTGGATCTCGTCGACAGTGAGTGGCAAACGCGGCGGGCAACCGTCCACAACGACGCCAATGGCGGGACCATGGCTCTCGCCCCAGGTCGTGATGGTAAAAAGTTTGCCGAAGCGGTTGGGCATCGCAGCGCGGTACGGTTGGGCGCACTCCAAACCGTCGCAAGTGTCAAAATCCGGCAACCTCTTCCCAACTCACGCGTCTCAGCCACAAGGCCGTTTACTTCCGACCGCTGTTGTCTTTCATTTTCACTTCCGCCCCCCCTTCGCCCAACCCGCCCTCGCATGATATCGCGTTTTCCCCGGCTCTGCCTTGCTGCCGCCACCCTGTCCGTCGTCGTTTCGCTTCCTCTCGGGGCACAATCGGAGCCGTCCACCCTTGCGATCCGCGCGGTGGACAATGCCCCCGTCGGCCCTTTCAACATGCCCGACGTCCCGCTCGACGGCGTGCTCGATCTGGTCGAGATGTTCACGGGCCGCACCGTCCTGCGGCCAGCCGCGCTGCCCGCGGGCAACTACCACTTCGTCCGTCGCACCCCCTTGCCCAAGTCCGAGGCCCTGCTCGCCATCGAGACGTTGCTCAACCTCAACCAGGTCGGTCTCGCACCGGTCGGCGACACCTTCATCAAGGTCGTTCCTCTCGGCTCCCTGCGCTCCGAGACGCCCGAGTTGATCGAGGGTTCGACCCTCGGCCTGCCGCCCAGCGGTCGCGCGGCGAGCAAGATCTTCTCGCTGCAGTTCCTGCGCGTGCGCGAGTTCCTCCCGGAAATCGCCCCCCTGCTCAATCCGCAGTTCGGGGGCCCGATGTTCTTCGAAAAGGCCAACGCCACGATGATCACCGACTCCATTTCCACCCTCCAGCGGGTCGAGATGTTGATTCAACAGCTGGACCGGCCGGTCACCGCGGGCCTCACTCCGAAGTTCTTCCCGCTCCAGTATGCCAAGGCCTCCGATCTTGTCGCCAAGATCAACGCCGCCATCGGCACCGCCCTCAAACCGCAGCTGGGCTCGGCCACGACCTTCAGCGCTGACGATCGCACCAATCAGGTCGTCCTCCTCGCCGACGAAAGCCTGCACGCCTGGTTCGGCGATCTCATTGCCAAACTCGACGTCAAGGCCGACCCCAACACGCGCAACGAGGTCATTCCCCTCAAGCACGCCCTGGCCGTCGACGTGGCTCCGGTGATCACCAACCTTGTCACCGGTCAGACCCAGGCCGCCCAGCGCGCCGCCGCCGCGTCGCAACGCCCCGGACAAGGCATGGTCGGCACCCAGCAGGGCCAGCAACTGACCCGCCGCCAGCAGGCTCAGCTCGAAGCCCAACAGGCTCAGGGGCAGGGGCAGGGTCAGGCTCAGGCCGGACAAGGCAACGAGGGTGGCAACGCCAACGCCCAGCCGGCGAGCCCGGCCCTGATCGACGTGGCCGGCGCCGACGGCCAGTCTTCCGGACGCGGCAGCGAATTCAGTTCACTCATCACGATCCTCGCCGACGAACGCAGCAATTCCCTCATCGTCAGCGGTACGGTTGACGACTTAACCCTCATTCGCGATCTCGTTGCCAAGATCGATGTCGTGCTTCCCCAGGTGCGCATCGAAGCAGTCATTGTGGAGGTCTCGCTTTCCGACAACAACACGACCGGCATCGATGCGCTCGGCCTTCAAGTCGCGGGCGACAAGCTGGTGGGCTTCAACCTGTCGACGCCTGGCATGGTGGTCGACGATGGGGACGGCGGTTTCGCCGGTCTGCTTCGGCCCGATGCCGAAACCTTCCTCTCGGGCAACTACGACCTTGCCGGCATCATCCGGCTCACGACGACGCCCCGGAAGAACAAGGCCAACATCCTCTCCGCCCCGAGCATCCTCACTGCCCATAACAAGGAAGGCATCATCTTCGTCGGCGAGGAGCGTCCGGTCATCTCCGGCTACGTGACCGACGCCAACACCACCACCGGAGCGCGGACGAATGTCAGCCAGCGCGAGATCGGCATCACGTTGACCGTCACCCCGCTGATCGGCACCGATGGCTCGGTCGAATTGACCATCAGCCAGGAAGTGAAGGACGTCTTGGGTGACATCTTGATTGACGGCAACCCGCAACCTCGGGTCGGCAGCCGCCGCACCGAATCCGTGGTCAGCGTCAACAGCGGGGAGATCATCGTCCTGGGTGGCCTCCAACGCATCTCCGACACGCGCAACACCAACCGCCTCGGACCCATTCCCTTCATCGGCGACTTGCTCGGCCGCCGAAGCAGGGAGAAAAGTCGCTCCGATCTCGTCTTCTTCCTTCGCCCCGTGGTCCTCACCAATACTTCAGCGGATAATACCGCCATTTTCGACCGCGTCGAACGCATGCCCATCAAGGACGACGTGAAACGCGTGCTCGACCCTTCCAGCGTGCCTCCGCCCGAGGAACGCCCGTCTCCCGGCCCCGCCCTGCGCCGCCCCTGAAGCTTCGGCCCTGGCCCCGCCTGCCCATGACCGCGCTCCTTCCTGAAACGCTGCCTGCCTCGCTGGCCGACCGCCTGACCCCCGAACAGGTCCAGACGCTCTTCGAAAGCCCCCGCGACGAACGGGTCAAGGCGCTCGCCGTCCTCCTCGCCCTTTCCGAACCCGAAGCCCTCGCCGTCCTCGCCGACGCCGCCAGGCTCGATATCGCCAGCGACCTGAAGGCCGACCCCGACTCCCTGCGCCTGCTGCCCGCCCGCCTCGTTCACGATTATCAGATTCTGCCCATCCGGTTCGGGGCCGTGCCCGAGGGCGACCTGCCGCCGCCCCTGCCCTCGACCCCGCTGCACCTCGCCAGCGCCTGGCTGCCGGATGTCGTCATGACGGACTGGATACGAACCTTCACCCCACGTCCGGTCGTCTGGCACCTCGCCGTCTCCGAACGCGTTCACCAGCTCATCATCGAGCATTTCGGCGTCGGCTCGGGCTCCCTTGAGGACAGCGACGACGCCTACCTCGCCCCGGAGGCCGCCGCGGCCGACGAGGAGGTGGTCGATGAGGACGCCGCCGTCGTGCGTTTCGTGACGGATGTCATCTCGCAAGCCATCGCCGACGCAGCCACCGACATCCACTTCGAGCCGCAGGAGGGCCAGTTGCGCATCCGCTACCGCGTGGATGGACTGCTCGTCTCGGTGCCGGTGCCGGAGAACCTGCTGCGGTTTCAGGACGCCATCATCTCGCGCCTCAAGATCATGGCGCGGCTCAACATCTCGGAGCGGCGCCTGCCGCAGGATGGCCGCATCAATTTCAAGGCCAACGGCATCAACCTCGACATCCGCGTCTCGACCATCCCCACGATCTACGCCGAGTCCATCTCCCTCCGCCTGCTGAATCAGAAGAAGCAGGCCTTTAGCATGGAGAAACTGGGCATGAGCGTGGAGGAGCAGAACCAGATCACGCACATTCTCGACTACCCGCACGGCATCATTCT
>CAYOSX010000112.1:0-7824 GCA_964406745.1 uncultured Opitutus sp.
GCGCTCGACGCCACCGTCGCCCAACGCGAGAAGCCGAAAATGATCACGGTGGTCGCCAGAGCCTACTCGCGCGTCATCGACTTCGCCCGCATGGGCGAGATTGCCCGCTCCGTCGGGGCCTACCTGTTCGCGGACATTGCCCACATCGCCGGTCTCGTCGCCGCGGGCGTGCATCCGTCTCCGGTCCCGCACGCCGATTTTGTCACCACAACGACGCACAAGACCCTGCGCGGCCCCCGCGGCGGACTGATTCTTTGCCGCGCGCAGCACGCCAAGGCGATTGACTCCGCCATGTTCCCCGGAGGCCAGGGCGGGCCGCTCATGCACGTCATCGCCGCCAAGGCCGTTTGCTTCGCGGAGTGCCTCAAGCCGGAGTTCAAGACCTACAGCGAGCAGGTGGTGAAGAACAGCCGCGCCCTCGCCGCCGCCATGCATGACCACGGATACAAGATCGTGTCCGGGGGCACGGACAACCACCTCTTCCTCGTCGACCTGCGGGCCAACCTTCCCGAACTCACCGCCAAGAAGGCACAGGAGACCCTCGACCTCGCGCACATCACGTGCAACAAAAACACCGTCCCGTTCGAGACGCGCTCGCCGTTCCAGGCTTCCGGCATCCGCCTGGGCACGCCTGCCGTCACCACCCGCGGTTTTGTTGAGGCGGACATGCCGGTGATTGCCTCCGCCATCGACACCGTGCTGAAAGCGATTGGCACGGAGGGCGAGGATGCGGCCTTGGAAAAGGCGCGTGATCAAGTGGCGACGCTCACCGCAAGGTACCCGTTGCCTTACAAACTGTAACGACGGCGTAAGTTTTCATCGCGCGCCCCCGCAGCGGATCGGCGTGCGTTGCAATCGCGCGGGGCCTTGCTTTACTGCCTGGCATGTCCGCACGTCCGGCCCACGACCTCCTACGTTGCCACGCCGGAAGTTCCGTCACGCCGCACTCCTCTCCGCGAACGCCTGAGCCGTGACGAGCCCGCTCCCATCCGCGCCACCCTCGCGCGGCAGCATCGCCCAGCCCGCGATCATCTCCACCCTGGTCTTCGCCGCCGGTGTCGCGTTCTCCGTCTGGCTGCAACAGCGTCAGCAAAACGAAGACAGCAAGCAGCTGCGCGCCCGCATCTCCGCCGCCGTTGATTTCCGGGTTCGCGCCCTGCAGGCGAGCGCCCGCGCCTACGAGGGGGCGATGAACGCGCTCCGCACGTTGTTCACGTTCTCCGACTCCGTCAGCGCGGAGGAATTCAACGGGGCCGCCCGAGACCTGCGCCTTCGCCAGCCCGGCATCGCTGCGCTCGAATGGGCGCCGATCGTCGGGGCCGAAAACCGCCCCGCCTTCGAACGCGCCCTCAGGGAGGAGGTCGCCGCGGATTTCGTGATCAAGGATCGCTTTGGCCCGGACGGATTCGAGACCTCGCCCCCCCAGGGCTCGTATTTGCCGATCGCCTACATCGAGCCGCTCGCTCCGAACCGGCCCGCGCTCGGGTTCAACCTGTTCTCCGGACGCTCCCACGCCGAGGTGCGCCTCTCGCGCAACACGGGCCTCACCACCATGTCGCGCCTCTCCCCCCTCTACGTCGACGATGAACCGGCGGATGGTTTCGTCGTCTATGCACCGGTGTTCACCAGCCTGCCGCGGCCGGATTCCCGCATCGCGCCCGGTGAATTCAAGGGCATGGTGCTCGGCGTCTTCCGGCTCGATCGTTTTTTCGCGGCCACGCCGGAGGACACCGTGACGCGCGGCTTCGACTTCATGGTGAACGACCGGACCCCGCGAAGCCCCGACGGCGCTGTCACGGTTTTCTACGACAACGGAGGCATGGCTGCCGGCGCGGTGCCCTCCGTCGAGGAATTCGTGACGCCTCACGCCGTGCGCGTGCCGGTGTCCCTGTGGGAGCGCGAGTGGGAGCTGATCTTCCGCCCCACGCCGGCCTGGCTCGCCGCCGCCGATCGTCGCGCGCCCTTCGCCCTCGTGGGACTCGGCACGGTGGCGTCCGCGGCGTTCAGCCTCCTCCTCTTCTTCCGGCTGCGCTCGACCTCGCAGATCCGCCGCCTTGTGGAGGAACGGACCGCCGAGCTGCGCGCGAGCCGCGAGGCGCTTTCGGGGATCATGGACAACAGCCCGAATGCAATCTTCGTGAAGGATCTCGAAGGCCGCTATCTCGTGGCCAACCGGAAGTTCATCGAAATGTACGGAGGCGGACGTGAATCCGTCGTCGGATGCACCGACGCGGACCTCTTCCCCCCCGACTACGCCGCCGTCTTCCGCAAGAGCGACGCCTGCACGATCGCCTCGGGGCGCACGGAGATGTTCGAGGAGGTCACGGAGGTCGACGGGCGGCAGGTGACGAGCATTGTATTCAAGTTCCCGTTACGCGACGCCGCGGGCGGGGTCCGCGCGGTCGGCGGGGTCACGACCGACATCACCGGTCGCAAGAACGCAGAGTCCGAGAAGCTCGCCATGGAGCGCAAGCTGCTCGAAAGCCAGAAACTCGAGAGCCTCGGCGTGCTCGCCGGGGGCATCGCGCACGATTTCAACAACCTGCTGACCGGCATCATGGGCAACGCGAGCCTGCTCGGTTACGAGCTGCCGCAAGGCTCCGGCCTGCACCCGCATGTGCGCCAGATCGAGTCGGCGGCCCTGCGCGCCGCCGAGCTCTGCCAGCAGATGCTCGCCTACTCGGGCAAAGGCCGCTTCGTCGTGGGCCCGGTCAACCTGAGCACCCTGGTCCAGGAAACCGTGCCTCTGTTGCGCGCCTCGATCGGCAAGTCCGTCCGGCTGCAATTCCGCCTCGCCGACCGCCTCCCCTCGGTGATGGCCGACAACACCCAGATGCGGCAGATCCTGATGAACCTGGTGATCAACGCCTCCGACGCGATCGGTGAACGCACGGGCGACATCACCTTGACCACCGGCACGGTCGAGGCCGACGCGGCCATGCTGCAAAAATCAGAGCACGCCACGAACGCCAGGCCGGGGACGTTCGTCTTTCTTGAAGTCCGGGACACCGGCGCAGGGATGAGCCCCGAAACGAAGGGGCGCATCTTCGACCCGTTTTATACGACCAAGTTTGCCGGGCGCGGACTCGGCCTTGCCGCCGTGCTCGGCATCGTACGCAGTCACGAAGGCGCCCTGTTCGTGGACAGTGAAGAGGGCCTCGGCTCGACGTTTCGGTTGCTGCTCCCCGCCGGCGGGAGCTCTGAGGAATCCACCGCCGACGGGGAGTCCGCGGCTGAAACGAGCGCCCCATGGACCGGCCGCGGGCGCGTGCTTCTCGTCGACGACGAAGAGGCCGTGCGCTTCGTCGGCTCGCGCATGATGGAGTCGTTCAACCTGACCTGCGACACGGCGGCCGACGGGGCCGAGGCCCTCGCCCGCCTTGACGCTCCCGGCACGCATTACGATGTGGTGCTGCTCGACCTGACGATGCCGGGCCTGAGCGGTGAAGACGTGCTTCGTTCGCTTCGCACCCGGCGCCCCGATCTGCCGGTGGTGCTGATGAGTGGCTACAGCGAGCACGAGGTTTCGCGGCGCTTCGGCGGCGACGGGCCCACCGCTTTCGTTCAGAAGCCGTTTTCCGTCGGAACGATGCGCTCTACCCTGCGCGCGATCCTCGGGGATTCGCCGGGCTGAGCAACGATCGGCGCCATTTCGCGTTTGGGCCTTGGCGTGCGACAAGGCGCCCCTATCGTCCCGCCTTTCCGTGTCTTCGTCGCCCTCTGCACCACCTCAGAAACGACCCCTGTCGCTCGGCGTCATCTTCCTGACGCTGTACATCGACCTGATCGGGTTCTCGATCATCTTTCCGCTGGGTCCGGACCTTCTGCGGTATTATCTCACGCTCGAGGGCGACGCCGGTCTGCTCGGCTGGCTGCTCGGCTGGCTCGGAACTGCAGCCCGTGCCTTGGGTAACGAGACGCATCTGCCGGAAGTGCTGTTCGGTGGCGTGATCAGCTCCCTCTTCTCCATTCTCCAATTCATTTTCGCTCCTTTCTGGGGCAGCCTCTCCGACCGGCGAGGACGCCGTCCGGTGCTCGTGCTGACGGTGGCCGGCACGACGGCGAGCTACCTGCTCTGGATGGTCAGTGGCTCGTTCTGGATCTTCCTCCTTGCCCGCCTGCTCGCCGGCGCCTTCGGAGGCAACCTGTCGGTTGCGACGGCTGCGGTCGCCGATGTGACCACCCGTGCGGAACGCTCGAAAGCCATGGGGCTCGTGGGGGCGGCGTTCGGGCTGGGCTTGGTGACGGGGCCGCTGATCGGCGCCTTCTCGGCCCGCATCAATCTCCTCGATTACTGGCCGCAGCTGGCGAATTGGGGCGTCAATCCCTTCACGATGCCCGCGTTGGTCGCGTGCGTGCTGGGTTTGGTCAACCTGCTCTGGATCCGCGCCCGTTTTGTCGAGACCCTGGCCCCGGAAGCCCGCGGCCGAAGCGAGGCTCCGCGCCTGCGCAACCCCCTCGCGGCCATCCTCGGCCTGGACAACATTGGTGCCCGCCGCGCGAATCTCGTCGCCTTCGTGTACGCCCTCGCCTTCGTCGCGATGGAGGCATCCCTCGTGTTTGTGAGCGCCGAGCGCTTCGGCTATACGGCAAGGGAGAACGGATTCCTGATGGGGTTTCTCGGCGTTTGCTCGATCCTTACGCAAGGGTTGCTCGTGCGAAAGTTGCTTGTCCGCCTGCCAGAAAGGCCGGTTTTGTTGATCGGTCTCGTTTGCTCAACGCTGGGGCTCCTGGGCGTCGGCTTTGCACCTTCGGAATTCATGCTCTATACGGGGGTCGCCCTCCTCGCCGTGGGCGGCGGTTTGGTCAATCCGTCGACCACCGGTCTGATTTCGCTTTACGCCAGTCAGGAAGAACAAGGCCGCGTGCTGGGAATTTTCCGGTCTCTCGGGTCGCTGGCCCGGGCCATCACCCCGATCATGGCGGGCGCCGTTTACTGGACGCTTGGGGCATCGACCTTGTACGCGGTGGCCGCCGCCTTGGCCGCCCTCGCCGCCGTCCTGAGTTTCCGTCTTCCGCGTCCGCAAAAATGAATCCTGCGCACGCTCACGAGGAGCGCGCCCTCCCGATCCACCTCCCCTCCCTCGCCGGCCAGACCCTCACGGCAAGGGTGCTGCGTTGTCTGCATGTCGCCGAATGGCGGCCGCACCGAATCCTGATTCTGATGATCATCGCGCTCGGAGTGAGCGGGTGCGCCAGCCTCACTCCCCCAGCGGGACCGGGTCCGGTACGCACGCGGCTCAGTGAGCCCTTGGTGGTCCTTCCCGGACGCCTGATCGGCAATCACCTCGTCATTGAAGTACCTTCAGACAAAGCGGGCGGGGGCAGGTTTCTCGTGGATACCGGATCGTCGGTCACGTTGGTCTCCCCCGACTTTGCCTCGCGCCTGGGGGCCCGGATCGCTCGCAACGCCCCCCAGGTTCGGGTGCGAACGGCCTCAGGTGCCTCCACCGTCCTCTCGGCCATCACGCTGCGACGCCTGGAATTGGGGCAGGCCCGCTTCGACGGGGTGCCGGCACTGCTCTTCGACACCACCGACCTGTCCGCCCATCTGGGCGTGCCGATCGATGGCATTCTGGGCTTCCCCTTGTTCGCCGAGACGGTGCTCGCGCTCGACTACCTGCAGGAACGCGTGGTCCTGACCCCGGCGGACGCACCCACACTCACGCCGGGCAGTTCGCTCTCTTTCAGCCAAGCCAACAAGATCCCGCTGATTCCGGTCCAATTACAGGAGCGTACCCTTTACGTGCTCATTGATTCGGGAAGCGACGGCCCGGTGAATCTGAATCCCGTCGGCCTTGATCTCACGTTCGCGTCCGGCCCCCGTCCCGGGGCTCCTGTTTCGACACTCGCCGGGGAACGTCGCAATGAAATGGGCCGCCTGGCGGGCGAAATCACCCTCGGTAGCTACCGGTTGAGCCAGCCCGTAGTGGATCTCACGGATCAACTGTCATCGCTCGGGGGAGGGGTCCTGAAATACTTTGTAGTGACCTTTGACCAACGTCGCGGGCTCGTGACCTTCCACCGCGACTCCACTGCACCCATCACCCTGTCGCCCGTGCGCACGGTCGGCTTGGGATTCACCCGCACGCCCGCCTACTGGCGCATTGCCAGCGTCATTCCTGGATCCCCCGCGGATCGCGCAGGAGTGTTGCCCGGGGATTTGGTCACCCGCATCAATGGACAGCCGGTGGAGAAGTGGGACCTCGTTCGCTACGACACCCTGATGCGAACCGCGCCGTGGGTTGAGTTCACGTTCCTGAACGGTCGCGAAGAGACCACCGGACGGATCAGCGTGGTCGATTGGGTTCCTTGAACCCCTTTGACGTCGACGGTGTGCAGGAAGCCCGCGCACGGCCAATGTTGAGCTGTCATTAGGCCCGTTCTTACCTGCAAGAGAATGTGTCCGTAGGAGGTTGGCGATAGGTGTCCAAATGCCACCTTACTATCTCTACATAAATTAGCTATGAAGACTGATTCAGTGTAAAAAAATCCGACACCTACACTCGATCAGAATTAAGCAACTGCTGTAAAACGATTTATATACCAAGAATCAGAGTAGGCCTGTTCAGGTCGTCAAGAATTCTGTCACAATCGGCTGCGAAGTCTGGAACCATCCGGCAGATAGCGGATTCCGATATAATTTGTTTCATCGCTTAACTGCCTTGCCCGAAGATTTTTACATAGAAATAGGCTCTTTCAAACCTATCCGCTAGGTACGAATGGTCCGCAATCCGCTATGGAGGATATCCGTACGGGGATTCTCTCAGCTTCCCCCATCTCAACGAAACCCTCCAGCAACTGACAATGAAACACCTCCTCATATCCCTCAAGACTGCAGCAATGGCTGCCGTTCTCACCTCCGTAGCGCAAGCTGCGGTCTGGACCGATTATCACTCCGGACAACCTTTGGCTCATCTGCACCAAGGGAATTCGTCCTACACCGGGACCTTCAATATCCTCAACGACGGGTATAATCCCGGGTTGCATACCTTGACCTCCGCCACGGCCAAATTCGCGTTCGCCGATGACGATGTCTTTGGCGACCTCATTGAGCAGGAGTGGGTCGAGATCGAGTTGGATGGCGACCTGCTTATCAACTCAGCCGTCGAGGTTGACGGTACCCACGCCAGCTTCGATTGGCACTCCAACGGCCTCACCGGCAGCATGTTGTTCACGCTTTCGACGTTGGGGACCATCGACTACACGATCACCATTCTCGACACCCAATGGTGGACCAACAACAGCACCTATCTGAAGGTCGCAAAGCTCAAGGCGTACGGGGACTACAAGCAGGTTCCCGACAGCGGCGCGACCGTTGCCCTCATGGGTCTTGGTCTGGTGGGCCTTGTTGCCGCTCGAAAGCGTCTGGAGTAATCGAAAGCACGTGGAGGGCACCTGCCCTCGTCCCAGAGCCAAGCCGAAACGCTTGGCTCTTTTTTGCGTACCTCCGGTCTATGCGCGGAAGACGCACCGACGGCGACCTCGGCAACCACCGCGCCCGGTCGCTTTGGTTGCATTTAATCAAACCGCCCGCTGCACCGATTATAACCAACTAATTTAAGCTAGCTTAACCTGCCTTCTGGAAGTTTTACTCAGATTCCCTGCCAATTTATGTGTGCTCAATCCATTGCTGTCGTCGGCCTAGGCTACGTAGGTCTCCCGCTCTCCCTCCAATTCGCCCGTTCGGGCGCCACCGTCCTCGGATTGGACATCGACCAGGCAAAGGTTGACGCGCTCACTGCCGGAATGTGCTACATCATGCACTTCGCCCCGGAATCCATCATGGGTATTATCGACTCCAAGGCCTTCAGCGCCTCGGTG
>CAYOSX010000113.1:0-7316 GCA_964406745.1 uncultured Opitutus sp.
CTACACGCTGTTCGCGGCCGGCGGTGTCTTCACGGCCGAGGACGCCTATCGCAAGATCCGGCTCGGCGCCTCCTTGGTCCAGCTTTACACGGCGATGATCTATGGCGGCCCGGCGGTGGTGAAAGGCATCCTTCAGGGGCTCGTCGAACTGCTCGCGCGCGACGGTTTCCGCAACGTGTCGGAGGCCGTCAGGAAGGATCTCTGACGGATGCGCCCGCCGCCGGCAGTCCCCGCAGCACGTAATGCCGCCGGTACTCGCGCGGCGACATGCCTTGCTCGATCCGGAAACGCCGGGAGAAATAATATTCGTCGGCGAAGCCCGACCGGCCGGCGATTTCGCGGATCGGTAGCGCCGTTTCGACCAGCAACCGGCAGCCCGTCTGGATGCGCAACGTGAGCAAGGTTCGTCCCGGGCTCTCGGGCATGGCCTCGGCCCATCGACGCCGAAAGGTCGAGGCCGACCAACCGTGACGCGCCGCCAGCTCCTCGGGCACGAGCGACGGATCCGTGAAACGGTTCCGCAGCTCCTCCGCAATCGCCAGCACCGCACCCGTGGCTCCGCGCGGTCTCGCCCGTGCCGTGGGTGTCAGCCAGCTTTCGAGGATCATGCGTTCGCACACGCGGTCGACGCGGTCGACGACCAGGGAGGGCTCCGGCGCGCGCGCAAGTTCCTGCAAGACCCGGGCCTGCGCCCGCACGGCGGCAGGATCGGCGATCGGCCACACCGGGCGTTCAGGATCCAGCAGGCGCGCCGCCTCGAACCGCGCGCGCGCCTCGGCCGGATAGGTCAGGTACAACTCATCCCAGGTCCCGCCCGGCATCGGCAGCGGTCCATATTCCAGATGAAGCCCGGGCCACTGGGTGATCACACAGGGCGCCTGCACCTTCCATACCCGGTCGCCCCGGTGCCACTCCCCCGTGCCTCGAAAGATGAACGAGAAATTGCAGGTCGAGAACGCCGTCCGCACCCAGTGATCCTTCCCGGACAGGAAGTCCGTATTCGCCACCGCAAAGGGCGACGGGTGACGCCGCGGAAAGGCGGCCCAATGCTTGATTGAAAAGTCCATCTTTTTGGCGCCGGCGTCTATTTCGCCCAACCTTCAGGCATGGTAGAATCACCTCTTTACCTCTAAATCCATGAAAAAGGCCCTGTTTCTCGCCGGTGGCTGGGAAGGTCACCATCCTGATCGAATCGTCCAACTCTTCGCCAACGATCTCGAAGCGGCGGGCTTGCAGCCCGAGATCGTCAAATCGCTCGATCCGCTGGCCGACGCCAATGCCCTCCAGGCCTACGCCTTGATCTTTCCCTGCTGGACGATGGGGCCCCTCACCCCCGAGCAGGAGAAGGGCCTCGTGGCGGCCGTCCGGGCAGGCGTGGGCCTCGGCGGCATTCACGGTGGCATGGGCGACGCCTTCCGCGGGCGCCTGGACTACGAATGGATGGCGGGCGGCCACTTCGTCGGGCATCCTTATGTGGGCGATTATTCGGTGCGCGTCGTCGACCGCACCCATCCGGCCACCGAAGGGCTGCCCGCGCAATTCGCGTATCGATCCGAGAAATACTACATGCTGGTCGACCCGGGCATCCATGTGCTCGCCGATACCGAGTATGTTTATGAAGGGCGCTCCGTGACCATGCCCGTCGCCTGGACCAAGGCGTGGGGCGCAGGGCGGGTGTTCTATCAGGCCCTCGGACACCAACCGGAGGAATTCACCGAATTTCCGGAGGCCCGCCGCCTCACCGTCCAAGGCTGCCTGTGGGCCGCCGGCCTGCGCTGAGCCCCTCGAACGTCCGTCGATCTTTCCTCCATGCGCACGTTTGCCACCCCTTCCGCCATCAAGGTCGCCGTTGTCGGCTACGGCGGCGCCTTCAACATGGGCCGCCAGCATCTCAATGAAATGAAGGCCGCCGGCATGACGCCCTCCGCCGTCGTCGAGATCGACCCGAAGCGGCTTGAGGTCGCCCGGGAGGACTTTCCTGGCATCGAAACCTACGCCACCGTCGACGACCTGCTGGCCCGGTCATCTGTCGATCTCGTCACCGTCATCACCCCGCACAACACGCACGCGGCCCTCGGCCTCAAGATCGCCGCTGCCGGCCGCCATGTCGTTCTCGAGAAGCCGATGGCCATCACGACCGAAGAGTGCGACGCGATGATCGAGGCCGGTCGCAAGCAGGGCGTCGTCGTGAGCACGTATCACAACCGGCACTGGGACGGATGGATCCTGCGCGCCGTGGAGCTATTCAAATCGGGCGCCTTGGGAGAGATTGTCCGCATCGATCTGCGCATGGGATCGCATTCGCGTCCCGGCGATTGGTGGCGTTCCTCGCGCAGCATCTCCGGCGGCATCCTCTACGACTGGGGCGTCCATCTGCTGGAATACTCGCTGCAACTCATCACCTCGCCGGCAACCGAGGTGAGCGGGTATGCGTGGAATGGATACTGGGCCGCTCAGCCCGGGTTTCCCTGGGCCGGCGATGCCAATGAGGACGAGGCGCAGGCCGTGGTGCGCTTCGCCTCCGGCCAGCGGATCAACCTGACCATCACGCACCTCGACGCGGCGCCCGAACGCGGCTTCATCAAGATCGTGGGCACGAAGGCGACCCATCTCATCGAGTGGAACTCCGCCGAAACCCACACCTCCCAGGGCGACGGACGCGTCGTCACCGAACGCGCGCCCACGCCGAAGAGCGAAGGCCACCGGTTCTACGAAAACATCGCCGCCCACCTCACCCGCGGCGAGACGCTGGTCATCACCGGCGAGTGGGCGCGCCGGCCGATCCATCTGCTCGACCTCGCCGCGCGGAGTGCAAAGGAGGGGCGGGCCCTCCCCGTGTTGTATTCGTGATCTGGTGACGCCACCTTACGCGGTGGCGCTGAACACCAGCGACGCATTCGTCCCGCCGAAGCCGAAGCTGTTGGCCAGGGCGGCGCGCACCGGCTTGCGCACGGCGGTGTTGGGCGTGAAGTTCAAGCCGAGCGCGGCGCACTCGGGGTCGGGGGTGTCGAGATTGATGGTCGGCGGAATCACGCCGTCGCGGATCGCAAGGACGGCGGCCAGGGCGCCCATCGCACCCGCTCCACCGAGCAGGTGACCGGTCATGGACTTCACCCCGCTCACATGGAGGTCCGCTTTCGCGTCCCCAAAAACCGCCGCAATGGCCGCCGCCTCCTCGCCGTCGCCTCCGGGTGTCGAGGTGGCGTGCGCCGAGACATAGCCGATCTCCGCCGGCGCGAGGCCGGAGCGCCGGATCGCGTCACCCATCGACCGCTGCGATCCCTCGCCTCCGGGTGAAAGCGACGACAGGTGGTAGGCATCCGAGGAGGCCGCGTAGCCGCGCAACTCCGCGATGATCTTCGCGCCGCGCCGGCGGGCATGCTCGTACTCCTCGAGCACGAAAACGACCGCACCTTCGGACAACACAAACCCGTCGCGGTTGGCGTCGTAGGGACGCGAGGCCTTCTCCGGCTCGTCGTTGCGCGTCGAGAGCGCGCGCATTTGCGCAAAGGCGCCGATCGCGAGCGGCGTCACCGTGGACTCCGCTCCGCCGGCGATCATCACGTCCACGTCGCCGCGGGCAATCGCCGCGGCGGACTCGCCCAAGGCATGGCCGCTGGTCGCGCACGCCGAGGCCACGCTCATATTGGGACCGCGGAAATTGAGCAACAGGCTGACCTGGCCGGAGAGCAGGTTGGGCGCGATCTGGATGATGAAGAACGGCGAGATCTTCCGAAAACCACCGCTCTTCCACGTGTCGTGCATCGCTTCGATCTCAGGCAGGCCGCCGAGACCAACGCCGAGATTCACGCCCATGCGCTCGGCGGGCAGGGACGCCCGGTGGGCATCGAGGCCGGAGTCCGCGTACGCTTCGATCGCCGCACCGACGCCAAGGTGGGTGAAACGTCCAAATTTCTTGAGATCCTTGGGCGTGAACGGGGCCGTCAGCGGCTCGCTGCCCGGACCCCGGGGACGCAACGGCTGGGCGAGAGGCGCGGTGGGTTCATAGCCTTTGACTTCACCCGCGATGCGCGCCGAACACGCCGTGGCGTCAAACCGCGTGATCGGGCCCAGCCCCGACCGACCCGCCACCAGGCTCTCCCACGTGGCCGGAGCCGTTAGTCCGACCGGGGTGACGGCCCCGAGACCGGTGATGACGACACGACGCGAGGTGGGTGCGGTGGGTGTACTCATTATGGATTAAAAAAATTCGTCCCGGAAAAATGGCCAGCGCACACCGCCCTTTGGCTGATGGCAAGGCCGGGAACAGTTCGGTCTGGAATTGTCGAGCCGAGGTCGAGGCGAGACGGACAGGAGTGTCCGTCATCCCAGAGACGCATCGCCACCCCTCCTGCAATTGACTCCCATTTCCACGCGCAAAGTCTCGGGCCATATTGACGCAGCACCCCTTGGGGCGGGCTTTGACATCGCGGCGGGCCTGCGCTTACCTCCGCGCTCCTAACCTATGCAGTCACTGCACGCCTACTGGCGGATGGAGTACATCGAGGCGCCGCGCTTTCCCGACATCAAGCGCCCCTTCACAGAACTACCCGCCCTCGGAGACGACCGGGCGGCCTTGATCGTGTACCGTTCCCCGCTGTCGTATTTGATGCTCAACCGCTTCCCTTACAATCCGGGGCACCTGCTCGCGATCCCGTTTCGCGAGGTCGTCGGCCTCGAGGAACTTTCCGCCGAGGAAAGCGCCGATCTGATGGCGACCATCATCATGGGCAAACGGCTCGTGACGGCGGCGCTCCGCCCGGATGGCATCAACATTGGCTTCAATCTGGGCTCGGCGGCCGGCGGCAGCATTCCCCACCTGCACGGACACCTCGTGCCGCGTTGGAACGGAGACAATAATTTCATGCCCGTCATCGGCCAGACACGGGTTCTGCCCCAGGCGTTGGATCAAACGTGGGCGCGTCTCACCGAGGCCCTCGCCGCCCTTTCCCCTTCCTGAAGCCGCATGGCGACGAAGACCCTGCATTATCCAAATCCGCGCCACCTCTCGCAGCTCTATGCGGGCCGGGACGAGAACCTCGCCTACGCCGAGCGCCTGCTCGACGTGAAGATCGTGACACGCGAGGACTGGGTGAAAATCGAAGGAGGCGCGCCCGCCGTCGCCCGCACCGAGGAACTGTTTGGTTTCCTCGATGAAGCGCGAAGCCAGGGCGTGACCGTGCGCACGCCCGACTTCCATCGATTTGTCGAAACGATCGCCCGCGGCGAATCCGCCCAGCTGAAGGCCCTGTTTGGCGAACCGCTCGTCATCTCCACGCAGCGCCGCACCATCGTGCCCAAGACCCTCGGGCAAAAGCTTTACCTCCAGTCGATGCGGACGAGCCCGATCGTTTTCGGCATCGGCCCCGCAGGCACCGGCAAGACCTACCTCGCGATGGCCCACGCCATCTCGGCCCTGCTCGCCAACCAGGTGCAACGCATCATCCTCACCCGCCCGGCAGTCGAGGCCGGCGAGGCGCTGGGTTTCCTGCCCGGCGACCTGCGCGAAAAAATCCTGCCCTACCTTCGCCCGCTCTACGACGCGATGCACGACATGCTCGACGCCGAGGACGTTGCCCGCCTCACCGAGAAAGGCATCATCGAGATCGCCCCGCTGGCGTACATGCGGGGACGCACCCTTTCCCACGCCTACATCGTCCTGGACGAAGCGCAGAACACGACGCCCGAACAGATGATGATGTTCCTCACGCGCCTCGGCGAAGACTCGCGCATGATCGTCACGGGCGACGTCACCCAAATCGATCTTCCGCGCTCAAAGGCATCCGGTCTGCTGGAAGTCGGCCGCATCCTGCGCGAAATTCCCGGCATCGATTTCCACCAATTCAGCGGGTCGGACGTGGTCCGGCATCCGCTTGTGCTCAAGATCATCGAGGCTTACGAACGTTACCAGAATCCAATCAGCGCCGGCGAGCCGCGCGCCTGATCTTCCGTCCCTGCTTCACCATGTCCGTCTTCGAAAAGCTCAAACTCCTTCGCGGCGGGGCCGACCGCCCGCGCCGGGTGCGCAAGACGGCCGAGGTCTCCGGCACCGTCGAATTCCTTGAGACGAGTCCGCTCATCTCGACTCTCATCTTCGTCGCGACCGTCGCGGCCATCGTCTTCATCAGTTTCGTCGGCGTCTCCACGGTCAACCTGCCCGTCCTTCCCAACCAGCTCTCCTCCGTGCGCGTCGTGGCCGGTGCGCCCTTCACCTACGAAAGCGCCGAGAAGACCCGGATTGTCCGCGAACAAATTCGCGACCGCGTACCGCCTGTGTTCCGCCTCGAGTTCGCGCCCCTGCAGCAGTTCGAGACGCACATGCGCGCCCTGCTCGCCGAACTGGATGCCTTGGACACTCGCCTGCCACCGACCGCGGAGAACGAGGCCGCGCGCCGCGCCGCGCTCGAGCCGATCGTCGCCGCGTTCAACGCCCAAGGTCCCTACCGGGCCAGCGTCGACGATGTTGCCGCCCTCATCGCCGTCGGTGACAGCCGCCAGCGTTTCTCCCTCGTCGAGACCGGTCTTGTCGTGCTCCGCGAGATCTACAACCAGGGCGTGCACGACGACACCCTGCTCTTCGGCGGCGCCAACGACGGCCGCGTCACCATGGTGCAGGTCGTGCGGGACGACGGTGCCATCGCCCAGCTCGGCGCCGAGTCGATGGAGGAGGCCCAGAAATTCCTGCGCGTGAACATCGCCGCCGAAGGCGCCGGTCGCGAAACGTCGATGGCCCTCTTCCGCATCTTCCGAAATGGCCTTACCCCGAACCTGATCTACGATCAGGCGGCCACCCAACGACGGCAGGCCGAGGCCCTGGCCAACCTCAAGCCCGTCGTCGTCTCCGTAGAACGCGGCCAGACGATCCTGGAGCCCAACACCCACGTCACGACCGAGCAGTACGAGATGCTCGTCGCCCACCGTCAGTTCCTGCTCGAGAACGGAGACGTCGCCATCACCGAGGGCCTGCAGCTCTTCGGACGCATCCTCCTCGTGCTCGCGATGCTCTTCGCCTGCGTCTTCTACATCCGGATGGAGGACCGCGCCTCGCTCCAGAGCAACAGCCGCCTCGGCCTGCTCGCCCTCGTCGCCATCTTCAATCTCGCACTCGTCCGACTCGTGTACTCGTTGGGCAGCCTGCCTTTCTTCGTCGCCAACTCTGACGCGGCCTCCCTCCTTCCCTACCTCGCGCCCACCGCCCTCGCTCCGCTCATCGTCGTTATCCTGATCGATGCCGGGCCGGCCGTGTTCATGGCGCTGCTCATCTCGATCTTCTCCGGCGTCATTTATGGCAACCGGCTCGATCTGCTTGTGCTGAC
>CAYOSX010000114.1:0-2319 GCA_964406745.1 uncultured Opitutus sp.
AGGATGGCTGGCTCTACCTGGTCGACCGCTCCAAGGACCTGATCATCTCGTCGGGCTTCAACGTCTACCCGCGCATGATCGAGGAAGCGGTCTACGAGCATCCGGCGGTCGACGAATGCATCGTGATCGGCATCGCCGACCCCTACCGCCAGGAAGCGCCCAAGGTGTTCGTGAAGCTGAAGCCCGGCGCCTCGCTCACCTTCGAGGAATTGAAGAAGCACCTGGAAGGCAAGATCGGCAAGCACGAGATGCCGGTGGCGCTGGAAATCCGCGCCGAGCTGCCCAAGACGCCGGTCGGCAAGCTGTCGAAAAAGGAACTGAAGGCGGAGGAAGCGGAGAAGGCCAAGGCGGCCGCGCAGTAACCGCCAGAACGACCGCAGAAGCGAAGGGGGCCGCACGGGCCCCCTTTTTCGTCGGTGCAGGTGGCGCGGACTAGCCGCGCAGCAGGCCTTGCAGCTTCATCGCGACGCCCATGTCACCTTCGATCTTGAGCTTGCCGGTCATGAACGCGGTCATGCCGTCGAGCTGGCCCGCGGCCATCGCCTTGAAATCGTCGAGGCTCATCTTGATCGTGCACTGGGCGTCCTTGTCGTCGTTGGTGACGACGTTGGTGCCGCCGCCGGTGCCGTCGACGTGGATCACGCCTTCGGCGAAGACGAACTTGACGCTGTTGCCGAAGGCAGGCTTGGCGCCGGCGTTTTCGGACATGCCCTTGGTGACATCTTCCAGGCTCATGGTCGGTTTTCCTCCAAATTCTGGTCTCGAACGGACGCCCGGCGGGGCTTGCAACCGACCCGGCGATGGCGGAAAGTACTTGCCCTTAACGTAAACGTCAACCCGCATGTCGGAACGCAAACGTCACTACCCTCGTCAAAGCGTGAACGCTTGTTTATACAGCGATGAAGCGCCGAGGTGGCCACGTAGCGCCGATACGCGCCCAAGAATGAAGCCGACGACCGCAACTGAGCGACCGTCGCCACGACCGGGAGACAGTACCAGCAAATGCCAGTCATCGAGAGCCAGATCGACCGCAACGGCGAGGAATTCCAGCGCAACCGCGCCGACATGCTCGAGGCGATCAAGACCTTCCGCGACGCGGAGGAGACCGTAAAGGCGACGGCCGACGGAACGCGCGATCGCTTCCGCAGTCGCGGCCAGCTGATGCCGCGCGAGAGGGTCGAGTTGCTGCTCGACCGCGGCGCGCCGTTTCTCGAGCTGATGTCGCTGGCCGGTTACCGCATGCACGACGACAAGGACGGCTCGGGCGCCGGCGGCGGCGGCATTATCGGCATCGGCTACGTCGAGGGCATTCGCTGCATGGTCTCGGCGTCGAACAGCGCCGTCAAAGGCGGCACCATCTCGCCTGCCGGCCTGCGCAAGAACCGCCGCATGCAGCAGGTGGTGATGGAGAACAAGCTGCCGGTGGTCAACCTGGTCGAATCCGGCGGCGCCAACCTGCTCTATCAGGCGGAGATCTTCGTCGAGGGCGGCCGCGGCTTCGCCAACCAGGCGCGCATGTCGGCCCGCGGCATTCCCCAGGTGACGGTGGTGCACGGCTCCTCGACCGCCGGCGGGGCCTATCTGCCCGGCCTCAGCGACTACGTCATCATGGTGCGCAAAAAGGCCAAGGTGTTCCTGGCCGGGCCGCCGCTTCTGAAAGCCGCAACCGGCGAGATTGCCACCGACGAGGATCTGGGCGGCGCGGAAATGCATGCCACCGTTTCCGGCGTCGCCGAGTTCATGGCCGAGGACGACGCCGACGGCATTCGGATGGCGCGCGAGGTGCTTCGCAAGCTGCCATGGAACGAATCCTGCCCGCCGGTGCCAACCAAGCCGTTCAGCGAGCCGCTCTACGACATCGAGGAACTGGTCGGCGTGGTGCCGCCCGACTACCGCAAGCCCTACGATGTGCGCGAGGTCATCGCCCGCATCGTCGACGGGTCCGACTTCCTGGACTTCAAGGCGCTGTTCGACATGCAGACGATCTGCGGCTGGGCCAGCATCAACGGCCACAGCATCGGCATCATCGGCAACAACGGCCCCATCACCACGCGCGGCGCGGTCAAAGCCGGCCAGTTCATCCAGCTCTGCTGCCAGGCCGGCACGCCGATCGTCTATCTGCACAACACCACCGGCTACATGGTCGGCACCGAGAGCGAACGCGGCGGCATCGTCAAGCACGGCTCCAAGATGATCCAGGCCGTGGCCAACGCCACCGTGCCGCAGATCACCGTCGTCATCGGCGGTTCCTTCGGCGCCGGCAATTACGGCATGTGTGGGCGCGCTTACGATCCGCGCTTCATCTTCGGCTGGCCCAAT
>CAYOSX010000114.1:2329-7308 GCA_964406745.1 uncultured Opitutus sp.
AGACGCGGACCGCCGTTATGGGTGGCGAGCAGGCGGCCAAGGTGCTGTCGATCGTCAGCGAGGAGAAGAACAAGCGCGAGGGCAAGCCGGTCGATTACGACGCGCTCGCGGTAATGGAGCAGAAGGTTATCGACCAGTTCAACCGGGAATCGACGGCGCTCTACTCGACCGCCCATCTGTGGGACGACGGCTTGATCGACCCTCGCGACACGCGCAAGGTGCTGGCCTACTGCCTGTCGATCGTGCGCGAGGCTGACGTCCGTCCGCTGCGCGGCAATACCTTTGGCGTCGCGCGCCTGTAGGAGAGACTGCCATGCAGTTCACGCCCGAGCACGAGGAGTTGCGCCGCACCTGGCGCAGCATCATCGAGCGCGACATCAACCCGCACATGGACGAATGGGAGAAGGACGGCATCTTCCCCGCCCACGAAGTCTTCAAGAAGCTGGGCAATGCAGGGCTGCTTGGCGTCGACAAGCCAGTAGAGTTTGGAGGCGCGGGCCTCGACTTCTCCTACACGATGGTTTCGGCCGAGGAGCTCGGCTTGGTCAATGGCGGCTCCGTTCCTATGGCCGTTGGCGTGCAGATGGCGATGGCGACGCCGGCCCTCGCCCGCTTCGGCTCCGACGCGGTGCGCAAGGAGTTCCTGGCACCGTCGATCAGCGGCGACTACGTCGCCTGCCTCGGAGTCTCCGAAGTCGGCGCCGGCTCCGATGTCGCTTCGATCAAAACCACGGCGCGGCGCGACGGCGACGACTACGTCATCAACGGCGGCAAGATGTGGACCACCAACGGCACCCAGGCCGACTGGATCTGCCTGCTGGCCAACACCGGCGAAGGTGCCGTCCATACCAACAAGACGCTGATCTGCGTGCCGATGAAAGCAAAGGGCGTGCAGGTAGCGCGCAAGCTCGACAAGCTCGGCATGCGCGCTTCCGACACCGCCCAGCTTTTCTTCGACGACGTGCGCGTGCCGGTGCGTAACCGCATCGGCGAGGAAGGCATGGGTTTCGTCTACCAGATGAAGCAGTTCCAGGAAGAGCGGCTGTGGGCCTGCGCCGGCTCGCTCAAGGGCTGCGAGCGCACGATCGATGCCACCATCGACTACACGCGCCAGCGCAAGATCTTCGGCAAGCCGATCCTCGACAACCAGGTCGTGCATTTTAAGCTGGCGGAGCTGCTGACCGAGGTCGAGGCACTGCGCTCTCTCACCTACCGGGCGTGCGAGGATTACCTCGCCGGCAAGGACGTCACTATGCTGGCCTCGATGGGCAAGCTGATCGCCGGACGGCTGCGCCGTACGGTTTCGGATTCGTGCCTGCAGTACTGGGGCGGCATGGGCTACATGACCGAAAGCCCCGTGTCGCGTTCGTTTCGCGACGGGCGGCTTGGCTCGATTGGCGGCGGCGCCGACGAAGTCATGCTAACCATCATTTCCAAACACATGGGCACGCTGCCGCGCCCCGAGCGCAATTGAGCGCGGCCCCCAAGGACGATCAGGAGGAAGCCATGCAGTTCACCCAGGAACACGAGGAAATCAGGCGCACGACGCGCGCGATCATCGACCGCGAAGTGAATCCCTACGTCGACGAATGGGAGAAGAACGACATCTTCCCCGCGCATCAGGTGTTCAAGAAGTTTGGCGAGGCGGGACTGCTCGGCATCAGCAAGCCGGTCGAATTCGGCGGGCTGGGGCTGGATTACTCCTATTCGATGGTCATGGCCGAAGAGTTGGGCAACATTAACTGCGGCGGCGTGCCGATGGCGATCGGTGTGCAAACCGACATGGCGACGCCCGCCCTCGCCCGATTCGGCTCCGACGAGGTGCGCAAGGAATTCCTCACCCCATCCATCGCGGGAGACTACGTCGCATGCCTAGGCGTGTCCGAAGTCGGCGCCGGCTCCGACGTGGCTTCGATCAAGACCACCGCTCGCCGGGTCGGCGACGATTACGTCATCAACGGCGGCAAGATGTGGACCACCAACGGCGCACAGGCCGATTGGATCTGCCTGCTGGCAAATACCGGCGAAGGACAGGCGCATCGTAACAAGACGCTGATCGCCGTGCCGATGAAGACCAAGGGCGTGCAGGTGGCGCGCAAGCTCGACAAACTGGGCATGCGCTCGTCCGATACCGCTCAGCTCTTCTTCGACGAGGTCAAGGTGCCGGTGCGCAATCGCATCGGCGAGGAAGGCATGGGGTTCGTGTATCAGATGCAGCAGTTCCAGGAGGAACGCCTCTGGGGCGCGGCCTCCAGCCTCGTCGGCATGGAGAAGGTCATCGACCACACCATAGAGTACACGCGTCAGCGCAAGATATTCGGCAAGTCGATCCTCGACAACCAGGTCGTGCACTTCAAGCTGGCCGAGTTGAAGTCCGAGATCGAGGCGTTGCGTTCACTGATCTATCGAGCCTGCGAGGAATACATCAATGGCAAGGACGTCACCATGCTGGCCTCGATGGCCAAGCTGAAGGGCGGCCGGCTTGCGCGGCAGGTGGCCGATTCGTGCCTGCAGTACTGGGGCGGCATGGGCTACATGACCGAAAGCCCGGTCTCGCGCGCCTTCCGCGACACGCGGCTGATGTCGATCGGCGGCGGCGCCGACGAGGTCATGCTGCAGATCATATCCAAGATGATGGGCACCCTGCCCCGGCTAGAGAACAAGTAGGAGCAAGACCGCGATGGCACAGTTGAAGGAAAGTTACGAGGCGCTGCTGGTGCGCCGCCAGGGGGCCCGGCTTTACCTCACGCTGCATCGGCCGGAATCGAAGAACTCGATCAATCCGGCGATGATCGCCAGCCTGAACGAAGTGTTCGACGCACTGAAGACCGACCACAGCATCAAGGCTGTGGTGATGCGCGGCAGCGGCGGCGTGTTCTGCGCCGGGGCCGACCTGAAGAACATGGCGAACATGGACGCCCCGAAGCCCGCCACCGGCAAGGACCCGCTCGCCACCTGGAACCGCGGATTCGGCTATCTGCTGGAGAAGATCACCAATACGCCGCAGGTGGTGGTCGCCGCCATCGAAGGGCATGCGCTGGCCGGCGGCTTCGGTCTGGCCTGCTGCTCGGACGTCGCCATCTGCACCGAGGATGCTTCCTTCGCCATGACCGAGACGGCGCTGGGCATCCTGCCGGCCCAGATCGCGCCCTTCGTCGCCATGCGCATCGGCGTGCCACAGACCAGGCACCTGACTCTGACGGCGGCGCGCTTCAAGGGCGCCGAAGCTGTGCGCCTGGGAATTGGTCATTATCTCGTCAAGGACAGCGCCGCGCTCGACGCCAAGCTCGAGGACGTGCTGAAGCAGATCGACAAATGCGCGCCCAAGGCTAACGCGGCAACCAAGGAGATCGTGCTGGCGGTCACCCGCATGCCACTGCACGAGGTATTGGATTTCGCCTCCGAAAAGTTCGCCGAGGCCCGTCGTGGCGACGAAGCGCCGGAAGGCCTCAAGGCGTTTGCCGAGAAGCGACCGCCGCGCTGGCAGCTCGGCTAGGGCCGCGAGCGTGCTGCCCACCGCCCCCGTCGGCTTGCCCCGATGCAAGACGCTGGCGCTGAAGCGCCAAGGGGGTACGCTGATCGTGACGCTGAACCAGCCCGACACGCGCAACGCGTTGAGCCAGGACATGATCCGCGAGCTGGGGTCTGCTTTCGGCGTGGTCGAGGCCGACCGTACGGTCAGGACCGTGATACTGCGTGGCGCGGGCGGCAATTTCTGCGCTGGCGGCGATCTGCGCCAGTTCCAGGCGGCCGGCGCCGACAAGCCGCCGAAATCGATCGCCGAAAGCCCGCACTATTCCGGCGCCGTCAAGCTCAGCCAGCTGATGCGCACCATCAACGCCGCGCCAGCGGTGGTGATCGGCGCCTTCGAAGGCGCCACATTGGGCGCCGGTTTCGGCTTCCTGTGCGTGGTCGACATCGCGGTCGCCAGCGACGATGCGGTGTTCGGCATCACCGGCAACATGTACGGCGTGCCGCCCGGCCCGATCGTGTCGCAGATCGTCGAGCGGCTGGGCCTGCCGCTGGCGCGGCGCATGGCACTGTCGGGCATCAAGCTCGGCGCGCGCGACGCCTTCGCGCTGGGGCTGGTGCACCACCTGGCCGCCGATTCCGCCTCGCTCGACGTACGGGTGGCGCAGATCGTCGCCGACGTGCATCGCTGCGCGCCCAACGCCAACAGAGTTACAAAGGAGCTGCTGCTGCAGGCGGGTTCAGTGGCGCCAGATCAGATGGTCGAGATGGGCGCCAACGCCTTCGCCCGCGCCCTGCACGGCATCGAAGTGAACGAAGGCACCACCGCCTTCTTCGAAACACGCCCGCCGCGCTGGACCGATACCGGTTCCGACGACGAGGACGGCGGCTACAAGACGTGACATACGGGAGAGTTTCGTGAGCCAGTCGTTCAGCAAGATCCTCATCGCCAATCGCGGCGAGATCGCCTGCCGGGTCATTCGCACCGCCCGCGCCATGGGCTATCGCACCGTGGCGGTGCATTCGCCGGCCGATGCCGGCGCGCCGCATGTCGCGCTGGCCGATCAGGCGGTGCAGATCGGCGGCAATCTGGTGGGCGAAAGCTACCTGAAGATCGAGCTGATCCTCGATGCCGCCAAACGCACCGGCGCCGACGCGATTCATCCCGGCTATGGCTTCCTGTCGGAGAACGAGGCCTTCGCCGACGCCTGCGCCAAAGCCGGCATCGTCTTCATCGGGCCGCCCGCCGCCGCAATCCAGGCGATGGGCAACAAGCGCCAGGCCAAGCTGCGCATGATCGAGGCCGGCGTGCCCTGCGTGCCTGGCTACGAAGGCGCCGACCAGAGCGATGCCAATCTGCTGGCCGAGGCCAAGCGTATCGGGCTGCCGATCATGGTCAAGGCGGCGGCGGGCGGCGGCGGGCGCGGCATGCGGCTGGTGAGGGAAGCGAAGGAGATCGCCGACGCAATCAGGAGCGCGCGCTCGGAAGCCGAAAACGCCTTCGGCTC
>CAYOSX010000115.1:0-7306 GCA_964406745.1 uncultured Opitutus sp.
CTATCCCACACTGACGGTCCGCACCGCCTACAACGGTGCCGCGCCGGCTGAAATTCCTCACGCGTGAAGAATCGTTTTATACCGCCGACTCCCTTCCCTCCGGCGACTTTGCGTTGATCCATGTCGATTGCGCCGACCACTTGCGCCCGGGTGAAAAGCTGAATGCGCGGTTCCCGGAGAAAACCGCCAACTTCGATCATCATGTATCCAATGCCGGATACGCCCGTCATAACTTCGTCGACGGGGCGTCCGCCGCGGCGTGCGAGATCCTTGCCGGCCTTTTCCTCGATCTTGGCCTGCCCGTTGACGCCATCACGGCGCAGGCGCTGTACACGGGGATCGTCACGGATACCGGACAATTCCGATTCCACGCGACGACGCGGCGCACCTTCCTCCTGGCGGCCGAGCTGATGGCGCGGGGCGCGGTGCCCTCGGAGGCTGGCTACGAACTCTATGAGCGTGAGACACCGGGTAAGATGATGTTGTTGCAGCGCTTCCTGGCGTCGCTGCGCTATGAATGCGGTGGGCGGCTCTGCGTCGGCATTCTCCCGGATGGCGTCTTCGCGGAAACGGGCACCACCGCCGAGGACACCGAGGGTCTGGTCGATTACGCCCGCGCCATCGACGGGGTAGATGTCGGCGTGCTCATCGAAGAACGGCCGGGTGGGATCAAGGCCAGCCTTCGCGGCAAGGATCCTGCCTACCGCCTCGACCGTGTCGCCGGCAGGTTCAACGGGGGAGGGCACGCGTGCGCGGCCGGGCTTAACCTCAAGGATACCCGGACCGCTGATTTCCTGCCGCAATTGATCGCCGCCATTGCCGGCCAGCTCGATGCGCCGGCCGGCACGCCCGCTTCCTCCTGATGCTATTTCCCGCCAAAGAAATGGAGGGCGTCCTGCTGGTGGACAAGCCCACGGATCACACGTCGCACGACGTCGTCGCGCGCCTGCGCGGCAAGCTCAAGATGAAGCGTATCGGTCACGCGGGTACGCTCGATCCCATGGCCACCGGCCTGCTGGTGATGCTCGTGGGCAAGGCGACCCGCATTTCCCAGTACCTGATGAGCGTTGACAAGGAGTACTCAGGAACGATCGAACTCGGAAAGGTGACGAACACGCAGGATGCGGAAGGCGAAATGCTCGAGATGCGCCCGGTGCCCGCATTCACCGAGGACGAGATTCGCGCTGCGTTGAAAGGGTTTATCGGGGATCAGTACCAATTGCCGCCGATGTTCTCCGCCATCAAGATCGACGGAGTTCCTCTCTACAAGCGCGCGCGCGACGGCGAGGAAGTCGAGCGCGAGCCGCGCTTCATCCGCGTGATGAGCTACGAACTGGTGCGCTGGGCTTCGCCCGAGATCGACTTCGTGGTGAAGTGCACCAAGGGCACCTATGTGCGCACGCTGGCTCACGACCTGGGGCAACGGCTGGGTTGCGGCGCGCACCTGAAGGCGCTCCGGCGCATTGCATCCGGCAACCTCAACGTCTCCCAAGCATTGACCCTCGATCAAATCATGGCGATGCCGCTCCCGGAGATTGAGAAGCACCTCATCCCGGCGTATGAAGCGGCGCCGCGAATCGCCCTGTGAAGCTGCCGGCGGAGTTCGATGGCCTGACGGCAACCTCCGGGCTCCCGGCCCGGCCGTTGCATCTCGCGGTCGGCATGTTCGACGGTGTTCACCTGGGCCACAGGGCGGTGGTTGATGCGGCCATCCAGTCGGCCCGGCGTTCCGGGGGACTCGCCGGCGTGCTCACCTTCTGGCCGCATCCCAGCCGGTTGTTCAATCCGGACAACCCCGTGCGCATGATTCAATCGCCGTTGCAGAAGAACCGTCTTCTCTTTGCAGCTGGAGTGGACCTGGTGATTTCGGAGCAGTTCAATCGCGACTTCGCGGCGATCGCCGCGGAGGAGTTCCTTCCGCACCTGAAGCGTTTCCTCCCCACGCTGACCACTCTTTATGTGGGCGAGAACTGGCGATTCGGGCGGGAAAGACGGGGCGACGTTGGAATGTTGATCGCCGAGGCGCGAAAACAGCATCTTTCCGTGGTGAGCGCACCCCGCATTAATCATAACGGCGAGCCGATCAGCAGTACGCGGATCCGGTCGTGCTTGCGGGAAGGAAGGGTCGCCGAGGCCAATGCGCTTCTGGGGTATAGTTATTTTGCCGAAGGCGTGGTGATCCCAGGCAAGCGCCTGGGTCGGACCTTGGGATTTCCCACGCTGAATGTGGATTGGGAGCCGGACCTCGTTCCGCGTTTTGGCGTCTACGCAGTCAAGGTGGGAAATCTCCATGGCTCGAAGCGCCTCCCGGCTGTCGCGAACTACGGCCTGCGGCCCACGGTGGAGAAGGCCAGCGCCCCGCGGCTGGAGGTCCACGTGCTTGAAGAATGCCCCTGGAGTGAGGGCGACACATTGATCGTCGAATTGCAGGAGTTTTTGCGCGCGGAGCAGGCGTTTTCCGGTGTCGAGGCGTTGGCGGCGCAGATCGCCCGTGACCGCGAAAAGGCTTCAGAATTTTTCTTGCGCTGACCGCGCGCCATCCTGCTTACTTTCCTTTCCGCGGACCTTTAGCTCAGTTGGTTAGAGCGTTTCCTTGACATGGAAAAGGTCACTGGTTCGAGTCCAGTAAGGTCCACCATTTATGTAAGTTGTTTACTTACAACGGAGAGCGGAAGGCAAATGAAAACGCGGCAAGTCGTTTGGCAACGGCAGTGGGATCCACCCAAAGTTTGGGACGGCCATATTAGAGGGAATTCGTGACAGGCGCTCGGTGTGCTCCGAAGACGACAATTGCGGCATCCGTATGATCAGGTGAGTACCTATTTGTGAGAGCAGCAGTTCGCCAACGGCCTTTCTACGGCCGTGGTTAACGAGTTCGATGAGGGGATAGGAAGATTTTGCGTGCCCATGGGCGGGTTCTGCGGTTCGGTGGGTGCCCGTCCCCTTCGACCTCGCGAATGCGGGGGCGTCCGGGCAACCCCGCCCCTCATGAAACCTGTGAATACTGTGACTCCCTCATTGAAACGTCTCGTTGCGTGCGGACTCGCGGCGGTCGGAGCCTTTGCCGGCTCCGCTCACGCCGCTGATCAGGCCGCTGTCGAAACCCCCAAGCCGGTCCTCGTGCCGCTGGATATGTTCCAGGCTCCGGAGGGCCTCGAAGTGACGCTCTGGGCCCAGAGCCCCCAGCTGCGCAACCCGACCAACATGGACATCGATGCGCAGGGGCGCATCTGGGTGACCGAGGGGGTCAACTACCGTCGCAACCAGACACGTGAATCCGCCGGCGATCGCATCGTCGTTCTGCAGGACACCGACGGCGACGGTGTGGCCGACTCGAGCCACGTCTTCATCCAGGAGCCGACCCTGATCGCCCCGCTTGGCATCGCCGTCATCGACAACAAGATCATCGTCTCCAACACGCCCGACCTCATCGTCTACACGGATGTCGACCGTGATTTGAAGTTTGATCCCAAGGTCGACAAGCGCGAGGTGCTCCTGACCGGATTCAACGGGCGCAATCACGATCACTCCCTCCATTCAGTGACCTTTGGCCCGGACGGCCTCTGGTATTTCAACCACGGCAACAGCGGCGCGCTCTTCACCGATCGCTCCGGACAGACCTTCCGGGTCGGCCACATTTACGATCCGGTGCGCAGCGGCGGTGGCACGCCCCTGTTTGGATGGACGCCCCCGCAAATTTCGGGCGCCCAGAGCGACGACGGCCACGTTTACGTCGGCGGCTTCACCATGCGCATGCGGCCCGACGGCACGCGGGTCGAGGTCATCGGCTACAACTACCGCAACTCTTACGAGCAGACCGTCACGTCGTTCGGCGACATGTTCCAGAACGACAACGACGACTCGGGATCCTGCCGTACGTCCTTCCTCCTTGAATACGGCAATGCCGGGTTCTTCTCCCGCGACGGCCTCCGCAACTGGCAGGCCGACCGCCGTCCCGGACAAGCCGCGTGGCGTGCGCATTGGCGCCAGGACGACCCCGGTGTCATGCCGGCGGGTGACGTCTACGGCGGCGGCGCCCCGACGGGCATCGTCTTCTACGAGGGCGACGCGCTCGGAGAAAAGTGGCGCGGCCTGCTGATCAGCTCCGAATCCGCCCGCAATACACTCTTCGGCTACTTCCCGAAGGCCGAGGGCGCGGGCTATGCGATGGACCGTTTCGATTTCCTCACGAGCAATGCCGAGCGCGACTTCGCCGGCACCGACTTCAAGCGCGGCCGGCCGTCGGATGAGCTCAAGACCTACTTCCGTCCGTCCGACGTCGCCGTCGGTGTCGACGGCGCGATCTATGTCGCCGACTGGTTCGACCCCCGCGTTGGCGGTCATGCCGACTTGGATACGACGACCAGCGGTGCCATCTACCGCATCGCCCCGAAGGGCTTCAAGCCGGTCGTGCCGAAGATGGATCTGGGCACGGTTGAGGGACAGGTAACCGCGTTGAAGAGCCCGGCCGTCAACGTGCGCGCACTCGGGTTCATGCGTCTGCACGAACGCGGTGCCGCTGCGATTCCGGCGGTGGCCGCGCTGCTCAACGATGCCAACCCATACATCCGTGCCCGCGCGGTCTGGCTGCTCGCCCAGCTGGGATCGGATGGGGTAGCCCGCGTGGAAGGGCTGCTCGCGGACAAGGATCCGCAGATGCGCATCACGGCGTTCCGCGCGCTTCGTCGCATCGATCATAAGGTCGCGGCGCACGCCCTCACGCTCGCCCGCGATTCGTCGCCCGCCGTTCGTCGCGAAGCGGCGCTCGCCATGCGCGACCGTCCGTTTGCGGAAGCGCGCGACATCCTGCTCGCGGTGGCCGCTGGCTACGACGGGAAGGATCGCATGTACCTCGAGGCCTGGGGCACCGGCACCTCGGGCAAGGAGGCGGAAGTCTTTGAGGCGCTCGTTGCCGGACAGAAAGAACGCGATCCGTTGAAATGGTCGCCCTCCTTCGCTGGCCTGGTCTGGCGCCTCACGCCCGAGAAGGCCGTGCCGCAGTTTGCCGCCCGCGCTACCGCCAGCTCGCTTTCCGAGACCGACCGGCTCGCTGCGGTCACAGCGCTGGGCTTCATTCCCACCGGCGAATCCGCGCATGCCTTGGTGGAAGTGGCCGCCAAGTCCTCCGATGCCGTCAAGCAGCACGCCCTTTGGTGGCTGCTCAACCACAAGGATGGCCAGTGGAAGGGGCAGGGCATCGATGCTGCCTTGAAGACCCGTGGTCTTTTCGACCCGGACTCCGTCGCGGCGATTCCCAGCATCGTTCCTGAACAGGGCCCCGTCCAATTGCCCCCCGCGGCCGAGATCGCACGGCTGTCGGGTGACGCGACGCGCGGCGCCGACAAGGTCCAGGCGTGCTTCCTCTGCCACAAGGTCAACGGCAAGGGCATCGACTTTGGTCCCGAGCTGACGGGTTGGGCCAACCGCCAGTCGCTCGAGGCGACGATTCTCGCCATGGTCGAACCCTCGGCCGAAGTGGCTCACGGGTTCGACGGCACGGAGCTGGTGTTGCACGACGGCACGGTGATCCACGGTCTGGTGCTGTCGGGCGGCGAGACGCTCGTCGTCCAGACTTCCGGTGGCCTCACGCAGTTCATTCCGACGTCCAAGGTAAAGTCGCGCAACCGGATGAACCGTTCGCTCATGCTCAGCGCCGAACAACTCGGCATGACCGCCCAGGATGTCGCCGATATCGTCGCTTATCTGAGGGCACCCTGAGGAAATGTGTGGTCTCGTGACCTGACAATTCCCTGACAAGTTCCTGACCCGGCGCTGACACTCGGCGCCGGGTTTTCTGCTTTTATGGGGGCGTTCCCAACGAACACTCCTATGAAAACTCGAAGCCTTGCCCTCGCTCTCGCCGCCGGTCTCTTCGCCGGTGGGCTCGCCGCCAAACCCGATCATCCCGTCCATCTCCGTCTCGACGTGGATCGGCCGGTGGTGCTCGCCGATACGCGTGAACGCGTCATCCTCAAGATCGCCCTCGACGGATTGCGGCTGCCGTCGCCCGCGGATCGCCCCCCGGTCAACCTCTGCCTTGTCATCGACCGTTCCGGGTCGATGGGCGGAGAGAAAATTGCCCGCGCTCGCGAGGCGGCGCTCGAGGCCTTGGGCCGCCTCGGGCCGGACGACATTTTCTCGATGGTCGCCTTCAGCAACGGCGTGGAAACGTTGATCCCCGCCACGCGGGTTGGCCGACGCCATGGGTTGGAAGAGGCGATTCGCAGTCTGCACGCCGGCGGATCCACCCATCTCTACGGCGGAGTCGCGCAGGGGGCGGCGGAGATCCGCAAGCACGTCGAGGGCAGCTACACTCATCGCGTGATCCTCGTTTCGGACGGGATTGCCAACGTTGGCCCGAGCTCGCCGGATGATCTGGCGCGTCTCGGTTCGGCACTCGTCAAGGAAGGCATTTCCGTGACCACCGTGGGACTCGGCCTCGATTATAACGAGGACCTCATGACGCGCCTCGCACGGCGTAGCGACGGCAACACCTATTTTGTGGAGGCGAGTCGTGATCTGCCTCGCATCTTCAACGAGGAACTCGGCGACGTCCTTGCCGTCGTGGCCCGGCGCGTGGTCATCGAATTGGAGTTCCCGAACGGCGTGCGTCCGGTCGGCTTCATCGGTCGGGAGGGAACGTTGGAGGGCCGGCGGGGCACGATCAGCCTGAACCAGCTCTATCGCGGACAGGAGAAGTTCGCCCTGATCGAGGTCGAGGTCGATCCCGCGGCCGAGGGTGTCGAACGTGAGTTTGCCCATGCCAGGGTGCGTTACGAACACGCGATCACCGGGCGGGAGGTGGTGGCCGAGGCGCGCGCAAGCGTGCGCATGTCGCGTGACCAGGCCAAGGTAATCAAGGCGGCCAACCATGACGTGCAGACGGATTACGCGGCCAATGTCATTGCGATGACCAAGGACGCGGCGGTCGAGTTGGTGGATGCAAACCGGCCGGCCGCGGCGGTCCAGGAACTGCGCACGCGTGCGGCGGAGCTCGACGAGATGGCCAGGACCTACGGCAACCGCGAGGTGTCGAGCTTGAGCGGGCGTGAAAAAGCCGAAGCCGACCGCCTCGAGCGCGAAGGCCTCGATCCCGCCGCCCGCAAGGTTTACCGGACTGAAAGCAGCCAGACCTACGGTCAACAGCGAGCCCAGTGAGAGCCGCACCTGGGAGGACGGACACTCTTGTCCGTCCCGTTCGCGCCCTTCTCGTTATCGAACGTCTCCAGCCAAGAATAAGAGACAGCCTCTACCATCTACGATCTACAATCTACCATCAACCCTTTGGCCTCTTCCATCCGACCTC
>CAYOSX010000116.1:0-7113 GCA_964406745.1 uncultured Opitutus sp.
GCCCAAGGCATGCGCCCGGCAATACAGGTCGGGGAATCGCAACAAACCGATCAGCGCGATCAGCACGACCACGGCGCCCGCGACCATCACGCTTGCCGAAACGACTCCGGAAATCTCATTCATCGTCACCTTCGGGTTCCGCCGTACGACCGGTGTTGAGGTTGCGTTGAAGGAAAAAGACGAAAGCGACCGTACCGAAGAAACCCAGCGAGGAGATGATCAGGATCAGCTCCATGTAGAGGTCGGTCTGCCACCAGCGTGACAACAGCACAGTGAACCCCACCGCGCACAATACCACGGCATCGAACGCCAGGATCCGGTCCACGACGCTGGGGCCTTTGATCATGCACACGAAACCGACGAGGAGCGCAGCCCCCATCAAGGCAAACGAAAGGATGAGCAGGATCGAGGTCATCGGGTGAACGCGAGGATACCCTTGCGCAGGGTTTCGTCGATGGAACGCCTGACTTCGTCGACATCGGGGCAGTCGAGCACGTGCAGCTTCAGATGTGAAAAATCCGGGGCGACATCCACGGTGTTCGTTCCCGGCGTCAGGCTGATGCAGTGCGAGAGCAGGAGGATCTCACCTTTCGAGAGGGCCGACACATCGTACTCGATGAACGCGGGGCGCAGGCGCGAGACCGGCACGAAAAGGATCGTCCGGATCAATTCGCCGCACGACAGGACGAAGGCCTTGCCAAAGACCCACGAGAAGCGAAGCCCGGCGAGCATGCGGCGGACGTAGCTCTGGCTTCCGAGCACCTGGCGGAAGAGGGCCAGCAAAAGAAACCCGAGCGCGAAACCGAACGCGAAGTGCCTGAGCGAAGGCGCATCATGCAGCAGCAGCCAGATCACCGCCACGAGCAGATTGAGCAGAAGCGAATTCATGAGGCGGCCTCCCCTCCCAGCATGAACCGGATGTACGCGGGGCGATCGAGCAGCTGCCGCGCCGCCTCGTGGGCGATATCGAGAAAATACTCCGCGCCGAAGCCGATGCCGAGCGACAGGAGCGTCATCCCACCCGCGACCGCGGTCATGCGGCGCCACCGACGATCCCCCAGATGTACGCCATCGGACGCTGACGCCGACCAAAAGGCGCCGTTCCAGATCTTCAGCATGCTGAATAAAGTCAGCACCCCGGCGACGAGGGCGCAGATCACGAGCACCCATTCGCGCTGACGAATGCCTTCAACGATGATCATGTATTTGCCCCAGAAGCCGCTCAACGGAGGGATGCCGGAGAGCGAGAGAGCCTGCAGAAGGAAGACGACGCCGAGCACCGGCGTCAGCAGCCAAAGGCGCCCGGTACGGCCGAGGTCGTCGGTGCGGTTAAGCACAAAAACCGTGCCTCCCACCATGAAGAGCGTGCTCTTAACGATGATGTGGTGGATCACGTAGAAGATCGCGGCGGCGATCGCGTACGGCGTGAACAAGCCGAGCGCCAGCACCATGTAGCCGATCTGGCTGAGGATGTGGAACGAAAGGATGCCGCGGATGAAGTTGCGCGACACGGCGCCGAGCACGCCAAAGATCATCGTCGCCGCGGCGAGCCAGGCGATGAGGAGGTGGATACTCGCAAGCTGGGGCGGCAGGACCTGGCCGAACACGCGCAGCAGCACGTAGACGCCGACCTTGGTCAGCATGCCTGCATACAGCGCGGCGACCGGACTCGGGAGCGTCGGATAACTGTTGGGCAGCCAGTAGAACACCGGGAACAGCCCCGCCTTCATCCCGAACACGGTGAGCAACAAGAGCGCCCAGATCGTCAGCTGGGGTGTCCCGACCAGCGCGTCGGCCCGCTCGGCGATCTGCGCGAAATTCAGTGAACCGAAGAGTCCGTACGCCATGCCGGCGGCCACGAGGAAGAACGTGCTGCCGATCAGGTTCATCGCGAGGTACGGGAACGCCTGCTTGATGTCCCAGTCGTCGGCCTCAAGGGTCATCAAGGCGTACGAGGAGATCAGCATCACCTCGAAGGCGACGAAGAGGTTGAAGAGATCGGCCGTGCAGAAGGCCAGGTTGATGCCCGTCACGAGGAACTGCACCAGGGGAAGGCGGAGCGGATGCTCGTCGGACACGGGGAGCTCGGCGTATCCATAGAGGAGTGACGCGAGCGCGGTGACCGCGCCGAGCACCAGCATGACGCCGGCGAGCAGGTCGACCACGATGACAATGCCGAAGGGCGCCGCCCACCCGCCCAAGGCGAGCACGGCAGGCTCGCCCCCCATCGCGTGCCACGTGAGGTAGAGCGCCCCTCCCAACTGGACCACGGCGGAAAGGGCGACGAGCCAGCGCCGCCTCAGACCCGGCGTGCCGAGGATCAAGGCGAGCACCCCCGTGATCAAGGGCAGCATGACCGGAAGAGCGATGTGCGCGGCGGTCACGGAAGATCCTCCCGGGGTGGCTGACGTTGCGGGTCAAAAAGTTCCCGGGCATCGGCGGTGCGCTGATCCAGGAAGGTGCGGTAAAGCAGCACCACGAGGTACGCGATGACTCCGAAACCGATGACGATGGCGGTGAGAATCAGCGCCTGGGGGAGTGGATCCACCGACGGCTCCCGGCCGATCACCACGGGAGTCGACTTGCCGGTGGGCGAACCCGACATGGCGAGAATGAAGAGATTCGCGGCATTCGAGAGCAAAATGAACCCGAAGAGAATCCGGACGAAGCTCGCCTGAAGCACGAGGTAACAGGCGGCCCCAAAGAGCAAACCGACGAGCAGTGCGGTTTCCCACATCATCGCGCACCTCCTTTTTTAGGCGCCGGCTTCGACGAGCGGCCGTCGGTCTCGACTGGCGTCTCCAAGGGGGCGGCATAGCGCCTCCACTCGTTGCGCTCGAGGGCGGTGAGGCCCGAGATCGAGCGCGACAGGACGAAGATCATCTTGGCCGTGGTTCCCACGACGACGAGGAAGATGCCGATGTCAAAGATCAGCGGCGTGCCAAGTTCCAGTGAGCCGAGAAGGGGCAGATCCTGGTATTTCCAGTGATAGTGTTTCAGCAGCTCGTCACCCAAGGCAAGCGGCGCGACGGCGGTGAGGACGGAGAGCAGCAGGCCAAAGGCGGCAATGCGGATGGGATCGCCACGCAGGATCTGCTGCGTGCGTTCCACGCCGAAGGCCAGGCTGAGCAAAATGAGTGAAAGCGCTGATCCCAAGCCGCCGATAAATCCGCCGCCGGGAAGGTTGTGTCCGCGCAGCAGCAGATAGACCGCGAACACGTTGATCACGAAAAACAGAAACGATCCGACCGCACGAAAGATGAAGGAATCGCCGATCTTCATGACTTTCCTTTCCGACCCTTGCGGCCCAGCCCGTAGCCGGCCGGTCCCATCGGGCCCGAGGCATACTCCTCGGCGGAACGCCGGTAACGCATCACAAGGCCAATCGCTCCGAGGCAGGCGATCACCAGCACCGCCGCCTCGAGCAGCGTGTCGAAGCCCCGGAAGTCGACCAGGATGGTGTTGACGGTGTTCGTGCCATAGGCAAGCGGCACGGTGTTCTCGAGATAGTAGGTTCCGGCGGGCGCGTCGCTCTTATGCTGCATCGCCATCAACGTCGCCAAGGTGGCAATCGCGCCCACCCCCACTGCGAGAACGATGTTCAACGCCTGACGCCCCAGGGAGAACGAACGGCCGATTTCGCTGCGTTCCAAGGCCCGGGGAAAGCGGGCAAGCAAGAGCAGGACGAGAAGCAGGGTCGCAGATTCAACGAGAATCTGGGTCATCGCCAGGTCGGGCGCCCGAAAGAGCACGTAGTAGAACGTGATCAGAAACCCGACGATGGATACGGCGATCAGCTGGGAAGACCACCGGCGGAACGCCAAAATCATCACCAGCGCAACCGCGATGAGCGTCACGACAAACGACCGCAGGGGATCGAAGTCGGCGAGAGCCGGCAGACCGGGCCAGAGCTTCTCCCAATGGATCAGCCAGGTGGAGCCCAGGAGGAGGAGCATGAATCCGAAAACGCAGAGCAGATAATCAAACGCATGATCGAAGCGCAGCACGCGGCCGAGCCCCTTGGCCCCCTTTGGCAGCCAGGCAACCGCGGCTTCGAAGGCCTCGTCGACACGCGCGAAACGCGGAATCGAGGCCCACCGCCACGCTGTCGCCTGCCCGACGGCAAAAACCCCCGCGCCCGCTGTAAGGATGCCCATGCTCAAAACGAACTCCTTGGTCACGCCGTGCCAGAGCGAAAGGCTTAACCTCTCGGGATGGTGAAGCCCTTCGGTCCAGAGACCGTTCAGCACGCCTCCGAGCAATCCCGGGAACAAGCCAAAGAGCAGGCACCCGAGACCGAGCACGAGCGGCGGCAGTTGCATCGCCATGCCCGGGGCGTGGTAGTGTTCCGAAACGGCGGGAGTTTCGCGCCCTCCAAAGACGCCCCAGTACACGCGCGCGGCAAACGCCACCTTCACGATCGAAGCTGCGACGACGAGAACGATCGGGAAGACGTTCAGCAGGTCGTCACCACTCCAGAAATCAAACTTCTCCTTGAGCATGTACTCCTTGCTGATGAAGCCGAGCGTGCCCGGAAGCCCCGCCATGGAGGCCGACGCCACGAGCGTGATGAGCGCCAGGAGCGGGAGGCGCCGCCTCAATCCGCCGAGCTTTCTGACATCACGCTCTCCGGTCGCATGGTCGACGATGCCGACCACCATGAAGAGGCAGCCTTTGTAGAACACATGGCTCGAGATGTGCAGAAGGTCGCCCTGCACGCCCAGGGGCGAACCCATGCCATAGAAGCCGCAGAGGAAGCCGAGCTGGCTGATGGTGGAGTACGCGAGGATCGCCTTGAGGTCATGCGAAAGCAGCGCGAGCACGGCGCCCAGCAGCATGGTGCCGAAGCAGAGATAGACGAGCAAGGGGGCCCAGACGTCGGTCGCGCTGAAGATCGGAAAGATCCGCGCAATGAGAAACACGCCCAGCTTCACCATCGTGGCGGAATGCAGGTACGCGCTCACGGGGGTCGGGGCAGCCATGGCGTTCGGCAGCCAGAAATGGAACGGGAACTGCGCCGACTTGCCCAAGGCCCCGACGGCGATCAGCACGAAGGCGAGGCTCACGGTCCCGGGCGACTTCCCCGCCAGGGCGCCGTCGAGCAGGGCCGCCAGCTCGTAGGTGCCGGCCGTTTCCCCCAGCAAGATGATGCCGGCGAGCATCGCCAGCCCGGTCGAACCCGTCACCAGCAGGGCCATGCGCGCACCATCACGGGACGCGCCTTTGTCGTGCAGGAAGCCAATCAGCAGAAACGAGGCGATGCCGGTGAGCTCCCAAAAGATGAACAACAACAGGAGATTTCCCGAGAAAACCGTGCCCAGCATCGCGCCCATGAAGAGCAACAGGTAGCTGTAAAACCTGCCATGGTGCTTGGCGTGACGGTCGAGGTAGAACGTCGCGTACACCACCACCAGGACGCCGACGCCGCTCACGACCAGTCCGAAGAACAGGGAGAGCCCGTCGACCATGAACGTCAGGCCGAGGTCGAACGACGGCACCCAAGGCCACGAGAACACCTCGCGCTCCCCCACCTCGTGCATTCCCACCAGACCCGCGAGCAGGATGACCGTGGTCAGGGGCGCAACCAGGGCGAGCCACCCGCTCCGCTCACGCAACGACCGTCCCGCTGCCGCGACCAGCGGAAGCAGCGCGAACGGTACAAACAAGGCGATGAGAAGGAGAAAAGACATCGATACTTCGCAGTTGTCGAAGTGCCGTCACCTTTTTGCGCTCCCCCACCCTGTCAACTTGAACCGGCCGGTTTCCGACCGAATTCGACCGGTCACCAATCTGCAACTACGGCAGCAGCATGTAGGCGCATCCCATGATGAAGGTCGGGACGAGGGCGCCCAGCAGGAGCTTGCCCGGGGCGATGCCTTCCTTGAAGCACGGCGAAAGGATGGACTGGCCGGCGGGATTGGGTGCGTTGGCGATCACGGTGAGACCACCTCCGGTCACGGCACCGGCGACCACGGCGTACTTCATCTCCTCGGTGAAACTCGGCACCAATGACGCGAGATAGGTGATGGCTGCATTGTCGTTGAACGCCGTCAGCACCACGGAGCTGATCATCAGGGGCATCGCGTCGAGGCTTCCGAGCACCGGCGCGATCCACCATTGCTGAAGCGTGCCGTGCAGAACGAGGCCGGCGAGGAAGAAGCCGACGAGAATGGGACCGCGGAACTGGATCGGCGACTGGAATTGGGTCGTCGCCTGTGTGAAGGCGAGGAACATCAGGAACCCGCCGAGGTAGAGGGCGGTGTAATGCGCGGTGAATACCGTCCAGGCGAGTGCCATCAGGTGTACGAAGGTCACCCAGCGCGGGATGCGAAGGCGGTGATCGTCCACCGGCGCACCGTAAAGCATCGCCTCACCCGGCGGTTTCTTCTGGTACGCCAGCGACGCAAACTCCGCCTTGAAGAAGCGGAAATAGAGCAGGTTTGCGATCACGATGCCAACCACGGCCTTCCAGCCAAAATTCGACGCCATGTAGGTCAGGTCCCACCCCCAGGTGCCGGCCACCATCAACACCGGCGGAGCAGCAAAGTGGGTGAGCGTACCGCCGACGGATACGTTGACGAACAGCAGGCCGAGCGTGGCGTATTTCAGACGTTCGCTCGGCTTGTAGCGGTAGAAATTCTCGAGCAGGAGAAGGGCCGAGATCGTCATCGCCGCGGGCTCGGTGATGAACGAGCCGAGGATTGGCCCGATGGTGAGGATCGACAGCCACCAGGCCGCCGGAGTGGAGCCTCCGACCTGCGCCACCCGCGCCATGGCATTCTCGGCAAAGCGAAGGATCGGACGACTGGCCGCGATTGCCATGATGACCACGACGAAGATCGGCTCGGTGTAGCGAACACCGCTGTTCACGTAATGCTCGGCGGTCAACCAGTCCTCCGAGACCGTGATCGCCACCAGGAGCGGAATCACCCAGATCCCGAAGACCGCCTCCACTTCACCAAAGAAATGCAGGATCTTGCCCCAGAAGCTCATATCCGCGGGTTCCTAGCATGGCGGGCGGCGTGCGTCAGGCGTGTCCTGGCGCAGGCGGCGCAAGATCGGGCGCCGGGGAGGCGGCCAGTGGTGCCCGCCGCCCCGCCCGCGCCCGGCTTG
>CAYOSX010000117.1:0-7029 GCA_964406745.1 uncultured Opitutus sp.
CCAATGGAAGACTGGAAAGGATGATGTGCTCGGGTTTAAACATTCCCTCAAAAGGAATAATGTATCCGTCAGCCTCGACTTCCTTTCCTTCCAATTTCTTGATTTGATCGGAGAAAACAGGAATGTATAACTCTCCAAATTTATCCTCGCTGATCTTATAAGATACTTCCGCCAAGCTTTTCCAGACTCCCTGAGCTTGGGCTCCTGAAGCTAGAAAACCAAAGGACAAAATTGCAACCAAAATAAAACTCCACTTTTTCATATTCGATTTTTTCAATAACACCCGCTAATTACGCCTTTGTCAGCTGCTTTGCAATGCTTGTTTGATAAGCTGACCATGCCGGAATGATGGACGCCACCACACCCACTACTAACGCATATCCAATGATCCAAAGTTCTTCTTTTAGAAAAATCCATGGCTGAAGTGCTGCTACCACGTTTTGATCTCCCTGATTGACCAAAAACCAGAGGAACGTATGACCTAGGGCTATCCCCACTACTGCGCCCAAAAATGTCAGCATGATCCCTTCCAGAAAAATTAAGGACAGTAATTGCCCTCTTGAAGCTCCAATCGCTCTCAGGATAGCCAAATCATACTTTCGCTCCTTCAGTGAATTGTAAAGTGCTATGAAAATGCCTAGGCCTGATATTATTATCAAAATTAAAGCTATCCCTTGCAACAAGCTTATCCCAACTCCCAATAATTCGAACAATCGAGACATCTCGAAAGAAGGCGAGGCCGCTTGCATAGAAGTGGCTGAGTTGATCATTCGAGGCAATTGTACCGCCGCAATGGGATTTCGGTATTGGAGGAGCAAAGTGGTGACTTCTCTATCCTGGTTGGAAACAGGGAATCCAGTCTTTGCGACTGGAGAATGGAATTTATCATGATGGTCAAGGCTTTCAGCGTGATCAGCGTGCGTTTCACCCTCAGACACAAGTTCCTCCGCAGAGATGGACTCGGATTCTACTTCCTCGATTTCTTCATCATGCGAATACCAGACCGATTCGATACTGGTCATGATCAGTCTGTCTACTACATTTCCTCTAGGTTTCAGCACACCGGAAACGACGAAATTATGCTCATCATGGTCATGACTTCCTACACTGATTCCATGACTCGAAGTAAATTCGTCTCCAAGTAGGAGATTTAATTTTGCGGCAATTTCAGATCCCAAAACAACCTCAAAAGGAAGTTCACAAAGTTTCCCCTCAGCGAATTCCACTACATAAAGTTCTAGGTAGTCATGATTGGTGCCGACGATTCGATAGCCTTGATAATTGTCACCAAGAGCAAGCGGAATCACGTTTTTCACGAGTCGATTGCGAGTTAATTTCTGGGCATCCTCCATCTTGATGTTGCCTGTGGGAAAATCCACATGATAAACCGATGACAGAATCAATTGAAGCGGGCTACCCTTAGCACCAACCACCAAATCAATTCCTGCGGCATCCTGATTCATCTTTTTTTCAAACTGATCTTGGATGAGAAGCAGGACGGTGATGATCGCTAAACCTAAGGCAAGCAAAAAGACATTCAAACCCGTCGAAAGCGGTCGAAAGGTCAGGTATTTCCAGCTGATCTTCAATAAGTTCATGAGGCGGTCACTTCGATGTAGTTTGGAATATGATTCTTCACTCGCTGATCGTGTGTTACTATAATAAGCGCTGCTCCTATTTTTTCAGCCTGAGTTTTAAGAAGCCGGATGACTTTTTCAGTGTTTTCATCGTCGAGACTAGATGTAGGTTCATCAGCCAAAATCAACTTTGGACTATTGGCCAATGCCCTTGCGATGGAAACCCGCTGCGCTTCTCCCTCACTCAGTGTCAATACTGAAGCGTTGGCTTTGTCACTAATCCCAAGATCCGAAAGCAAAGCGTTGATATCCTGACCTTTCTTTTTGCTGAAAAAATGAACAAGCTCCAGATTCTGTCGCACATTGAGCGCAGCGATCAAATGTGGCTTTTGGAACACTATTCCAATGTTTTTTCCCCGAAATATGTCCAATTCCTGATCAGAAATTGAAGAAAATTTCAAACCATCTAGTTCGATTTCGCCCTGTTTTGGCCGGAGTAATCCTGCCAAAAGATTGAGTAATGTAGTCTTACCGCTTCCGGATTTACCCAAAATCAGGAGGGCTTGCCGGGAGTCAAGATTGATATCAGGAAAAGTGATCAGTGACTGGCCCGAATGAGAAAATATTAAGGAATTTGCTTTTAGGAACATATTTATTTCACAGGAACAGTCACATGAAACCTGGTGCCTTTGTCCACTTCACTTTCAAAAGTAATTTCCCCATCTAATACTTCTATGCATTTTTTGACGATAGAGAGCCCAAGGCCGGATCCTTCTATGATTCCGACGTTTTTAGCACGGAAAAATCGCTCAAACAGTTTGCTCTGCTCCGATTTCGGAATTCCGATTCCCTTATCAGAAATCACTGCTTGAAGCTCATTATCCTTAAAAGTCAGTTTGAACTCAACCTGTTTGCCGTCTTTTGAATATTTGACTGCATTGGAAAGCAAGTTTTCAAATACCTGATAGAGAAGCTCTGGATCGGAAGTAATGGTTTTTGGCAAATCTCCAATTTCAGGTTTGATTGTAACATCGTTTTCTATTCCGGCCTTCACTGTGTCAAGTAATTCTTTGACAAAAGCTGCTGAAAAAATCTTTTTCGGCTTGAACTCCAATTTATTTTCGTCCGATTTCCCGAAGAAAAGCACACTCGTCAAAAGGTTGTTTAGCGCTCTTACGGAATTCTCGATTTTAAAAGCATGCTTGGTGATTTTCTGTTTAAAAGGATGCTCCTTTTCTGCATAGATCTGAAGTAGCTGTGCGGAGCTAAGAATGGATGTCAGGGGAGTTTTGAATCCATGGGACACATTTAACACAATTCGGGATTTCAGTTCGTTAATTTCTCGTTCTTTCTCCAGGGCTTTGGTGAGTTCTTTGTTGGCCTCATAAAGTTCAGCTGTACGCTGTTTTACCTTCTCTTCCAGTTCATTATTTAGTTTTTGAAGTTCCTTTTCTTTTCGATCCTTGAAAATGGCCAATTCGATTACCATATTCAATTCTCTGATATTGAACGGCTTAATTACATATGCACTCGGATTGGTACCAACCACTTTGTTCAATGTCTCGGCATCAGAACTTGCACTGAGATATACTACAGGAATATCATATTTCTCATTTATAATTTCTGTGGTTTTGATCCCGTCGAGCTCGCCTGCGAGATTTATATCCATCATGACAATATCAGCCATGCTTTCCGCTAAAATTTCGATGGCTTTTTCTCCTGTATCGGCGATTCCAATGATTTGATGTGCATTCTTCTCAAGCGCTCGCTGAAGTAAAAGTGCAGAAACGGAATCGTCCTCGACAATGAGAATTTTCAGTGTGAACATGTGCTGAATCTGGCTTTGATGGTGGAATTAGATTTTTGAAATTACAAAAATTACAGTTCGGGCAAAGGAATTTCTACTAACACTCTCGTACCTGAATTTTTTGTGCTGGTAATCTGAATTTTACCCTCCAAAAGTTGGACAAGGTTATGAGTGATACTCAGACCAAGTCCAGTACCTTCAAACAGCCTGTCATTCCCTTTACTCTCCTGCTCAAAGGGATCAAACATTTTATCCTGAAAACTTTCGGACATGCCGACACCTGTATCAGTTACTTCTATTGTCAGATGTTCATCCACACGATTACAGGATACTACTATATGTCCTGCCTCAGTATATTTGATTGAATTACTTACAATATTATTCAGGATCATTTCGATAAACCTCCGATCGATCTTAGCTTGAAAATGAGAAGGCAAAAACCTAAAATCTATCTCAAGACCTTTTCGCTCAGCTGCTGCGATCAGTGGCTTCATGATGATCCCAAAAAAGGTTTTTAAATCAGTTTCCTTGTACTCCACAGGCATTTTATTAGCCTCAATTTTTGCGAGATCCAATAAAGAAGTGATTGTCTCCAACAATCTTTCGCCACTTTGGAGGATTATATCCAATTGAGACACTAATTCCGGGTCTTGACTTTTGGTCATCATGATATGCTCTGCTCCTCCGATGATTCCATTGAGGGGAGTTCTGATTTCATGACTCATATTAGACAGAAGGCTGGACTTGAATCGATTAGCCTGCTCCGCTTTTTCTTTCGCTTCCTTCAGCTTGTTTTGCATACTTTTTTGAGCAGAAATATCCTTGAACACCGATAGTACAAGACTTTTGCCCCGCTCATCCTGATCCAGCATGACAGAATATACTTCCATCTCCAAGGGACCCGTCCTCCAGTCAATCTGTGCTTCAATAGAAATGCCCTGCCCCGGAGATTTCCGCACTCGGTTTAAAAGTGTGTCCAAATAAAACTGCTGATTGGCTTCCGAATTGAAAAGAATGGATAAGGGCTGATTTTGCAGCTGTTTGATTTCACTCCTCATCATTTCGGCAAACGCTGGATTTGCCGTGAGTATTTTCTCATCCTCCAAGGTCAATAGCATCCCATCTTGAGAACTGTTCCAGACATTTTTAAACTGTTGTTCGGCGATCACCTTATTTTTATTCTCCCGATCAACAGCCGATTGAAGGATCCCAAGATTTTGAAGTTGCCTGAAAAACACATTGATCAAAATTCCAAGTGCTACAAGAAACAAAACAGCCAGAACTATAAACCAAGGCCTGAGATAAAACGGACTTAAAATCTCAAATTCACTTGATTGAAACGTATCAGAAAACTCGAGTCCATCGTAAGATGTTTTAAGTTCGAGGCGATAGGTTCCTGAAGGAAGATTGGAGAAAAACAATTGATTTGATCGTGGATCTTTGACAATTTCCCAAGCGGCTTCCTCATCTTTATTAATCAATCGAGAATGTACCCAAAGCTGCTTGGATTCATTAAAGGCAGGAGCGATGAATTCTACTTGCAGGGAGTTTTGATTGTATGGCACTTCGATTTTTTCCGAATTCAGAATCTCCTCGTTACCAAGTTTCATAGATCTCACATATGCCTTGGGCGCACCCTTGGCAAGAAATGTTTCGTCAGGAAAGTAAATCGAAAGACCTTTCATAGTGCCCACCAAAACTCTACCTGAAGCGGCCTGTATTAACGCGCCTCGATTTACTTCATCACCGATAAGGCCGTTTGACTCATTAAAATGAGCGATTTTTGCATCTCCCAAAATGAATACTCCATTATCTGTTCCAGCCCAAACTTTGCCATCCGAATCTTTCATTAGGACATATACTGGTCTGGTAATCGACCTTCCTGCATAAATGTAATATCCCACATATCCCTCCCTATAAATTTTCAGTCCGTATTCAGTGCCAAGTAAAATACTTCCATCCCCTAGCTCGAGGAAATCATATCCTTCGGCAAGGAAATAGCGGGATGTTTCGACTATAGGGTATTGATTTTCCAATCTACTGGCTCGTAGGACTACAATTTTACCATTAGAAAGCTTTCCGGCTTTTCTAAAATATGGTGCAACATCTCCAAATAATCCCAAGATTTCAGCCGTTAGTTCTTTTTCGAAAAATCTTGTAGGGTCCGACTTAGCTCCCGTTACAAAAATTCGCTTCGGAGAAGTAATCAATAAACTGTCATCGACAGCCTGTACCGATGAGACGTTCAGACCTGAAGGCACCGGAAGAAAGTCCACTCGCTCAGATCCAGGAAGGATTTTACCAAGACCTTTGAAATTGGCAGATAACCAAATGACTCCATTTTTATCTTTTGAGAAGTTTATAATCCTATTGTGGGGGATTTGTGGTCCCTCAGCTCCTCTATAAATTGTCTTGATGTCAAATCGGGTCATTTTTTGTATCCCGTTGTTGAATCCTAAAATAAATTCCCCCGGCTGACCTTCTATACTTGCCGTTATCTCCTCAGCAAGAAAATTTCCAATCTCAACGCCATAATTCTGAAAAACCTGAGAATTGTTGACTCCAATACCTCTACTGCTACCCACCCAAAGCAAACCCTCCCTATCCACAAAAGCCGTTTGGATATATACCGCACGGAAGAGATTTGATAAATCAATCAGAACCGGTCTTCGTCTGACAGAATTATATTTCTTGAGGTGTGAATTGTAGTGATAAAACACGTTCACGTCGGAAAAAACCAACGAAAAATAGTCCTCCTCCACAAAATTGATTGTCGAAAAACCCTGATCTATAATTTGAGTTGGAAATTCAGCTGCAGGTCCACTAGCCAAATAATCTTTCCCTAAAAAGAAAAATTCGCCATTAGGAGCCTTCTTGATTAAGACCGGAAACGACGGAAGTGGAATTCCTCGGAATTGATATGGGATCAATTTCCCATCCTTCAACTCATAAGTTCCATTTTTAAAAATGAGTAAAATTTTATCTGCAACCTCTGACACAGCAATCAAAGTCCCGGTGGACTGAACGTCCCGCTCTATTTTTTCCTCTATTTCTTCACCGTATTTCCATACCACTAGATCTCTTCCGGTTTCCAGAAAAAAATATTTATCCGGGAATTTACCAATGCTGAAAAAATGAATTTTTGTCGAAAAATAGTTTTTTAAACTTGCTGGAAAAACCAGTTCGGACCAAGTGTCGTGTTTTCGCTCCAAAACTGTCGGGACTCCATTTACATTATAAATCCATAAAATCCCATCTGCATCCTTTAATAGCTCAATTTTGTAGACAAACCTCCGAGTAAGGGTATCCGGCAGCTCATAGGTTTCTATTCCATCGGAGTAAACCACCCCCTGCGTAGTGGAAAACCACATTCGTCCCAAGGTATCCTGCTCCACCTGATGAACATTTTGAACGTTGAGCCTGACGCCTTTAGGTTGAGTATTGAATTTGAAATTTTGCGCAGCAAGAAATACATGGGTCATAAAAAGACCCATCGTCAAAATTAAGGCTGCTGATTTGCGGAAAAGCATAAAACGAAAATATGAAATCAAGCATGACTCTGCGGTGTCACACAGAGGAATGATTATCTGTCATGCGAAGATTCCATGTGGCCTTTAAAAAAACAAATTATAAACACATGAAAAG
>CAYOSX010000118.1:0-7023 GCA_964406745.1 uncultured Opitutus sp.
GCCGAGGCGGGGGACTTCCTTGAGCTGGGCGCGGGAGGTGAAGCCGCCGTTGGCGGTGCGGTAGCTGATGACGTTTTCCGCCAGCGAGGAGCTGAGGCCGGAGACGTAGGCGAGGAGGTGCTTCGAGGCGGTGTTCAGCTCGACGCCGACGCCGTTCACGCCGCTCTCGACGGTGTCATCGAGCGAGGTTTTGAGCGCGCGCTGATCGACATCGTGCTGGTATTGTCCGACGCCGATGGCCTTGGGGTCGATCTTCACCAGTTCGGCGAGCGGATCCATGAGGCGGCGGCCGATGGAAACGGCCCCGCGCACGGTGAGATCGTGGTCCGGGAACTCTTCCCGGGCGACATCGCTGGCCGAGTAGATGGAAGCACCGGATTCATTGACCATCACGATCGGAATCGACGCAGGCAGGCCGAGGCCGCGAACGAAGCCCTCGGTTTCGCGGCCCGCGGTGCCGTTGCCGATGGCGATGGCCTCGACTTTGAAGAACTCGACGAAGCCCAGCAGCTTTTCCTTTGCCTCGACGGCGTGGCGGTCGGGATAGACGACGTCGTTGTGCAACAGCTTCCCCTGGCGATCGAGCAGCACGACCTTGCAGCCGGTGCGGAAGCCGGGATCGATCGCCATGACGGCCTTCTGGCCGAGCGGCGAAGCGAGCAGCAGTTCCCGCAGGTTTTCGGTGAAGACCTTGATGGCAGCTTCATCGGCGCGCTTCTTTGATTCGAGCCGCATCTCGGTTTCCATTGCCGGGAAGAGCAGGCGCTTGGCGGCGTCCTGCACAGCGAGACGGACCTGCTCGCCGCACGACGACGGTGCCTTCACGAAGAGCGGCTCGAGTTCGGCGATCGCCGCCGCCTCGTCGGGCAGGGTGATGCGCATCATGAGGAACAACTCTTTCTCGCCGCGTCGCATGGCGAGCACGCGATGGGACGGCGCCTTTGCCAGCGGTTCGCTCCATTCGAAGTAATCTTTGAACTTGGCGCCCTCGGCTTCCTTGCCGGTGAGCACTTTGGAGGAGATGACGGCGTGGCTGCGGTAGAGTCCGCGAAGTTTCTCGCGGGCGGCGGCATCGTCACTGACCCGTTCGGCGAGGATGTCGCGCGCGCCGGCGAGGGCGTCGGCGGCGGACTCGATCGTGCCCGTCGTGTTTTTGCCGTCGTCGAGCGTGTAGTTGTGGCCCACATACGCCTGGGCTGCGGTGTTCGCATCGGCGGCGGGATCCTGCGCCCAGAGAAGTTCGGCAAGGGGTTCGAGGCCCTTCTCGCGGGCGATGGTGGCGCGCGTGCGTTTCTTCGGGCGAAAGGGGAGATAGATGTCCTCGAGTTGCGTGACGGTGGTGGCGGCCGCGAGGGCTTTTTCGAGGTCGGCCGTGAGCAGGTTGCGCTCCTTGAGCGAGGCGATGATGGCCGTGCGCCGATCGTCAACCTGGGCCATCTGCTCGAGACCGTCCCGGATCGCCGTCACGGCGACCTCGTCGAGTTCGCCGGTGGCCTCCTTGCGGTAGCGGGCGATGAAGGGCACGGTGGCACCGCCTTTCAGCAACTGGGCGGTCGCGGCGACCTGGTGCACCTTGAGGTTGAGCTCCTGCGCGAGGCGGAGGACGTGGTCGGGGTTCGGCAGATCCGTGGCTTCGGTCATGAAAAAGGCTGCTGAGTGCAGCGTGCCGAAGCGGTGGGGCAAGGGAAAAGGAGTCCGCGTTCGCGAGCGTGCCGACGGTCCTGGTGTCGAGTCTTGCAGCCTGCCGATGCCGCCGGGATCGCAGGTGGTGAGGGCGGGCGGACTTGAACCGCCGACCTAGAGTTTAGGAAACTCTTGCTCTATCCAGCTGAGCTACGCCCTCGTTCGAAACCGGGGGAGATTGAGCAATCCCACCGGCTCCGTCGAGGGCGAAGGCGTTTCGTTGGCGAGGCCCGGGGTGAGGTGAAGAGTGAAACCTTTTTCCGGTTCGCCCGTCACTGGAGAAGGCCCGCGGCGCACTCGACAACCCGAATTCCGCGCGCATTACTTCAAATACCATGCGATCCCCCTCGTCCTCCCTTGGCTCCGGCTTCACTCAGACCCGTTCCCTCCGGCGTGGCTTCACGTTATTGGAGATCATTGTCGTTCTGGCCATCATCGGCCTCCTGGTGGGTGTTCTGGTGGTGAATGTGGGCGGCGATCTCGATCGGGGGCAGGAGGATACCACGCGCATTTTCGTGCAGCAGACCATGCGGCTTCCCTTGACGAAATACCGGGTGGACATGGGCACCTATCCGTCGACGGCGGAGGGACTGCAGGCGTTGATCACGCCGCCTGCAAGCCGCGCTGATCGCTGGCGCGGACCCTACACGGCCGATGGGAAGATCCCGCTCGATCCCTGGGGGGAGCCCTACCAGTATCGTTACCCGGGAACGCGGAACAAAACCGACTACGACCTTTTCTCAAAGGGGCTCGACCGTCAGCCCGACACGCAGGACGACATCGGCAACTGGTGACGCGAGTCCGCCAGGTTCGCACGTCAAGGGACGATGCCGGGAGCGTCCTTCGATGCCGGCGGGCTCTTTTGATCGCATTCCCACCGTGTTCCTCCCGACCCACTCCACTCCTCATCAAATCCGGCTGACGGCCGGGTTTACGTTGCTGGAGATCCTGCTGGTCATCGCGCTGATTGGGCTTCTGGCCAGTTTGTTGATCGGCACCTCGGCGCGGATGCTCGCGGAGGAGCCCGACACCGTGGAGGGCGTTTTTTGGGACGCGGTGGCGGAGGCGCGCCGCGAAGCGTTGCTCGAGCAGCGTGAGGTTCGCCTTCGGTATGATGGCGACAAACGCATCTTGTACGCGTCTTCGACGGCCGGCGAGCGGATGTTTCCCCTGCCTCCGGGGAATGTGCGAATCGATTTTCTCGTGCCGGTCTCCAGCTCGACGGGGCGTCTGCTGATCGGCGGCACGCTGGTCGAGACGCAGACCCTGTCACACGTGACGTTTTTCGATGACGGCACCTGCACGCCATTTCGCCTGCAGGTCCGCAATGGGGCGGATGCGCGGGTGCTTTCGATTGATCCGTGGACCTGCGCGGAAGTGTTGGTGACTAAGGAATGAGCATGCGCCTTTTCCCGCCCACCGCCCGCCCGCCTGCGTTCACCTTGCTGGAGGTGCTCGTTGCGCTGGCGATTTTTGCCATGGCGGCGATCGCTCTCGGGGGGGCCTACGTCAATGTGCTGACGAGTTACGTGGACGTGAATCGCATCGACGAACGTCACGAGGATGTACGGTTTGCGCGCAGTGCGCTCTTGGCGGAGGCGGACCGAGACAAGGCCGAGGAAGGCGCGGAGTTCGAGGCCGGCGACGGGCGCCGGGTGCGCTGGCGGGCGGAGATCGAGTCCACCAACGTCGCCGATTTGTTTTTGGTCACGTTCGTTTGCGAGATCACGGAGCCGACGGATGCACGCACCCGGGAGATCGTGCAGACATTCCGGCTGTTGCGTCCGACCTGGTCGGATGCCGCCGAGCGCGAAACGCTGCGGACAGAAGCGCGCAATCGCATCCTCGAATATCAGGGCCAGTTGCAACGATGACGCCGCGACGCCTCTTTCCAGTCCGCCGCCGCCAGGCGGGATTCACGTTGCTCGAGATGCTTCTCGCGCTCGCGCTGGTCGGTGCGTTGATGGTCGCGCTCAACACCTTCATTTTCTCGATGACCGAGATCTGGGGCCGCAACCGGGAGCCGCGGCTGTTTGACCAGCATGTGCGTGCGGTCACACGCTATCTCGAGATCGAGCTTCGCAATGCGGCGCTTCCGCCGGCCGCGGATGCGGAGACACCCGCCCTTGTCCCCCAATCGGTCCGCTTGGAAAGCGGTGTGTCCGAGGACCTCCTGACCTTCGAACTGCCGGCGGGCAGCCGCCTGCTTTCCTGGCCGGAGCGTCCGTTGCCCGAGGTCATCTGTGCGCTGACCGTGCGCCGTGACCAAGGATTGATCCTGCTCTGGCGATCGCGTCTCGAGCGTGATTTCCCGGATGACCCGCCGCGCGAACTCGTGCTCACTCCCCTGGCGACGGCGCTCGCTTATGAGTACTACGACGCGACGTTCAAGCGATGGGAAACGGCTCCGTCGCTGAAGACGGGGTCCGGCGGCGAACTCGAGGCCCCGCAACGCCTCCGTCTCACGTTTGCCTATGAGAACCTTCGGCGCGAAACGGTGATACCGCTGACGACGATGGCGCAGGGGCTCCCGATCTTCTGACCATGGCCCGTCCCGTCCATCATGCCCTCAGCCGTGGTTCGATCCTGGTGATCGTGCTCGTGATGATTCTCTTTGCGAGCATTGCGCTGGTGGCGTTCATCGAGCGCGCCAGCGACGACCTGCTCGTCGAGATCCGCGCATCGGATGCGGCGGCATTGCGGCTTGAAGCGTATTCGGCCCTCGAGACGACCCTTGCGGTGCTGGAGGACTTCCGGGCGGTCGGAGGGGCGTTACGCAGCCCGGCGGAAGGTTGGGGTGACCCGCTCGATTGGAGTGGGTACGTACCGGCGGAGGGACGCTCTGTGACGGTGACCTTCGAGGATGAGAGCGGAAAGCTGCCCCTCCCGCGGGCGGATTTCCCGATGCTTGTCGAACTCTTCAAGAGCTGGGACGTACCGCAGGCGGACGCGGAGCGGTTGACGGATGCCCTGCTCGGGTGGGCGCAAAAAGACTACGTCGCGATGACGGCGAGCGCGCCGCGTCCGGATGATTACGAGCGCACGCCGCTTCCGTTCAACCCACCCGGACGTTCGTTGCGGTCCTTCGGCGAACTCGCGTCGATCGACGTGGTCCGCGATCTGTTCTTCGAGGACGATGGACGGCCGAACACGCTCTGGCACCAGTTCGTCGAGACCGTTTCCCTTTTCGATTTTCGCCAGCCCAACGTGAACTCGGCGCGTCCCGGGGTGCTGACGGCGCTCGCCCGCTACGATGAGACACAGCAGGAGACCCTCTCGGACTATCTTGCCGGCGCCGGGCAGTTCGAGTTTCAGGGGCCGCGATACTTCCAGCGCGCCAACGAGGTGGCGACGGTGTTGGGCGCGCAAGGTGTTCCGCAGGGCTTTGGAGCGGAGATCCAGGCCTTGCGTATCGGGGTGATTGTCCGCGAGGCCCTTTCCGTTTTTCGTTTAACCGTCGTTGTGGCCCCCGCCGGCGGCGCGCGGACCGTGAAAGCCGTCAAAACGGAGAAGGAGCAGGCCGAGCAACCGGCCCCTGCGGCAGCCCCCGCGCCAGGCGGTTCGGCCACCGACCCGAACACGAGCCCACCGCCTCCGATCAACTATCCCTTTACTCTTCTGGAAATTCGCGAGAATGATGCACCCGCTGCGACGCTGGTCGCCGACGAAGAATCCCTCTGAGATGTCACTCGAAGCACCGACTTCCTCCGCCTTCGCCGTGCCGGCCCGGCAGATCGCCCTCCTGCCCGACGGCTACTTCTTCGTGCGCGTGGTGCCCTTGGCGATTGGCGAAGGCGCTGACACGCCTGAAGCGCAGGTCGAACTGGCGGTCGAGACGCTCTCGCCCTTTCCGGTCACTCAATTCTACTACGGCTATCGCACGCGGCCGGGGCTCGACCGGGCCTTGGTCTTTGCGAGTTATCGGAAGCGTTTCCCGGCAAATGAGACGGACGGGTGGATGCAGGCGGATTTGGTGGCGCCGCGCTTTGCCGCCCTCCTCGGAGCGCCTCCGCCTCCCGGAGCGACCACCTGGCTGATCGAAGCCGAGGACGGCGTCACCGCGGTGCACTTTCCCGACGCGAGCGGCGTGCCCACCGACGTCGCGGTGTATCCACTCGCCCCTGACGCAGACGCGCCAGCCCGTGCGGCCGCCCGCGATGCCCTCCTGCGCTCTCTCCCCGGAAGCCGCTCCGTGGTGGACCTTCCGGTGCCCACGCTCGACGCAGAGGCGAGCAACGAGCGTGAACTCGTGTTTCGTGCCGGTCAGCTCACGTCGAACCTGCCCGTGGAACAGGCGGAGGCGTTGGATGTGCGCGACAAGGCCGAGGTCGGCGTCCGCCGGCAGGCGCGGGCGAGAGACCAATGGCTGTGGCGCGGTCTGCTCGGCTTCGCGGCGATTCTGGTGCTCTGTGGCCTGGCGGAGGTTGGCTTGATCGCCGGCCGCATGTGGCAACAAACGCGCGCCACTCAAGTCCTCGTGCAAAAGCCGGATGTCGATTCGATCGTGACGAAGCGAACGCTCGCCACACGAATCGAGGAACTCTCGTCGAGACGACTGCTTCCGTTGGAAATGGTCTCAGTCATCAGCGCAGCCCGTCCGGGCGGGAACATCCAGTTCCTGGCGATGAATACCACTGACCTTTACACGTTGCAGCTCGACGCGCAGACGCCATCGGGTGCGCAGGGCGAAATCGATGCCCTTCAGTCCGCGCTTCTGAAACACGAGGCATGCGAAACCGTGGACGTGCAGGGCCCGGAGATTCGGGCTGGGGTGGCCGCGTTCCGGCTGACGGTGACGTTCCGGCCTGATGCGTTGAAACCGGCGGACTCCTGAAGCGATGAAAGCCTATTTTCTCAGCCGTCTTTTTCGTGAGAAGGTCCTTCTGGTTCTTCTCGTGGGAGCCGGCGCCGTGGTCTGGCTCTCCAGCGTCTCCGGGCGTCTCTCGGCGTGGTACGCCGATCATCGCCGCACCTCCTTCGAGTTAAACGAACAGGCGGTCTGGCTCAGTCAGCGCGAGCGCATCGAGGAGGAAGCCAGGTCGGCCATTCGCAACCTTGATCCCGCCCGCAGTTTCAACGGTGTCCGCCTGTCCGCGGAGTTGAGCAACCTGGCCGCGGCCGCGGGTCTTGGCGGCAACACGACAAGCGAAGTGCTTCCGCCCGAGCGCACGGCGCAGTTTGCGGTCAATGCCGTCCGTCTGCGCATCACGCGCGCGACGTGGGAGTCGCTGAAGACCTTCTATCTCGAGCTCTCGAAGCGCGCGCCGTACATCACGATCGACCAGTTCGCGATCGTCGCTGAGCGCAACACTCCGAGCCAGTTGACCGCAAATCTGCGGG
>CAYOSX010000119.1:0-791 GCA_964406745.1 uncultured Opitutus sp.
CGAAGCTGGCCGCAGGCGGCGTCGATATCGTGACCCTTTTCGCGTCGCAGCGTGACGGATACGCGGGCGGCGCGGAGGACGTCGGCGAAGCGTTCCTGGCGGGTGATCGAGGGCCGCTTCCACGGCAGGTCCTGCACGGTGTTGTAGGGGATCAGGTTGACGTGCGCGTGCAGGTCGAGGGCGATGTCGCGCAGCTTCTCGGCCTGATCCAGGCTGTCGTTGACCTCCTCGATGAGAATGAACTCGAGGGTTACCATGCGGCCATGTTTGTCGGAGAACGCGCGGATGGCGGGCAGCAGTTTTGCGAGCGGATACGCCTTGTTGACGGGCATGATCTTCTCACGCACCTCGTCGGTCGCGCCGTGGAGCGAAATGGCCAGACGGATGCCGAGGGGCTCGTCGGCGAGCTTGAGGATCTTCGGAACGAGCCCGCTCGTCGACAAGGTGATGCGGCGGGCGCCGAAGCCGAGGCCCCATTCGGCGTTGACGATGGTGAGGGCGCGAATGACGGCGTCATAGTTGGCGAGGGGCTCGCCCATGCCCATGACGACGATGTTGTCGAAGGAGGCCAGTTCCTGCCGGGCGCGGGGCGTGCGTTCGTCCTCACGGTAACAGACCTGCAGAAGCTGCGCGACGATTTCGCCGGCGCTGAGGTCGCGTTTGAGTCCGGCCAGGCCTGAGGCGCAGAAGGAGCAGGCCATGGCGCAGCCGACTTGCGTGGAGATGCAGATGGTCTTCCGGGAATGGTCGAGGCCGACGCCCTCCTGGGGTGCGCGAATGATGACGGTCTC
>CAYOSX010000119.1:801-7015 GCA_964406745.1 uncultured Opitutus sp.
ACGACCAAACGGTCGGCGTCTACGCGGGCGAGAATGATGACCGTTTCGATGAGGGACCGATCGCCGAGTTCGAGCAGGAGTTTGTCGGTGACGTCCTGCGATTGTTTGCCGAGCAGAAGGGAGGCCGGCATGAGCTCAAACGTCTCGGCCAGCCACGCGCGCAACGGTTTGGAGAGGTTCGTCATCTCGTCCCAGCTGCGGGCGCGCTTCTTGTAGACCCAGTCGAGGATCTGGCGCGCGCGGAAGGCCGGCTCACCGCGTCCGGCAAGGCGGGTGGTGAGGGATTCGAGGGTTTCGCCGGTGAGCGCCGGGCGCGCGGGAACGAACTTCATGGTTGGCGTGACAGAGAGATGCTTTCACAAAGGCCCGAACGAACCGCAAAGACAATCCTGCCTCCTGGTGAAACTGCTTCAACGACACATCCTTTGGAATGTGCTGGCGACCTGCGCGGCCGCCGTGGGGTTGTTTGCGTTTGTGTTGATGGTCGGCAATGCGCTGAAGGACCTCCTCTCGTACGCGTTGGCGGGGCAGTTATCACCCGAGGCGCTCATCAAGCTGCTCCTGCTGCTGCCGCCGTACGTGCTCGCCTATGCCCTGCCCATGGGGATTCTCACGGGTGTGCTCCTGGTGCTCGGACGCATGTCGTCGCAACAGGAGGTCACGGCGATGCGCGCGGCGGGCCTCAGTCTTTTTTTCATCGCGCGGCCGATCATCGTCCTTGGCGTGCTGGGCACGGCGCTCTCGCTGGCACTCAACTTCTACTACATGCCCCAGGCGCGCACCGCCTACAAGGAGACCCTGGCCGAATCCCTGCGGCAAAACCCGCTGAGTTTCATTGTGCCCAAGACGTTCATCCGAAATTTCCCCGGCGTGGTGCTCTATGTGGGGCAAAAGGACGGGCTTCAGTTGCGCGACTTCTGGCTCTGGCAGCTCGATGACCAGAAGCAGGTCAAGGTCTTCGCCCGGGCGGAGGCGGGGCGGTTCGATTATGACGAGGCGGCCAATCGACTTGTGCTGACCTTGAGCAACGTCTCGGTGGAGAATCGCGACGAGGATGACCCGGAGAATTTCGCCAAGCCGCTCACGACCGGCGTGTCCGAGGAGGTTCCGATCGAGCTGGAGCTCGACCGCATCTTTGGCAGGACGACACGGCGCACGAAACTGAGCGAACTGACGTTCGATCAGTTGCAGGTGGAGCTAGGCCGGTTCAATGCCCCGGAGCAGACGGTGGAGCGAATGAAGGTTTCGATCGCGATCCACGAGAAGGCGTCGAGTGCATTTGCGGTGTTCGCCTTTGCACTGCTGGCGATTCCCCTGGGCATCAAAGTTTCGCGCGCGGAGACCTCGGCGAATCTCGGTGTCGCCCTGGTCCTGGTGATGATCTATTATTTTCTGACGATGACGGCAAACTGGCTCGAGAATCTGCCCGAGATGCGGCCGGACCTGTTGCTGTGGGTGCCAACCGTGCTGTTCCTTCTCATGGGCGGTGTCTTGTTTCGACGGACGGACCGGGCGTAGCCACGCAGCGGGATACCGCGAAGGGACGCCAATGGACGCGAATTTTTGAGCGGGCCGATCCGCCTCTGTGCATTGGTTCTCCGATCACCGTGCGGTGAGTTGGGCGGACAGCGGGTCGGGGCGTGGATTGGCTTCGCGTTTATTCGTGTCCATTGGCGGTTCGATTGGATCGGTTTTGGCTTAGCGTGGACGCCATCCACTTCGAGAATGCGCTTGAGTCGGGCAAGTGATGGGTTCAACACCGGATCGCCCCGCCCCGACCATGCCCCCCACTGACTCTGAGACCGCGCGCTGGTTTGCCGAGGAGGTCCAGCCGCACGAGACCACGCTGCGTGGTTATCTTCACCGGATTGCCGCGTGGACGGACATTGATGACTTAGTGCAGGAAACCTACACGCGTCTGCTCCGGGTACGGGAAAAAGGACAGGTTCGGTCGACGCGCGGCTTGCTTTTCGCAACGGCGCGCAACGCCGCCCGCGATCTGTTCCGTCGCCGTGCGGTTGCGCAAACGACGTCGGTGGGCGAGTTCGAAACCATGCAGGTGGTGGACGAGGCACCGGCGCCCGACGAGGTGGTCAGTCGCTCGCAGGAGATCGAATTGCTCGCGGCTGCGATTGCGGCGTTGCCTGAGCGTTGCCGCGCGGTGTTTGTGTTGCGTCGGTTCGAGAATCTTTCCCACCGCGATATCGCGCAACGCCTGGGAATCTCCGAGCATACCGTCGAGGTGCAGCTCACGAAGGCGTTGCATCGGTGTGAGGATTATTTTGAGCGTAAGGGGGCGATGCCGGTCGAATGAGCACGTCGTCTTCGAAGACAAAAGGTAACGGACCGCATCGAGCAGCCGCCGCGGCATGGGTGGTGCGACATGATCGTGGCCTGACCCCTGCGGAGCAGGAGGAGTTTGCTGCCTGGTTGCGTGCCGATCCCGCCAACGAAGCGGCTTGGCGTCGTTCGGCGGCCGTGTGGGGACGCTTTGAGGGGTTTACGCCTTCGCCTGTCGCAGCTCTTCCTCCGCGTCGCGGGTTTCGCTCAAGCGTCCGTTGGTTGGCGGGCGGCCTGGCGGCGGCTGCGGCGGCCGCCGTGGTTGCCTACGTGGGGCTTTCTCCCCGGGCCACGGCGCCAGAGGGAGTTACAATGAGCCGGCCCGCGGACGCGCCGCAGACTCGTGTGCTCGCTGATGGCACCCTTGCGCGTCTTAACGTCGGAGCCTTGCTGGAGGAAATCTACACGGCCGCGGAGCGTCGCGTGCGCCTCGTGCAGGGGGAGGCCTATTTTGCGGTGACCCGTGATCCGTCGCGCCCCTTTGTGGTCGAGGCAGCGGGTGTCGAGATCGAGGCGGTGGGCACGGCGTTTGGCGTGGCTTTGCAGGACGCGGTTGTCGACGTGTTGGTGACCGAAGGGACGGTCAAAGTCGCGCCGCCGGAGGTCCTCGCCAACGAGGTTGCGGAAGCGGCGCCCGCGGCTCCCCTCGTGACTGCGGGGCATCGTGCGGTCGTCTCGCGTGCACCCCAACGTGCCGCCACTCCGGTGGTGGTCACGGAAGTGGATATCGTGGAGGTTAACCGCGCGAACTCCTGGCGGGGCGGACTGCTTCGCCTTGGTGGGGCAACCCTGGCCGAACTCGCGCAGCAGTTCGAGGTCCAGACAGGGCGGAAGCTCGTCTTTGCGGATCCTGATCTGGCCACGTTGCGCGTGGGCGGTCGTTTTCCGGGCGACGATATCGAAGGCTTTGTCCAGGTGCTGCAGGAACATTACAACGTGCAGGTTCGGCGCGAGGCGGACGGTACGCTGACGCTTGATCGGGCGCGGTGAGGGAGTGGGCTGAGGCCCCGTCCTGCGTCTCCGAATCGGAGACAAAGAAAAGTGAAAATCCGAATAACGGATTTCGCAGGGGACGCCGTCCTCCTTGTGTGCGCACTCAGTGTGCGCTTCACCCCGCATGCCCCGTCGTCCACTCTCTTCGCATGATCTGTCGCCTGTTGTTGGTGCCACAGGCCGTGCGCGTTTCCGGGGTGCTTCCTCGCCGAATCGTCGGGCTCGCCTTCGCCCTCTTGCTGGCGGCGACGTGTGTGTCCCAGGCCCTCGCGGCCGGAGGCTCTTCGGTCCGCTCGCGGTCGAGTGTTCCGAGGTCGTTTCATATCCCGGCGACGGAGGGACTGGTGGCGTTGGAGCTGTTCGCCGAACAGGCGGACACGTCCATCGTTTACCTCGTCGCCCACGTGCAAGGAGTCCGGACCAACCTCGTGCGGGGCGACTATCCCCCGCGTGAAGCGTTACAGCGCCTGCTGAACGGCACGGCGCTTCTCATCGAGGAGGATGCCCGCACGGGCACCTTCACCCTCAAGCGCGGTGCCGAGCGCACCGCGGAGTCCGACTCTTTGCCCAGAACACCCCCGGAACGCGATGTTCCGCCCAAGCAGACCATGAAACGCAAGACTTTGATCACCCTTTTGGCCGGATGGCTTGGCCTCGCCGCCGCTCCTGCCCAGACCAACCCCGAAACGACCGCGCCGACGACCGGCGGCATTTCGGGCACGGTTCTCAACCAAACGACCGGAACCTACGTTACGAATGCACGTGTCACGGTTCCCGCCCACGCGATCGAGACGTTCACCGACGAGTATGGACGTTATCGGCTTCCCCGCGTGCCCGCCGGGGCAGTCAGCGTGCGCGTTGACTACATCGGATTCCCGTCGCTTACGGAGGTCATCCAAGTCGGCGCGGGCCAGCAGGTCCTCCAGGACTTCGCGCTGCGGCCCACCTCACCCACGACGGATGAAACCGTTGTGCTCGATGCGTTCATGGTGGCGGCGCAGGCTGACATGGCGGCTTCGGACGTGGCGGTGAACGAGCAACGTTATGCGCCGTCCTTCAAGAACATCGTCGCGACGGACTCGTTTGCCGACATCGCGGATGGCAACGTCGGCGAGTTCGCGAAGTTCCTCCCGGGCGTGGTGCTCAATCGCAACGGAAGTGATGGCACCACGCTGTCGCTCGGCGGCGTCCCTCCAAGCGGCACGCCGATCCTCGTCGACGGAAACGGACTGGCGAGCGCGGCCAGTTCAAACGCCAGCCGGCAGGTCGAGTTCGAGAACATGTCGATCAACAGTATGTCGCGCGTGGAGATCAATCGCTCGCCGATGCCGGATTCTCCGGCGAGCTCGATTGGTGGTTCCGTGAATCTCATCAGCAAGAGTGCGTTCGAGCGCAGCAAGCCGCTCTATTCATTCAAAGTCTACGCTTCCTTTCCCCAGCAAGATTTCTCATTCAAGAAACAACCCGGCCCCTTCGGTGACGAGAAGTCCTGGATCCAGCCGAATCTCGAGTTCAGCGCCGTCGTGCCCGTGAGTCGCAAGTTCGGCTTCACCATCAGCGGAATCGACACGCGTACGATCAATAATGGTCCCGGCACCACGCTTTCCTGGGTGCCTCATCAGCAAGGTCACACCGCGAACTTTATCGCCACGACCCCCGACGCGCCCTACCTGGCCCGCTGGCGCGTGCAGGAGCGTCCGAAGCTGACGCGCCGCGAACAGATCAGCGCCACGGCTGACTGGCGGATCACCGAGAACGGTGTGCTGACCTTCGGCATGCAGTATGCGTTCTTCAACTCGAACTGGTGGGTACGACAGCTCAACTTCGACGTTGGTCGGGTGGCTTCGTTTGGTCCCGACTTCACGCAGGGCGCGACCGGTGCCGGTTTCGTGCAGACCGTGTACGACGCGACCGACAAACACGGCACCACGTACATGCCGACCATCCGTTACCGCCACAACGGACCGGTCTGGGACTGGCAGGTCGGCGGCGCCTTTTCCCGGGCCTCGAATTACTACCGCGACATCGACAAGGGTTATTTCCAGAATAGCAGCGCATTCTTCCGCAACGTGACCATCCGTTTCGAAGACATGGGGTATGAGGCCCCGCGGGTCGTCGATGTGCGCGACGCCCAGGGCAACACGGTCGATCCGTATGATCTTTCCAACTACCGACTCGAGTCGGTGAACGGCCGCTGGCTCTCCAGCTCGGACATTGTGCGCACCGCGTACTTCAATGCGAAACGCGACCTGGGCTTGCGGGTGCCCCTGACGGTGAAGACCGGGGTCGATTTCCGCTCGCAGAGCCGCGACATCCGCCGGCCAACCGCCGCCTGGAACTTCACGGGCGAGGACGGGGTGATCCGCACGGCCGACGACAATGCCGACCAGTGGTACGATCCGGTCTACTCGCAGAAGGACCTGTTGTATGGACCGCGGATGGAGTGGATGAACCTCGGGGAGATTGGAGACACATATTACCAGAATTCGAATTACTTCCTGCAGACCCAGGCGCAGGAGGTGAACGCCTACCGGAGCGGCGTGACCGGCTCCCAAGCCATCACCGAGACCATCTGGGCTCCCTATGTGCGGCTTGACGCCAAGCTCTTTGCCAGCCGGCTCCATCTCGCGGGTGGCGTGCGCTACGAGCACACGGAGGATGACGGCGTGGGGCCGCTCATCGACCCGACGGCGATCTATCAGCGCGACGCGAACGGAAACATTGTCCGCAATTCCGCCGGGCAACCCGTGGTGATTGCGCCTTTGAACACCGTGGCGGGCTCGCAGCTGGCGTACGTTGAGCGGGGCTCCGGTACGAAGACGAGCTACGACGGCTACTTTCCGAGCCTCAACGCCTCGTACATGATCCGGGAGAACCTCAT
>CAYOSX010000120.1:0-7012 GCA_964406745.1 uncultured Opitutus sp.
CGTCTTCGGCATCCTCGTCGCATTCTTCTCCAACGCCGTCATCGCACGCCTCGCGCCGGAGACGGTCGCGTGGCGGTGGATGCTTGGCGTCGAGGCCTTCCCCGCGCTCGTCTACGCCCTGCTTTGCCTCACGCTGCCGGAAAGTCCGCGCTGGCTGATCAGCCGCAAAGGCGATCGCGCCGAGGGCATGCGGGTGCTCAAGCTGATCGATCCCGCAAGCAACGCCGACGAGATCCGCGCGCGAGCGGATGACCTCGCGCATGCCGCCACCGTTGAGAAAGCCTCCGCCTCGCGCTTCTGGACCCGCGGCCTGCGCACGCCCATCGCCCTCGCCATCATGGTGGCGTTCTTCAACCAGCTCTCCGGCATCAACGCCGTCCTGTACTTCGCGCCACGCATTTTCGAGATGACGGGATTGGGAACGCAGGCCGCCCTGCTTCAATCCATCGGCATCGGCGTGACCAACCTCGTCTTCACGTTTGTCGGACTCGGCCTGATCGATCGCCTGGGCCGGCGCACCCTCCTCTACATCGGCTCCTTCGGCTACATCGCTTCGCTCGGATTGACCGCGTGGGCGTTTTTCACCGAGACCTACGCCATCGTGCCGATTTGCATTTTTGCCTTCATCGGCGCCCACGCGGTCGGTCAGGGTGCCGTGATCTGGGTGCTCATCTCCGAGATCTTTCCCAATCGCCACCGGGCGGAAGGACAGGCGCTCGGCAGCTTTACCCACTGGCTCTTCGCCGCGCTGCTCACGACGTTCTTTCCGGCGATGGTCACCGCATTCGCCCCGGGGTACGTGTTTCTGTTCTTCTGTTTCATGATGGTGCTGCACCTCGTGTGGGTCCGGCTCTTCGTTCCTGAAACCAAGGGACGCTCCCTCGAGGAAATTCAGCGCGACCTCGGCATCGCAGGCGAAACCTCACCGTCGACCTGAACGTAGCCCGGGCCTGTCGCTACCTCAGCTGTTGGGAGTCTCCGGCTCCACCAATTGCTGCAGTTGCGCGAACGACTCCTGCCAGCCGAGATGGCACATTTCCGCGGGGATCACCGCCGGCACGCCCTCCTGCACCACCGTGATTTCCGTGCCGCAGACAACCTTCCGCAACGTCACCGTCACAGTCATCTCGCCGGGCAGGTTCGGATCATCGAACGCGTCGGTGTAACGCAGCATCTCGTTGGGCACCCTTTCCAGATAGCGCCCGCCAAACGAATGACTCTGGCCGGTGCCGAAATTGGTGAACGACATCTTGAACGTTCCGCCCACCTTCGCTTCGAGGTGATGCATTTTCGCGGTGAAGCCGTACGGCGGAAGCCATTTGCACATGGCATCGGCGTCGGTGAAGGCTTTGTAGACTTTCTCAGGCGTCGAACGAACGACGCGATGCAGACGGATGGTATGGGAGGACATGATCGGGTTTACATGGGTTGAGCGTTCAATCGTGGTTTCAATCCTTCGACGAATCACGAGGCCGCTTCCGGACAGGCCGCTTTCAATTGCGCACGCATTCCCTCAAGGAAGTCGTCGTTCCGGGCAGAAGCCCACCGAGCCCGGAAACGATCAGAAGTCAGAGTGTTTACAGGAGGAAACAGAGGAAAATGCCTTTGGCTTCGATCTCTGTTACCTCTGTTTCCTCCTGTAAATGATTCCGATTTGTATTCGTTTAACTGATACAGCCACTACCCCTCCGTGGCCTCTGCGGCCTCCTGTGCACATTCCGCTCAGCTTTCCTTGCGTGCGCGGTCGACCGGCAGGTCCTCGCCGGACCAGGCCTTTTCCCAGGTGGTGCGTTCGGCGGGATCCGTCCAGAAGCGATGCGACGCGGGCAGACCGAGCGGAAGAAACGCCACGCTGCACAGATAAAGGCTGCCCGTGGAAATATAGGTTTCGCCGAGACCCGGTTGCGCTCCCGCGAGGCCGATCCGCAGCCACCCCTGCCCGTCGAAGGTGCCGGGCGCGGTGAGCGTTCGCTCGATCACGCGCGTGAGCGCGACCCGGGCCTGGGCAGGAGACACCTTCGCGGGCAGCATCTCCCGTTGCGCCGCGAGCGCGAGACCTTGAAACGCGCCGCAGCGATAGGCCAGCGAGCGACCGATCGCCGGAAACGACCCGTCAGGCGCCACCAAACGCTCCTGAATCTCGGCCCACCGCGTGATGCGTCCGCGCACGCGATCACGAAAATCCGACCACTCCGCAGACTCACCGCCCACCACCTCGAGCGCATCGAGCAACATGGGCTGGATGACGAAGGAGTTGTAGTAATCCCAGTGGAACTCAGGACCGTCGCCGTACACGCCGTCGCCGACGTACCAAGCGCGATGCTTGGTCAACGCTTCCCACAAGCGGGCATCGTCCCGCTTCTCACCGACGACGTGCAGGAAGACTTCGATCTCGGAAGCGAACAGTTTCCAGTTGTTCTCGCCCGCCGGAATCGGCCGTGACGAGATCAGGGCCGCGATCACGTTGCGCTGCACGCGCGGCTCGAGTTTTCGCCAGAGTTCGCCGGGCGCGCGCAACAGGGCCTGGGCGAGAAACGCCGCGTCCACGAGCGGCTGCCTCCCCTGCGAGAAGTTCATGAAATCGGGCGAAGCGGGATCGGTCGCCGCGTCGATGCCCTGCCGCGCGAGGTCCGCCCAACGCGCCCGGGCCCTGCCCTCCTCGCTTCCGTCCGCACCGAGTTCAAGCCACGGTGCCAGGCCGGCCAAAAGGCGTCCGAACGCCTCAAGATAGGTGTACCGCGGACGGTCGCGCGACGAACGGTGCGATTCGACCGGCATCTTCGCTTTCAAGGTGCGCGCCGCCAGGTTCGTGAGCACCGGCTCGGCGAGGCGATTCGCCAGGGCGCACCACCGTTCACGGTCGGTGCCGGAGGGTGAAGCACTGGCCGGCTGGGTCATGGCACGGGGAGCGGCGAGCCCAACGAGGGCACCCGCGGCGGAAAGGCGGAGGAATTCACGACGAGGGTTCATGGGATAAGAAAACAAACCCGAGTAGGAGCGGCTTCACGCCGCGATGGCAAGCGGACGGTATCCGTCGAAATTCCAAGCCAATCGATGCGTAAAGCCGTTCCTGCTCTGGCTCTGGAACGTCCATTCAAACTCCTTGTCTTGCAACACGTGTGCGCAGGTCTCAGCTTGCGCCTCGCTTTCGGAAACCCGGCCATCCCCCCATCACGGCAGCGATCTTCCCCGACCTTCGCGCAAATTCCGGCCTTCCCGTGCCGGCCTCCCCCTTCCCCATGAAGGTTCTCATTATCCTCCTGGTTTGCTCGTTGGCTGCGAACGCAGCCTACCTGATCGTCCGAGGTCTCCCCTCGTCATCCTCCGCTCCCACGCCCCCCGCAGCTACCGCGCCCGAAACCTCCCTGTCTTCGGACGCGCAACGCAAGGCGGTCGCCACGTTCTTCGATCCCAAGCGCACCGACGCCGCCACGTTCAAGGCGGAGCTCGAGGCCGCCGGCTTCCCACCGGAAATCGCGCGTGCCGCGGCACGTGCACAGGTTCAATTCGAGTTCGACGAGCGCCGACGTGCCATCGTCGGAGACATGCCGGCACCTCCATTCTGGAAGACGACCATAGCCCTCACGTTCGAAAGCGGCATCGAAGCGGAAAAAGAACGTGCATTGAACGCCTTGGGACGCGAACGCGACGCCCGCATCCGCGAGATCACCGATGGCCAGGAATCGACGGATCAACTGGACGAGTATGGCACTCTGCAACGATGGGGCCCCCTTTCCCAGGATAAGATTACGGCGATCCAGCGGATCGAAGGTGATTATTCGGAGCTCCAGCGCGAACTGATCGCGGGGCGATCGCCCCTCAACCTACCGGCTGCGGAACAGGAAAAGATCGCTCTTCTCAATCGCGAGCGCCGTGCGGACCTCGAGCGCGTGCTCTCGCCCGAAGAGCTTTTCGAGTACGACCTGCGCCGAAGCCCGACCACCGTACGGCTGCGCTCGCAACTATCCGCCTTCAAGCCGACCGAGGAGGAATTCCGCACGCTCTTTCGCGTGCAGTTCGAACGCGACACCGCGAGCGGCCGCGATGCCGCCTTTGCGGGCATCACGTTCCTCGGCGCGACCGACCGCGAGGCAGACCGGGCAACACAACTCGAGCAGGCAAAAGGCCTGCTGTCTCCTGAACGTTATGCGGAATACGAGTTCGCCACGGACAGCCGAAACACGACCCTCGCGCGCATCGCCAGCCGCTTCGGGTTGTCGCACGCAGCAGCCCGGGAGGTCGCTGCCATTCGCGACTCGGCTTCGTCCGAAATGCTCAGCCTCAGGCGGGATACCGCAAAAGCTCCCGACGAACGCGATGCCCAGCTCGCCGCTTTGACCCGCGCCGCCGCCGAACGCGTCGTCGGCGTCCTCGGGCCCGACGCCTATCGCGCCTACTTGGAGAACGGCGGTTCCTGGCTTAACCCATCTTCCGCCTCCGTTTCGCGTCCCGCCCCGCCTGCGCCATGAAGACCCTCGTCGTTATCCTCCTTCTCGCGTCGCTCGTCGCCAATAGCCTTTGGTGGATGCGTCCGGCTGATGGTTCTCAGCACGAATCAGCAACCACGCCTGCGGCCAACAGCACCGCCGCTGTCGGACCAGAGCCAGCTGTCGTTCAACCGAACCACTTGGCCGACACCCTCGTTCCCGCGGTCGTTCCGCTACAATGGGCGGACGCTCCTGTCGGCGACCTGCAGGCGCTCACCCACTACCTGCGCGAACGGGGCGTGCCACTGCACATCATTCGGGGAATCATCACGCATTACCTCGCCGAGGACTATCGCGAAAAGCGCACGGCCCTCACCGCGCGCATGAGCCCGATGCGCTACTGGGAGAACAGCAGCAATTCTCACCCTGAGGACTTGGCGCTCCGCGCCGAGTTGCGAAACCTTGCCCGTGAGCAGAACGAACGAATGAACACCCTCGTCGGTCCCGTGGAGCCCGCCTTCGATACGCAGTACCTTTCCTACATCCGTCAGCGCTACGGCAATCTGCCGACCGCGAAGGTCATGGAACTCCAGGCGATCGAGCGGGACTACAACGAACTCCAGAGCCAAGTGCGGCAGGCTTCCCAGGGACTTCTGCTTGCCGAGGATCGTGAGGCGCTCGCCCTCATCGACCAGGAACGGCGCAAGGACATCATGGCATCCCTCACGCCGGAGGAATACGAGGAGTATGAATTCCGCACCTCCAACACAGGGAGCCAACTCAGGCGAAACCTCGACATGATGCAGCCGACCGAAGAAGAGTTTCGCACGATCTTCCGCCTGCAGCGCCCATTTGACGAAAAGTATCTCAGCTCCTCCGCTCCGCGCACGCCGACTTCCGCCGCCGAACGCCAAACGGCCGAACGAGAACTAATTGCCGCCGTGATAGAGGCCCTTGGTCCCGAGCGGGCCGCGGAATACGAGAAATCGCGCGACTACAGCTATGTGCATGCGCACTCTGTCGCGAAGGGACTGGGCCTGCCGAAGGAATCCGGAGACCGGCTTTGGTCAGTGCAGAAGAACACACTGCAGCAGGTCAACGAGGTCGGCCGGAGCGGCTCGGCCACGCCGGCCGAACGCAGCCAACGCATGCTCGAAGTCGTCAATGCCGCCAAGGCCGCCATCGCCGCAGAAATCGGCGAGGAGAACATGCAGACTTATCAGCAGGGCGGAGGGGGCTGGCTTCGCTCCATGGAACAATCGGCGACCCGCATTTCCAGGCCACCCGCTCGCCCTGCGGCGCCCTGATCCCAACCGCGAGACAGGCATTCCTGCCTGTTGACGGAGCCGAGGTTTGCCGCGGCACGGGCATCTTGCCTGTGAGGTGACTTAGGCTACTCGCCCAAGTCACAAGGCTGCGGCGCGGCGCGTCGTCCACGGGCAGGATGCCCGTGCCACTCTCGAACATCGGCGTTGCCTCCCTGCCGGGCGCCTTGCATCGTCCCGGGTTACGTCATGACCGCCGATCCGAACGCACCCGCCACCGAAGCCGTACCGAGCGATTTCATTCGCGACATCGTCGCCGCCGACCTCGCCGCCCAACGGCACGACCGGATTGTCACGCGGTTCCCGCCCGAGCCCAACGGCTACCTGCACATCGGCCACGCCAAGTCGATCTGCCTCAACTTCGGCATCGCCCGCGAAAACGGTGGCCAGTGCAACTTGCGCATGGACGACACCAATCCGGCGAAGGAGGACGTCGAGTACGTCGAGTCCATCGTTGCCGACGTCCGCTGGCTCGTTGCCGGCTGGGCCGATCATTGCCTCGGCGTCAAAGCCCGCGGCGCCAAGCCCGTTGTCCAGCGCGTCGGCGAGCGTGAGGATTTCCTCGCACCCGCCCTGCCCGCCGGGTCCGACGGCGAACCGTTTTTCGCCAGCGATTACTTCGACGCCCTCCACGCCTACGCCGTGCAGCTCATTCGCAAGGGCAAGGCCTACGTGTGCGACCTCACGCCGAAGGAGACCGAAGAGTACCGCGGCGCACCCGACAAACCGGGACGCGATAGTCCTTATCGCACCCGCACGGTCGAGGAAAACCTCGATCTCTTCGCCCGCATGAAGGCCGGCGAATTCCCGGACGGAGCGCGCACCTTGCGCGCAAAGATCGACATGGCTTCGCCCAATGTGTGGCTGCGCGACCCACTGCTCTACCGCATCCGTCACACCGCCCACCACCAGACCGGGAATACGTGGTGCATTTATCCGCTCTACGATTTCGCCCACTGCCTGAGCGACTACCTCGAGGGCATCACCCACAGTCTTTGCACGGTGGAATTCGAGGTGCATCGCGCGCTCTACGACTGGATTCTCGAAAGCCTCGAACTTCCGCGGGCGCGCCCGCATCAGTACGAGTTCGCGAAACTGATCCCAAGCTACACCGTCGTCAGCAAACGTCGCCTGCTCCAGCTCGTGGACCAGCAGGTTGTCGCCGATTGGGACGATCCGCGCATGCCCACCCTCGCCGGCCTGCGCCGCCGCGGGGTGACGGCCGCGGCCATCCGACGCTTCGTCATCGGTACGGGCGTC
>CAYOSX010000121.1:0-6776 GCA_964406745.1 uncultured Opitutus sp.
GCCCAAATTGACGAAGCTCGGCATCAGCACGACGTTGGGCGCGATATAGGCGCTGCGGCGCACGATCGAGCCCGGCACGGCGCGGAAACCGGCATTGGAGAATTCGGCGGCACCCCAGCCCGAGGTCTTCAGCGGCACCTTGTCGAACCACGGCGCCATGCCCTTGCCCGGGAACGCCGCGCCGCCGTCCATCGGCACCGAGTCGTAAAGGCGGAAGGACAGCAGCACCGCCTTCTTCAGCCACTGGTTCACCGTCCAGCCGGCCGGACCTTTGTCGCAGACCCGCAATGTGCCGTTGTCGAGCCCGTCCAGCGCCGTTTCCACGGCGTCGCGGATCTGGCCTTTGGTGCTGGAGGAAATCCCCTCGCGCGCCTCCCAGGCGGCGTCGATCGCGGTCTCAAGCTGCTTGGCGTCCATGGCGGTCCCCGGTCCCTGATCTATCCTGAAAATCCGGGGCGGACCTTGCCAAATATTCGGCTGCAGCGAAAGGGGTGGCTGCGGGTCGGCGCTTCGGATGCTAGATAGGAGACATGGGAGTGCCGGTCACCCGATACGCGAAAAGCGGCGAGGTCAACATCGCCTACCAGAAGTTCGGCAGCGGCCCGCGCAAGATCGTCTTCGCGCCGGGCTTCGTGTCGCATGTCGAACATCTGTGGGAGCACCCCAAGCCGGCGCATTTCCTGCAGCGGCTCGCGGGCATGGGCGAGGTGGTGATCTTCGACAAGCGCGGCACCGGCCTGTCGGACCATGTCGCCAGCGTCGCCACGCTCGACCAGCGGATGGACGACATCCGGGCGGTGATGGATGCTGCGGATTTCGACCATGCCAGCCTGATCGGCATCTCCGAAGGCGGCGCCATGTGCCAGCTCTTCGCCGCCACCCATCCGGCGCGGGTCGAGGCGCTGGTGCTGATCGGCGCCTATGGCTCGTTCCTGCGCTGGGTCCAGAACAACCCGCAGTTCGACGAATTCGTCGCCATGGTCGATACGCACTGGGGCGAGGGCAAGACGATCCGCAGCTTCGCGCCCGGCATGGCCGAAGATACCGCCTTCGTGCAGTGGTGGGCGCGCTACGAGCGCCTCGGCGGCTCGCCTGGCGCGGTCAAGGAACTGATGCGCATGAACCAGGAGATCGACGTCTGCGCCATCATGCCGAGCATCGCGGTGCCGACGCTGATACTGCATCGCACCGGCGACGGGCGCATCAGCATCGAGGCGGCGCGCTTCATGGCGAATGCCATCCCGAACGCGAAGCTGGTCGAATGCCCCGGAACCGACCATCTGGCCTTCGTCGGCAACGTCGATGCCGAACTGGACGAGGTCGAGGAGTTCATTACCGGCGCCCGGCCGCTGGCGGCGGTGGAGCGGGTGCTGGCGACGGTGATGTTCACCGACATCGTCGATTCGACGCGCCAGTCGGCGGCGCTGGGCGATCGCGAATGGGCCACCAGGCGCGTGGCGCACGATCAGGCCGTGCGCGGCGCCATCGAGCGGCAGCGCGGCAGGGTGGTCAAGGGCCTGGGCGACGGCTTCATGGCGACCTTCGACGGGCCCGCGCGCGCGGTGCATGCCGCGCTGGCGGCGGCGGCGGCGGCGGGCGAACTGGGACTTGCGATCAGGATCGGCCTGCATACCGGCGAGATCGCGCTCGAGGACGAGGATATTTCGGGCCTCGCCGTGGCGGTGGCGGCCCGGGTCGCGGGGCAGGCTGGGCCGGACGAGGTGATGGTGTCCTCGACGGTGCGCGACCTGGTCGCGGGGTCGGGATTGCGCTTCGCCGATCGGGGCTCCCACACGCTCAAGGGCATCGACGAACCGATGCGCCTGTTCCTGGCGGTGAACTGAGCCTGGCGCAATCGGTCTGCTGTACGATCGTTCCTAGTCCTCGAGCAGCTTCTCGCGTTCGCGCTCGTATTCCCTGCGGTTCATGGCGCCCGATTCGTAGGCGCGCTGCAGATCGATGAGCTGCTGGCCGCGGCTGGGGGCTTCCGGCCTGACCACGACCTTGTCGTCGTCGCCGCCGCAGGCGGCAAGCGTGGCGGGAAGCGCCAGGCAGGCGAGCACGGCCAGGACGGCGAAGGGATTGCGGCGCGAGGTGGCGGACATGGCAGGGCTCCGTCGGCAGTTCTACGTCAGGGCCTGAACGCCTTCCTGTGCCAACTGGTTCCTTGGTAGTTTTATTTAAGTTGTCATGACCGCCAACCTGGCGGTACTCGCCACTTGAAAAAATAAGAACAGATAAGTTTGAAATACTCGGACATGCTCCAAAGCAAGTTGAATTGTACGGATCGTTCACGGCGCGGCACGTACAAGTAAATCTTTGAGTCAGTGAACGCTGCGCCGTGCTTTCGTCCTTCAATTGTTGGATGACCGCCGATTGTTGGATCCCACCATATAAACTCTGGCCGGATATTTTCTCTTTCTAGTGCTTCAAGTTTCAATCTGACGATTTCGTAGTTCTCCATCGAGCCGGTAAACCATTCGATGTTTTTGTAGCTTCTCCAAGTAAGAAAAACGTACAAAGCTGTTGCGACAGCAGCGATTGTCGTTATCCATGACGCTGTTTCCGACATGTCCGCCTCCCAAGCTACGAGCCCAGAAATTGTAGTCGGGGTCTATCGCGGCGGCCAGTCCTGCAGGAAGCTTGTGACGTCGTCGGTTTCGTGATGGATGTGGGCGCGGTCGTCGCCCGTCGCCGCAGACCATCCGTCTCGACAATGGGCCAGAGTCTGTCGGCAAGCAGCTCGACCTGCGTGCCTTCATCCGTAGCGTCACGCTCGAGTTCAGGTGGATCGACAAGCCGAAGGCAGCGCCCGCATCCAATCGCTGCACGGCAAGTTCGGTGCCGAGTGCCTCAACGCAACCTGGTTCGGGAATCTCGACGAGGCGCGCCGATGGTGCGAAGATTGGCGCGGAGACTGCAACACGGTCCGACCGCACAGCGCGGTCGGCGACAATGCGCCGGCAATGCCTGATCCGACGACAGGGCAATCCTGTTCAGCTTGCCGTCGGACGGGGCGGGGTTTTTCAGCCATGCCCGGTCCAGGGTTGGGGGCAGGCGCAGCAACGGCAAAGAGTCCGACAGCGACTGGATGAAACTTCAGCGGCAGGTCAGGCTGTTGCCAAATGTGGCCGGCGCCCCCAACCTCGGCCGCAAGAGAGTCGTCGCAAACCCGGATCGACGGACCTGGACAATGGCAATTCGATTTGTACGAACTGTCTGGAAGAAGCACTCCGACAATGTTCATTATCCATATCTCGGCATGGAAGTCGCCTGGCCTGCATTCATTTCGACGGACAATCCGAACTTTCTGAAAACCCTCCATCTGATTGAAGAGATTGTTGCGAGCAAAGAGAACGCTCCACCCGCCGCAAATCCGGCGACCGACTCGGCAATGGATCGCGCAAGCGGCGCTCTGCTCGATCTCGCCAGGTATCTGGAACTGTCTTCAAGACACGTTCTCGTGGATCTTCTCAGGGACGCCGCGCCGGCTGTCTCAGCGACCGGGATCGAGTATCCATATATCGACAACGTGGCGACGTTGCAGGTTCTGCATTCTTCATATCGCTTTGTCGTGGAAACCTCAGCCTATCAGGAAGCGCATGCTTTCGAGCGGGAAGCGGCGATCAGGCGGTTGGGACAGATCAAGGAATTCGCCAAACGGCGCTACCCCGACGAGATTACGCTTTCCTGCATCCATCTCGCCAGATCGAGGCAAATTCCCTGTCGGAGAGCAAGCGAGATGCTTCCCGTGTTCGTGTTCGGGAACGGATCGCAACAGAAGCGACTCTGGCAAGGGTTCTCGGGGGCGACGAGCTATCTTGGCGTGGTGACGTCAACCAACAAGTCGCTCGCCAATGAAATCATGGCGTTCAACGGGCTTCCGGTGCCGAAGCAGCGCACAGTCGTGACAGTCGAAGCCGCCCGGAACGCTGCCGATGAAATCGGTTTCCCGGTCGTGGTCAAGCCGCAAAACACCGATTTCGGAACGGCGGTGGAAACCGGCATCGACAACCAGGAAGACCTGCGACTGGCCTTTGAGGCGGCGCGGCGTTACGGAAACGTCCTGGTGGAAGAGCACATCGATGGTCTGGACCACCGCATAACGGTCATAAATGGAAAGGCGGTAAGGGCCTACGAAAGAGCGCCGGCGCGTGTTGCCGGCGACGGGATTCACACCGTGAGCGAACTGATCGATCAGGCGGCGATCGAAAGACTCAAGGCGATCGACTTAAGGGAATACGGATTCGTGAAAAAGGACGATCCGATCATGATCGGTTTGCTCCGTAGGCAGAACCTGGCTCTTGGCGATGTTCCCGACCAGGGACGCATCGTGCTTCTAAGAACGAACGCCAACGTATCGACAGGCGGGACGGGCAGAATAGTCACCGATGAAGCTCACCCCGACAATCTCAAACTGGCCGAAAGAGCGGCCGCCGTCCTTGGTCTGGACATCGCAGGCGTCGATTTTATCTGTCGCGATATTTCGGTGTCGTGGCTCGAGAGCAAAACAGCAATATGCGAGGTAAATCCAACTCCCGGCATGATATTGCCCGACGATCCGAAGCGGATTCTCAATTACCTGACCGGAGATGGCGAAAGCAGATTGCGGACTCCGATAATTTTCTTCTTCGGCTCACAGGAAGAGATCGACGAATCGCACACCGCCCTGATCGTCCTGGCCAGATCGTCGGGAACGACCTTGACTTCCGTCAGGTCAAAAGCCGTGTTCCAGAACGGCAGACAAATAAGCCAGGCCTGCACTGCCCTTGGGCAGGCTATTGAAATTGCACTGTCGGACAACTTGACGGATTCGCTGCTTGTTTGCGTCGATGCCGGCGAAATGCCGGACCTGTCTTCGTGCATCGACTTCGCGGATATGGCATTCATGTCTGGAGCTTTGGACATGGCGTCCAGCGAGGCGTCACCTGCCGTTCACTCGCCGGCCTTCTCGAAGGTCATGCGCGGCGATGTAAACCAGTTCCACAAGGAGTGCTTACAACTGTTTCGCGGCCTGAAGTCTCGAAACGACCCGAACGCTCGAGTGTCATCTGATTCGACCTGACGTCTGCGAGCGGGCTGCGGCGCTGGTTCTGTTGGACTGGTTTGGCTCGGCTATAGTGACCTGGCAGCGGACTGATGACGACCGCCGCGAACCGATCGTTGCCGGCCGCATCGAGGCTGGCGCGGACATTGGCTGACGGTGTCGAACGGATAACCGCTGGGTTGCAGATTGCAGCCTACAATCGCCGCAACGCGTCAGAATCCTGCAGCTACGCTACTTCGCCAGCCAGTCCTGCAGGAAGCTTGTGACGTCGTCGGTCTCGTGATGGATGTGGTCGCGCCTGCCGCCCAGCGCCGCCAGCCGCTCCTGGCTCTCGGGGGTGCGGACCCATACGGTGCGCATGCCCAGCGCGTGCGCGGGCTCGAGATTGTGCGCCATGTCGTCGAGCATGATGGCGGCGCGCGGATCGAAGCCGAAACGGCCGACCAGCCGCTGGTAGACGGAGAGTTCGGGTTTCGGAATGTAGTCCGATGCGACGATGTCGAACACACCCTCGAAGTGATGCGCCACGCCAAGCCGCGCCATGATGCGTTCGGCATGCGGCACGGAGCCGTTGGTGAAGATCACCTTGCGGCCCTCGAGGCGGGCCAGCGCGGCGTCGAGTTCGGGATTGGCACCGATGGCCGACAGATCGATGTCGTGCACGAACTCGATGAATTCCTCGGGCCTGCAGGCATGCAGGGTCATCAGCCCGCGCAAACTCGTGCCGTGCTCGCGCCAGTATTTCTTCTGCAGCCGGTGGGCCTCCTCGCGGTCGACGCCGAGGAAGCTCGCGATGTACTGGCCGATGCGGTCGGAGACCTGGTCGAACAGGTTGCTCGAGGCGCTGTAGAGCGTGTTGTCGAGATCGAACACCCAGGTGTCCACTGAGGGGGGCTCGACGGATTTTCCCGCGGCCAGATCGACGCCCGCGGCGGCGGCATCGAGAATGTCCTCGCGGCCGGGCGGTTTGACGGCCGTTTTCTGCGTCAGATCGACGCCGGCGGCCGCTGCGTCGAGCACGTCCTCGCGGCTGGGGGGAGGTCTTTTGCGATCGCTCATGCTCCCAACATGGCCTCGCGGGCCCGTCGGGGCAAGGCTGGAGGGCCTGAAGCGAATCAGGTTTTGACGGAATCGCTGGCGATTCCGCCAATCCCCGATCCGCTCTAGTGCACCGTGTCGCCGTAGCTGTAGCCGTCGTATTCCTGTGGCGGGATGCGGTTGCAGGCGGCCAGCAGGGCGGCGACACATACGATCACGGCAAGAACGCGCATGGTTTGCTCCGTCGGCGACAGGCATCGGAAAGACAGGATGCGGTCGCGTCGCGAGCAGGAGAATAACCCGAATGGACTATCCGCCTCAGGCTGGGCGGATCGCGCGCCTCAGGCGCGGCGGATCATGGTGCCGACGCCGTGCTCGGTGAAGATTTCCAGCAGCAGGGCGTGCGGCACGCGGCCGTCGAGGATGACGGCGGCTTCGACGCCGCGCTGCACCGCGTCGATGCAGTTCTCGACCTTGGGGATCATGCCGCCGGAGATGGTGCCGTCGGTGATCAGCGCGCGGACTTCGTCGACGGTCAGTTCGGGGATCAGCTTGCCACTCTTGTCGAGTACGCCGGGCACGTCGGTGAGGAAGATCAGGCGGCGCGCCTTGATCGCCCCGGCGATGGCGCCGGCGGAGGTGTCGGCGTTGATGTTGTAGGTCAGCTCGTCGTGCACGCCGAAGCCGATCG
>CAYOSX010000122.1:0-6762 GCA_964406745.1 uncultured Opitutus sp.
GTCCAGCCGGAGGGTCAGGAACCGCTGCCGGCCGGCACGCCCACCTTGGCGACGGCACTCAAGCAGGCGGGCTACACGACCGGCGTATTCGGAAAGTGGGGACTGGGTTATCCCGGCTCCGTCGGTGCGCCGGAGAACCAGGGATTCGACCGCTTCTTCGGCTACAACTGCCAGCGGCTCGCGCACAATTACTACCCGAGTCATCTGTGGGACGACGCGCAACGCTTCGACTTGCCAGGCAACGCGGATGGAGGAACCGCGGTGTATGCGCCGGAGCTCATCCATCAGCGCACCCTGGAGTTCATCGAGGCGAACCGGGATCGTCCGTTCTTCTGTTTTGTGGCGACGCCGATTCCGCACGCGGAACTGCTCGTTCCCGAATCTTATCTTGAGCGTCATCGTGGTCGCTACGGTGAGGAGGAACCCTACGCTGGGGTGGACAGCGGTCCCCAGTACCGGCAAGGGCCCTACGGATCCCAACCCACGCCCAAGGCCGCCTATGCGGCGATGATCAATCTGCTCGACGATCAGGTGGGCGAGATCGTCGCGACCGTCGAGCGGCTCGGCCTGGCCGAGAACACGCTCATCATCTTCACCTCGGACAACGGTCCGGCGGCCGAGGGCGGCTCCCATCCGTCGTTGTTCAACAGCAGCGGCGGGCTGCGCGGGCAGAAGCGCGATCTCTACGAAGGCGGCATCCGCGTGCCCTTCATCGCCCGCTGGCCGGGCACGGTGAAGGCGGGCACAACCTCGGACCACGTGGGCGCGTTCTGGGACCTGTATCCCACCTTCTCGGAGCTGGCCGGGGCGGAGCGGCCCGCCGGCGTCGACGGTCTGTCGATCGTCCCGACGCTGACCGGTCGCGGCGAGCAGGCGCAGCACGACCATCTGTATTGGGAGTTTCACGAGATCGGAGGACGAAAGGCGCTCCGGCGTGGTCCGTGGAAGCTGGTCCGTTATAACGTCGCCCGCGAGACGCCCGGCCCCTGGGAGCTCTACAACCTGGCCAGCGATCCGAACGAGACCCTCAATGTCGCGGACCAACACCCTGAGCGCGTGCGCGAATTGGAACGCATCATGCAAGGGGCGCGGACGCCGTCAGCGCTCTTCAACTTCGGCCAGCAAGGTTATCTTCAGGGCAAGTAGAGGCGGACGGCGTGGTCAGCTCCCGGAGTCACGAGGATCAACGATCATGAAGCTTGTTTCGTTGCTTGTCTTGGCCTGGTTGCTCGCCGCGCCTGTAGTTGCCGCGGAGCGACTCAATGTCGTCTTCATCCTCGCCGACGATCTCGGCTGGGGGGTACTTGGCTCTTACGGCCAGGAGAAGATACCGACGCCCCACCTTGATCGCCTCGCGGAGGAAGGGATGCGCTTCACGCAACACTACACGGGGGCGCCGGTGTGTGCGCCGGCGAGGTGTGTGTTGTTGACCGGCAAACATGCGGGCCATGCCGAGATTCGGGGCAACTTTCGGGTCGAACGGGCGTTTCCCCAGTTCACCGAAGGCCAGTATCCACTTTCCGAGGACGCCATCACCCTCGCGCAGGTCTTCCAAAAGGCGGGCTATGCCACCGGCGCCATGGGCAAATGGGGGCTCGGTCCCGTCGGCAGCACCGGGGATCCCAACCGCAAGGGCTTCGATCTTTTCTTTGGCTACAACTGCCAGTCGGTCGCGCACAGCTTCTATCCGCCGCATGTCTGGCGGAACGCAGAGAAGGTCACCATCAACCGGACGCCGATACCCGGTCACGCCCGTCAGCCGGAGGGCCCGGTGAGACTCGAGGACTGGATGGGCGAAACGTACGCGCCGAAGCTGATCATCGCGGAGGCGGAGACGTTCATCGCCGCCAACCGCGACCGGCCGTTCTTCCTGTATCTTCCCTTCATCGAACCGCATGTCGCCATGCATCCTCCGCGCGAATCGGTGGAGAAATTTCCAGAAAATTGGGATGACGTGCCGTTTCGTGGCGAGACGGGCTACCTGCCGCATCCGCGTCCGCGCGCGGGGTACGCGGCCATGATTTCGGACCTCGATGGCTACGTTGGGCGGGTCATGGCTGCGTTGGCGCAGGCCGGGGTGGCGGAGAACACGCTCGTGATTTTCACGAGTGACAACGGCACGACGCATCCGCGTCCGCAGAGCAAGCGCTTTCACGTTGGCGGCGTCGATGCGGCCTTCTTCAACAGCACCGGGGGGCTGCGCGGGTACAAGGGCAGCGTTTACGAGGGAGGTATCCGTGTGCCAATGATCGCGCGCCTGCCGGGCCGGATCGAGCGCGGCGCCGTCAGTGAGATGCCGTCGTATTTTCCCGATTGGTTTCCGACGCTCTGTGAAGCCGCCGGCCTGGCGCAACCCTCCGGCCTGGACGGGGAGAGTCTCTGGCCGGTGTTGACCGGGTCCGGGAAAGAGACGGCGCGCAGTACGCCCATGCTGTGGGTGTTTCCCGAATACGAAGGACAGGTGGCCATTCGTATGGGAGACCTCAAACTTGTGCGTCAGAAATTGAAAACGTCTGCTCCCGGTCCCTGGGAGGTCTACGATTTGGCGGCCGATTTCGCCGAGACAAAAGATCTCGCTGCGTCCCATGCCGACCTCATCCGGCAGGCCGAGGCGGTCTTGCGTCGGGAGGTGAGCGAAAATGCGCGCTTCCCCGTGCCGATTCCCGGAGTGATTCCCTGAACGTCGAAGCGAACCTGCGTCACCCCTTCATGCTTTTGAGATCACTTCTTTGGCTCGCACTTCCCCTGCTCCTGATCGTCTCTCCGGTGAGCTCGAGTGAAGCTCAGCTCCCGCTGCAGGAGGAACTCCCCCCTCATCCACGCCTGCTGGCGAAGGAGGCGGATTGGGAACGGCTCAAGGTGCGCCTCGCCAGGGAGCCGGACCTCGCGGCCTATCACGCGGCGCTTGTTGAGGAGGCTCGCCGGCTCCTGCCGGTGCCCCCGGTGGAACGCGTCATGACCGGGCGCCGCCTGTTGCACGTATCGCGTGACCTGCTGCAGCGCGTCCTGCTCTGGAGTTACGCCTGGCGCACGACGGGGGAGGAAGCGTTTGCGCGTCGGGCAGAGAACGAAATGCTCGCCGCCGCGCGCTTCGCTGATTGGAACCCGTCTCACTTCCTCGACGTGGGCGAAGCGACGGCTGCGCTTGGGCTGGGTTACGATTGGCTGCACGAGGTGTTGTCGCCGGAAGTGCGCGCGACGGTTCGTGCGGCGATCCTGGAGAAAGGCCTGCGCCCGGGCCTCGACCCGGAGGCCGGTCACAATCGCTGGCACCGCGTGGAGAACAACTGGAACCAGGTGTGTTTTGGCGGGCTTGTCCTCGGCGCGCTGGCGGTGGGCGACGACGTGCCTGATGAGGCAGGTCAGGTCCTTGCACGCGCGAAGGAAGGAATCGTGCACGGCCTCAAGCCCTATGCACCTGACGGGGTTTATCCGGAAGGCCCTTCGTACTGGAGCTACGGGACGACGTATCAGGTCGTGCTCATTGCGGCCGTGGAAAAAGCCCTTGGCACCGATTGGGGAATGCGGTCAGCCCCCGGGTTTCTCGCCAGCGGGGGAGCCTACCTGCAGACGATCGGCGCGACCCGGCGGACGTGGAATTTCGCAGACGGACGGGAAAGCTCCAACTTCGAGCCAGCGATGTTCTGGTTTGCCCAGGCGGCGGACGACCCGGGCTTTGCTTCCTTCGAGCGTGCGCGGCTGGCAACGTCCGAGGATCTGGCGAAGGTCGCTCGCGGCGATCGTTTCGCGACTCTGGCCGCGCTCTGGTGGACGCAGGCGGAAGCGACCCGGGCTGCTCCAGATCTACCGCTGGACTGGCATGGGCGCGGGCTCAACCCCCTCGTCGTCTTTCGGGAATCCTGGACTGATCCGGCCGGAGCTTACCTCGGCTTCAAGGCCGGCGCCGCGGAGATCAATCACGGTCACATGGATGCCGGCTCCTTCGTCTATGAGGCGGACGGCGTCCGATGGGCCGTGGATCTTGGGCTGCAGAACTACGAGTCGCTCGAGTCCAAAGGCATCCAGCTCTTCGGCCGCACGCAGGACTCCGAACGCTGGACGGTGTATCGACTGAATAACTTCAGTCACAACACGCTCACGATCGACGGGCAGCTGCACCGTGTCGATGGTCACGCGACGGTCGAACGTTTTTCCTCCGGGCCCGATCGCCGCTGGGCCGTGCTCGACCTGAGTCCGGTTTTTGCCGGCCAGGTGAGCCAGGTCCGCCGTGGCTTTCACGTGCAACCCGACCGCGGCTTCGTCGTGCAGGACGAGATTGCGGGCCTCACGGACGGACAAGCGATTCGCTGGCAGATGGCGACGCGCGCTGAGGTCACGTTGCGGGGCGATACCGCGACGCTCACGCAGGACGGTCGCACGCTGACGGTGCGCGTGTTGGCGCCGGCGGGGGCGGCATTCACCGTTGTGCCCGCTAATCCGCCGGACGATGGCTTTAACGCGCCGAATCCCGGAGTGAATCTGCTCTGCCTCGACGTCGCACCCGCGGCAATGGCCGACCTTACGCTCGCCGTGCAGATGTTTCCGGGCGAACCTGCTCCTCCTCGCCCCGACCTCCGGCCACTCGCCGAGTGGTGAGCCGCCCGCGCGTCCCTTCCGATCGGTCTTTCATGAAACGCCTTCTTCTTCTGCTCCTCGTTGGCATTGCCGCCGTATCCGGGCGTTCCCAGCAGACGCCCAACATTGTCGTCCTCTATGCGGATGACCTCGGCTTCGGCGATCTCGGCGCGAACAATCCCGCGTCGAAGATCCCCACGCCGCACCTCGACCGGTTGGCCGCGACGGGGATGCGTTTCATCGATGGGCATTCCTCCTCGGGCATCTGCACGCCGTCGCGCTACGCGCTGCTGACCGGGCGCCACCACTGGCGGGACTTTCACGGCATCGTCAATTCCCTGGGTGCGCCGGTCTTCAAGCCGGGCCAGCTCACCCTGCCGCAGATGCTGCGGGAAAAAGGGTACGCCACCGCCGTCATTGGCAAGTGGCACCTTGGCTGGGATTGGAATTTGCTTCGCAAGCCGGGCACGCCGAAGGATTCGATCGAGGCGCAGGACTTCGACTGGACCAAGCCCGTGAGCGGCGGTCCGCTCGACCACGGCTTCGATCACTACTTCGGTGACGACGTGATCAACTTCCCTCCCTACGCGTGGATCGAGGATCGCATGGTCGTGCGCGCGCCGGACACCGTCTTTCGCGGCACCTTCGCCAGCCGACCCGGCCCGCCGCCGGAAGGCTCGTGGGAATCCCGGCATGGGCCCGCGCTCTCGGATTGGGATCCTTACGCGGTGCTGCCCACGCTGACGCAGCGGAGCGTCGACTACATCCTCTCACGCAAAGAGCAGACGCAGCCGTTCTTTCTCTACGTCCCGTTTCCGTCACCGCATGCGCCGATCATTCCCAACAGCGAGTTTCACGGCAAGGCGCAGGCCGGGCCGTATGGAGACTTCGTGCATCAGACTGACGATGCGTGCGGGCGCATCCTCGCGGCGCTCGAGCAGATCGGCCAGACCGACAACACGCTCGTCATCTTCACCGCCGACAATGGCTCGGAGTTCTACGCGTACGCGCGTGACGACAAACATGATCATTGGTCGTCTGCTCCGTTTCGCGGCGTGAAGCGCGACATTTACGAAGGTGGGCACAGGGTGCCTTTCATCATCCGCTGGCCCGGCGTGACGACGCAGGGGAGGGTGTCCGATGCGCTCATATCGCAGGTCGACCTGATGGCCACGCTCGCTGCGTTGGTGGGGTATGCGTTGCCTGAAAATTCCGCGGAGGACTCCCACGACTTCCTTCCCTACTTGCGAGGGCAGGCTGAACGTGGTCCGCGCCAGGCGATCGTCCACAATACGTATAAGGATCGCTACGCCATGCGGGACGGCGACTGGGTGCTCATTGCCACGAAGACGGGAGACGAGCGTCCCGTTCCGGCGAAATGGAATGAGAAGCACAAGCAACCGGCCGATGACGAGCAGCCGGTCGAACTCTACAACCTGAAGGAAGACCCCGGACAGCGTCGCAATCTCGCCGCCCGGTTCCCTGAGCGCGTTCAGGCGCTGCAGGCGCTGTTGAAGAAACTGCGCGACCAAGGTTATTCGGCCCCGCGGCTCTCCAAGTAATTAACATGACCCACGACTTCCCGCGAACGATTCGAAACCTCCTTGGCTTCGCCCTTGCGTATCCGTTGATCTCCGCGATCGGCGGCCTCCTTGCCCTTGGCGTGCGCGGCGCCGACGGACCCCGGGATGAAACGACGGGGGTGGTCACCTACGAAGCGTTTGGTGCCGTGGGCGACGGGGTGGCCGACGATCTGCCGGCCATCGTCGCGGCACACGCCCATGCCAACGCGCACGATCTTCCGGTGCGCTCGAACCCCGAGGCGACGTACCACCTCGGTCGCCGGGCGCTCACCGCGATCATCCAGACGGATACCGATTGGGGGACTTCGCGGTTCATCATCGACGACAGCCAGGGGGTCGAGGATCACCGACGGTCGCTGTTCGAAGTCCGGTCGCGCCTTGCCCCGGTGCCGTTGAAGATCGAACGCCTCTCGGCGGGGCAGCTGCACCTGGACGTTCGCCCGGAGACCGAACTGCTGGTGCTGGTCGAGAACGACGAGCGGAGGCTCTTCATCCGGCGCGGGCTGAACGCAAACAAAGGCACGCCGCAACAGGAGGTGTTCATCCTTCGCCCCGACGGATCGATTGAGGGCGCGATCGAATGGGATTACGACGTCATCACCCG
>CAYOSX010000123.1:0-4717 GCA_964406745.1 uncultured Opitutus sp.
GGAGTCGGTCGGCCCAGACGGTGCCGGAGCCGCGGCACGGCCCGGTTCTGCTGGTGCGGCTGCGGGTGCGGAGGCAGGTGCGGCGGCGGCGGCAGATGCGGTGGCGACAGTCGGGGGCGCTGGTGGTGGTGCGGATGATCCGGGCGGGGGTGGAGCGGGGGTCATGGCGGCCTTTCGGGACATATCTTGCCGTTGTCAAGTTGGCACTGTAAAGATGCCGGAATGACTCGTCAAGCGACTCCTGCCGTTCGCGGCGTGACGTCCGACGCACCCGATCGCGACCGCGGGCGGCGAACATGGAGCCGATGATCGACCGCTACCACCACGGCGACCTGCCCAACGCCCTGCGGCGCGCCGCGTGCGAGGTGATCGTCGAGGAGGGCCTCGGAGGCTTCAGCCTGCGAGAGGTGGCTCGGCGGGCCGGGGTCTCCCACACCGCCCCGGCACACCACTTCGGCGACATGGCCGGGCTCCTCACCTCGGTGGCGATCGAGGGGTTCGAGCGACTCGCCGAGACGACGCGCGCCGCCATCGACACCAGTGACGATCCCGCCGATCGACTGATCGCGATGGGCACGGCGTACATCGAGGTCGGGGTCCGCTTCCCCGCCCACTGCGAGGTCATGTTCCGCCACGACGTGGTCCGCGACGACGATCCCGACCTGATCCACGCCGGGACCGGGGCCTACACGGTGCTGCGCGACGTGGTGGCGGCGTTCATCGAGGACGAGGGCCTCGACGTCGATCCCGACGACGGTGCCAAGCTCTGCTGGTCGACCATGCAGGGCCTCCTCGTCCTCCACCCGTCGATGGAGGGCGTCGGACAGGCGACCGGCCGCCCGACGCGCAGCCGCGAAGACCTGGTGGCGTTCTTCACCCGGACGATCGTCGCGGGCCTGCGGGTGATCGGTCGTCCCTGACGGCCGGCGTCCGGATCAGGGTTCGACGATCTTGAACATCGACATGAACACCTCGAGGTGGTCGAAGATGTGGCCGAGCGCGCCGGCGTCCCCCTCGATGACGGCGTCGCCCGCAGTGACCGCCTCGGCGAAGGTCCGATCTCCACCGGCGACGTCGACGAGGACCGGCCGGGTGGTGGTGACCGTCGCGTCCGCGCCGATCGCGTGGCGCCCGGCGGTGTGGTGCAGGGTGCGGTTCGAGAGCTCGAGCGTCCACTGCTCGTCGAGGTCGGTGAACGTGAAGTTCACGAGCGCGGCGAGCCCGCCGACCTCCTCGCTCTTGATGCGCACTGCCAACGAGTCGACGACCTGATCCACGGTCATCGCATCGAGGTAGCCGCTGCGGCCGGCCGGGCGCGAGGGCAGGGTGCCGTGGCGCAGCTCCTGCGCGCCGGTCAGGTAGGCGTTGCGGAACGTCGCCGACTCACACTGGTAGCCGAGCTGTTCGAGCGTGTCGGCCTGCAGCTCGCGGGCCTCGACGTTGGTGGGATCGGCGAACACCAGGTGGTTCACCACCTCGGCCACCCAGCGGTACTCCCCCGCGTCGAACCTGGCGCGGGCGTGGGTCAGCAGCGCGTCGGGGCCGCCGGCGAGCTCGACGTAGCGCGAGCCCGCCTCGACCGGCGGCAGCTTCCACAGGTTCGCCGGGTTGCCGTCGTACCAGGACAGGTAGCGCTGGTACACGGCCTTGACGTTGTGGGCGAGATGGCCGTAGTAGCCCACGGTGTGGCTCTCGGTGCGGAACTCGGGCGGCAGCTCGAGCAGCTCGGCGATCTCGGTGGCGACCAGGCCCTGGTTGGCGTGGCGCATCGTCTGGTCGTGGATCCAGCGGTAGAGGTCGCGCTGGAGGCGCAGGAACCCGAGCACGTCGTCGCGGCCCCACCGCGGCCAGTGGTGCGAGGCGAACATCAGCTCCACCCGGTCGCCGTAGAGCTCGATGGCCTCGTTGATGCAGGTCGACCACACGAGCGCGTCGCGCACCTGTGCGCCGCGGATCGGCACCAGGTTGTGGAGGTTGTGCGTGCAGTTCTCCGCCGTGCACAGCCAGCCACGGTCGGGGAAGAAGAAGTTCATCTCGGCCGGGGCCTCGGTGCCCGGGGTGAGCTGGAACAGGATCCGCACCCCGTCGACGATCAGCTCCTGGCCGGTGTGGGTGACGTCCTCGGTGGGCGCGATCAGCCCGGGCGGCCAGAACGGGATGGCCTTGCCGAGCCCGCAGTCGACGTGCTGGCGGGGCCCGGCGGGCAGGAGCGGGCCGAACTGGTAGGCCGCCCGGCGCGTCATGGCGAAGCCGGCGATGACGTTCTCGGCCATCGTCTCGCGCAGGAAGTGCTCGGGGGCGATGATCCGGCAGCGGCCGGCGTCGACGTCGGCCTGGCTGGTCACCCCGAGCACGCCTCCGAAGTGATCGGTGTGCGAGTGCGTGTAGATCACGGCGACCACCGGCCGCTCCCCCAGCGTGGCGTTCGCCAGGTCGAGGCAGGCCTTGGCGGTGGGCTCGACGGTCAACGGGTCGATCACGATCCACCCGGTCGACCCGGCGATGAAGGTGACGTTGGAGATGTCGTAGCCCCGCGCCTGCCACACGCCGGGCGCCACCTCGAACAGGCCGTGCACGCCGTTGAGCTGGGCCTGGCGCCACAGGCTGGGGTTGACGGTGTCGGGGTTCGTGCTCCCGGGCTCGATGAAGTCGTAGCGGTTGATGTCCCACACCACGCCGAGCGGGGTGTCGATCACACCGGTCGGATGTTGGGCGATCAGGCCACGGCTGGCCCGCTCGTGGTCGGCCGGATCGAAGCCGAGCTCGACCGGGGCGTTCGCAGCACGCGTGTGGGCGGTGGCGTCTTTGGGTGCGGTGGCCATGGGCGGGAAGTGTCGCGCGTCCTGACACCTTCACCCGCCGCCCACGCTCGTCCGCTCGCAGGGTCGGTCGCACGGTCAGACGGCCGGTCACCCGCCGGACGACCGCCGGTCGATCGCCGGTCGATCGTGCAGCCGGTCGGGTCGAACGCGATGCTCGTCCCCGATGAACGGCTGGCTCCTCGCCCACCTGGCTGCCACCTGGGCGATGGTCGGCTTCATCTGGATGATCCAGCTCGTCCAGTACCCGCAGATGGCGCTGGTGCCGCACGAGCACTTCGCACGCTTCGAGGCCGAACACCAGCGTCGCGTCGTCCTGGTCTTGGCGCTGCTGGCTCCGGCCGAGGTGGTCACGGCGGCGGTGGTGGCACTGACCGCCGACGAGCTCCCGGCGCTGCTCACGCTCGGAGCCGGTGCCCTGCTCGCGGCGATCTGGGTGGCGACCGGCGCCTTCTACGCGCCGCTCCACGGGCGGCTGCTCGCGGGCTTCGACCCCGACCTGCATCGGCTCCTGGTCCGTTCCAACTGGGCGCGGACGATGGCGTGGACCGCGCGCGGCGCACTCGCGATCGCGATGGTGGCCGTCGCGACCTGACGCCCTCGGCGGGCTGACTCCGTCCCGGCCTGACGCCGTCGCGGGCTGACGCCGTCGGCGGGCGACGACGATCGCCCTGGAGCCGGCCGGGGTTCAGATGCTCGGGTCGTTGGTGGCGCCGTGCGCCGTCCAGTGGTCGTTGAGGGCCTCCTGGATGCGGAGGTACCAGATGACGTTGCCGATGATCGGCAGCAGGAACCACAGGCCCCACAGCGTGGTGATCGGGGGCTCCTTGCCCTGCGCGCGGTACATCTGCTCGACCTCACCGGCGAGGAGGAACATGGTGGCCGGCGACACCAGCAACGTGATGAACAGGTATGGCACGCCGCCCAGGCCGGTTCGGTTCCAGACCTTGAGCTCCTCGCCCACCTGGTACGACCAGACCACGGTCCACACCCCGCAGGTCACGACCGACAGCAGGATGACGAGCCAGGGACTGCGACGCTTGCCGAGCAGCACCATCGCCGGCGGCGGCGCGCCGGGCGCACCGGCGGGACCGGCCGGTCCGTCGGTCGGCGGTGTGGGGACGGGTCCGGGCGGGGGCGGCATGTCGGTCACATGTCGACCGTAGTCCTGCCGTCCGCACCCATCGGTCGTGGCGACGGTCGTGGCGGTCGGCGGCGGGCGACGACGCGATCGAGACCAGCGGGTACCCGATCACGGGCCGCGCCCTGGCGATCGATACGGTTCGGGACATGCGCACCCCGGTGACCGAACTCCTCGGGATCGAGTTCCCGATCCTCGCCTTCTCCCATTGCCGCGACGTGGTCGCGGCCGTGTCCAAGGCCGGCGGCCTGGGCGTGCTGGGTGCCGTGTCCCACACGCCCGAGCAGCTCGAGATCGACCTCGAGTGGATCGAGGCCGAGATCGGCGACAAGCCCTACGGCGTCGACCTGATCGTGCCCGCCAAGTACGCCGGCGACGCCGACGGCGGCTACACGATGGACGACATCCGCAAGCTCATCCCGCCGCAGGCGATCGAATTCGTCGACGACATCCTCGCCCGCTACGAGGTGCCCGAGCTGCCGCCCGAGACCGAGGACGAGATCGCCGCCCGCCGCTCCAAGGGCGGGTCGACGGCCGCGCCGTTCTCGGCGAACGCCGCCGACACGCAGCTCGACATCGTGCTGGCGCACAACGCCTGCTTCGTGGCGAACGCCCTCGGGCCGCCGCCCGCGTTCATGATCGAGCGGGTCAAGGCCGCGGGTCGGCTCATCGGCGCCCTCGCCGGCTCGGCCGTGCACGCCCAGCGGCACGTGGCCGCCGGCGTCGACATCATCATCGCCCAGGGTGGCGAGGCGGG
>CAYOSX010000123.1:4752-6731 GCA_964406745.1 uncultured Opitutus sp.
ACCGGCGAGATCGGCACGATGGTGCTGATCCCCGAGGTCGTCGACGCGGTCGCGCCGGTGCCCGTGCTCGCGGCCGGCGGGATCGGCCGGGGCCGCCAGATGGCCGCGGCGATGGCGCTCGGCGCGCAGGGCGTGTGGTGCGGGTCGGTGTGGCTCACCACCGAGGAGGCCGAGACCCACCCGGTGGTCAAGCAGAAGATGCTGGCCGCCACCTCCGGCGACACCATCCGGTCGCGGTCGCTCACCGGCAAGCCGGCGCGCATGCTCAAGTCGGCGTGGACCGAGGAGTGGGCCCGCGAGGACACCCCCGACCCGCTCGGCATGCCGCTGCAGCCGATCCTCACCGGTCCGGCCCAGACCCGCATCGCCCGCGCCGCGCACGTGCCGGGCTCGGGCGCCGAGAAGCTGGCGAACTACTTCGTCGGTCAGATCGTCGGCTCGATGAACGAGTCGAAGAAGTCGGCTCAGGTGGTCTACGAGATGGTCGAGGAGTTCATCGAGTCCGTCGAGTCCCTCGCCCGCCAACTCGAGACCTGACACGCGCACGGTGTCGCCCAGCGCGAGGAATCGGACACGGAACCTGGCTGGATAGCCGGGTCGCTGGATGGCGGGGCGACCGAGCGGCTGGGCGCCGGGACGTCGCCCCGCGAGCTGCAGCGCATCGAGCTGCAGCGTGTCTGACACCGGGGCGGGCGATGCGTCGCTGAGACGTGGGTTCGCGCCGTGGTCTGTCACGGACGAGGCCATGGTCGTGGCGGCATCGCCGTGGTACAACGGCGCGATGAGCAGTGGGCGTCGGCGGTGGGGTGGTCGAAGTGCGGGCGGTGCGCTGCTGGCGGTGGTGATCGCGGCCACCGTGCTCGCGGCACCGGCCGTGGCGGGCGGGACGACCCCGACCGGCCAGCGAGCCGGCGCGAGCGGGCTGCCGGCGATCGGCGCCGATGACGAAACCGAGACCGACCGTGACGCCGGCCAGCCCACACCGACCCTGAGCGCCGAACCGCGCATCGTCGGGGGGACCAACGCGTCCATCGCCGACGCCCCCTGGCAGGCGGCCCTCATGAACGCGGCGGAGCCCGATCCGTTCCAATCGCAGTTCTGTGGCGGATCGATCATCGGTGCGCGCTGGATCCTCACCGCGGCACACTGCGTCGAGGGCGAGAGCCCGTCGGCGATCCGGGTGGCGGCCGGGATCACGGCCCTTCCGGACATCACCCCCGCCGACCGGCGCGTCGTCGACCGCATCGAGGTGCACCCCGGCTGGGACTCCGACACGTTCCGCAACGACATCGCCCTGCTGCGCCTCGCGACCCCGATCGAGCTCGACGGGGTGAACACCCGGGCGATCGCCTTGCCAAGCGACCTCGACCCGGCCATCTGGCCAGCGGCCGGGACCGCCGCCCTCATCACGGGCTGGGGCAGCCTCGCCAACGGCGGACCGTTCCCGACCATCCTCCAACAGGCATTGATCCAGGTCCTCACGGCACCCTCGTCCGACATCTGCGGGACCTACGGGGTCGACTACGACCGGGTGATCATGCTGTGCGCCGGCGTACCGGGGGGCGGCATCGACACCTGCCAAGGCGACAGCGGCGGTCCGCTGGCCGTCGAGGTGTCGGGCTCGTGGCGGGTCGCCGGTATCACCAGCTTCGGCAACGCATGCGCCAGCGCCATCGACCCGGGCGTCTACACCCGGGTGACCACCTACCTGTCGTGGATCTCGTCGCTCACCGGGATCTCCGGTCCGGCGACCGACCCGGGTGTGCTCCCCGAGGGGGACACGTTCCACCCGGTCCGTCCCGCTCGGATCATGGACACCCGCCGCGGCATCGGTGGCCCGGCGAGCCCGATCGGTGCGGCGCAGACACGGCGGCTGCAGGTGACCGGCGTGGGCGGCGTGCCCACCGGCGCCACCGCCGTCGCCCTCAACGTCACCGTCACGAACCCCACCGCCCTCAGCCACCTCACCGTGTGGCCGA
>CAYOSX010000124.1:0-6724 GCA_964406745.1 uncultured Opitutus sp.
GCCGAGCGTCCACCCTTCCAGTCCTTCTTGGAGGGTCCGTCCACCGTCTTCTGCGTGGCGGTGTAGGAGTGGATGGTCGTCATCAGGCCTTCGGCGACGCCAAAACCTTCCTTCAGGAGCACGTGCACGACCGGTGCCAAGCAGTTCGTGGTGCAGGAGGCGTTTGAAATGATGTTGTGCTTCGCGAGGTCGAGCTTGTCGTCGTTGACGCCCATGACGACGGTGATGTCCTCGCCCTTGGCCGGGGCGGAGATGATCACCTTCTTGGCGCCGGCGGTGAGATGGCCCTTGGCCTTCTCCGCGTCGGTGAAGAGGCCCGTCGACTCGATCACGAGGTCGACACCCAGTTTGCCCCACGGAAGCTCGGCGGGGGTCTTCGCCGAAACGACCAGGATGTCCTTGCCGTTCACCACGAGGACATCGTCCTCGGCCTTGTCCGGCGCGGACTTCTTGGAACTCACCGTGCCCTGGAACTTGCCCTGGGTGGAGTCATATTTGACGAGGTAGGCCAGGTTGTCCGCCGGGACGATATCGCCCACCGCCACGACGTCGAACGTCGTGCCGAGGAGGCCCTGTTCCACGAGGGCGCGGAACACGAGACGACCGATGCGACCGAAACCATTGATTGCGACTTTAACTGCCATGGGACTTTCCGATTTCTAGGTTGGTGTTGTGCTGTTCCAAATGAGCCGTGGCTCAACGACACGGAACCCGGAGCGAACAGCGCAGCCCGGTCGAATGCAAGGGTTTTGGCGGGCCTGGGTCCGTCGGCACCCGGGGCCATGAAAAGGTTTTGCGCATTCGTCACCGTAGGCCCGCCCGCCATGCACTCAGACCAGTAATGCCATGGGCTTGCCAAAAAATGTACGCAACGCGCAGGCCAGGCCTCGGTGGAATCGCCACCTCGGCGCGTCTGTCGTCAGTCCACCCAGAGCCCGCAGCCCAGAGCCGGGATGAAAAGATCTGCCTCCACCCGACGGGCTGCGGGACTCGGCAGGTCGCCGAAGAACTGCTCGTGATCCGCCAGGTGACGCCAGTTCCCCTTCAGGACGGCAGGTTCGAGGGTCACGCTGACGTCCGTCATCGTCGGGTTCACGGCGAAGAGGAGGCGTTCCGTTCCCTGGGAGCGGTCGGCATTGTAAAGCACCACGGCCGCTGTGGAGTCGTCGGCGAACCAGAAGCGGAAGAAGCCCTCGCTGGCCCGCGAGAAATGACGCAGCAAACGGCCGCGTTCCGAGCGACGAAACGCAATCCACCCCGCGAAATAGGCGTGGGTCGACGGGAAACGGTGGACGCGCCGATAGTCGAGGGCGTTGAGGTCACCCCGCTGGTACGTGTTGTTCATGCCGTGCTTCGAGCGCAGGAAGTCCTGACCGGCCGAGATCATCGGGATGCCGATCGATGAGAACAGAACCGCCGCCATCAGGTGGGTGCGACGGCGATCATTGAGCGTGGGCAGGTGACCGTTTCCGTCGGCGTTCTCCGTGATCACGTCGATCCACGCCCGGTCGTCGTGCGACTCGGTGTAGTTGACGGTCTGCGCCGGCCAGTGCGCAAAGTACCAGGGCGACCCTTTCAGGAAGTATTCGAAGGCGTCACGCGTGGCCCCGCCGCGCACGTAGTCGCGGAGAAAGTTGCGGTATCCATCATTCCATGACGCCCAGCCCGTCGCGGTGAGCGCGCCGGCGAGGTGCCCGCGGAAGCTCCACGGTTCCGCGATCAGGATGACGTCGGGCTTGGCGAGCTTGAGCGCCTTCTCGATCTCGACGAGCGCATCAAGCCCGATGAGCTCGGCGAGGTCGAAACGAAACCCGTCCACCCCGCAGACCTCGATGAGGTGGACGCAACTGTCGATGATGAGACGGCGTGCCATCGCCGAGCGCGCCCTGAGGTCATTGCCGCAGCCGCTCCAGTTGGATAGCTCCCCGTTCAACCCCAGTTCGAAGTAGTAGAGCTTGTCGATGAACATCAGGTGCGCCGGCACACCCTGGTGGTTGTAGACGACATCGAGGATCACCGCCATGCCGCGCCGGTGAAACGCCGCCACGAGCTCCTGAAATTCGCCGATGCCCGAGGCGCGTTCCGGCTGCAGTGCATAGCTGCTCTCGAGGGCATGAAAGCTGTTCGTCATGTAGCCCCAGTGGTATTCCTCCGGGGTCACGTTATCGAACTCCTGCACGGGCTGGAGCTCGACGCAGTTTACACCCAGCCGATGCAGATGGAAATCGGGGCTCTCGACCCATCTTCGCAACCCCGTGAAGCCGCGCCGCTCCACGTCCGTCGCCGTGACCGGGGCGTGCGTGGCGAGGTCGCGCACATGCGCCTCCGCGATGACCAGGTCCTGCCACGCCGGCGTGCGAAACGTGCGGTCGCCCGAGCCCAGCTTCCGGCGGTCGAGAACGATGCCCGGACCCTCACGGCCGACTGCCGCCAAGGCATACGGATCGAGCACGCGTTGCTCCGGGTCAAAAAGGCCGAACACATCCTTCGGTCCCTGGATATGATACCAATAATACCAGCCGTGCAGGTTGTGATCGAGTGTCACTTCCCACACGCAAAGGTCTCCGGCCTGCGGTGAATCCGGCGCCGGTTCAGTGCGGCGGGCGAGCACGTAACGATGCGGCTCATCCAGTTCCGACAGATCCGGGCATACGCAAAGCTCGATCGAACGCGCCCGCGGAGCGAAAAGGCGGAAGATTGTTTGTTTGCCCGTCGCGACGGCTCCGAGCGGCAGGTCGGTGGCCAGCTGATGGAAGAACCCGTCCGGCCGCAGAGGCACCGCGTGAGGATCGCCTCCTTCGTGCCACCCCACTGTCCAGGGCCGGCTTAGGTCGAGCGGCTCGGCCACGGTGAAGCGATAAAGATGCTGGCCTGTGCGCTCCGGGTCGATTGTACGATTGAGATTCCCGCCCTCATCGCGCACCGCGTTGGGAGCATCGGCCGGGACCTCAAGCCAGCGGTCGTCGCTGGTGACAAACTTGAAACGCATATGCGGGTGCGCGTGAAACCGCGAAGCCGGCCCCGACCACAGCAGCACCGGATCGCCGTCGAGGGAAGCGGGCACCAAAGCCCATTCAGGATCGCGCGCCCCTGCCCAGCCATTGAAGTCGCCCGCCAGATAGACCGCCTCACGGGCAGGATCGATGCCGGGGTTTCGATCCAGTCGGAGGAAAAAGAAGATTTCGCTCTTCCGATTGACGAAGTACCCGCTCTCGCAGCCGAAGACGTAGTCGGGCACGCGATGCAACGAGGCGAACGTCGCTCCTCCACCGAGCGCGAGCGGGGGGGGATGCCGGGCCCTCCAGTCGCGGGCCAACTCGACCACTCCGCTTACGGGAGTTTCCAGCCAGGCTTGGATGATCTTGCGGCCACGGTGCGTCATGTGAGGAGGAACAGCATCCCTCGCGCCGAAGCACGGACAAGCAGGAAGTAACTGCGTGCGCCGTCTCGGGAGGAAGGATTGCCAGCTGAGGATTGAAACAGAGCGGACGATCACTCCCCCGGGAGTGCGGTTGACATCCGGGTCCAGTCACCCACCCGTAACGGCGATGGCCTCACGCGAAAAAATCCTCGTCGCCCTGTCCGGCGGCGTCGACAGCTCCGTCGCCGCACTGCTGCTCAAGCGGCAGGGCCACGACCTCGTGGGCGCGTACATGAAGAACTGGATCAACGAGGACAATGTCATCGGCCACTGCCCGTGGCAGCAGGACATCGAGGACGCGCGCGCCGTCGCCGAACACCTCGGCATTGAGTTCCGGGTGGTCAACCTGATGCAGGAGTACCGGGAGCGCATCGTGGCGTATTTGCTCGATGGTTACCAACGCGGCCTGACGCCCAATCCCGACGTGATGTGCAACCGCGAGATCAAGTTCGGCGTGTTCCGCGCGTGGGCGCGCGACCACGGATTTTCGGCCGTCGCCACCGGCCACTACGCGCGGCGCGCCGCACTGCCCGATGATTCGCCCGAGGGCGCGGGCCGCTTTGCGCTGCTGGAGGGCGCCGACAAAAACAAGGATCAGACTTACTTCCTCGCCTTGCTGTCCCAGGAGCAGTTGCGCGACGCCCGTTTCCCCATCGGCGACCTCGCCAAACCCGACCTTCGGCGCCTCGCCCGCGAAGCGGGTCTGCCAACCGCCGACAAGAAGGACAGCCAGGGCATCTGTTTCATCGGCGAGGTAAAGATGCAGGACTTCCTTCGCCAGTATGTCCCCGACCGTCCCGGCCCCATCGTGCGCGCCACTGATGGACGAGTGCTGGGCGAACATCGCGGCCTGCACTACTTCACCCTCGGCCAGCGCAAGGGCATCGGCGTTCCCTCCAACACCGACCATCGCGCCTATGTCGTGGTCGGCAAACGCGCGGAGGACCACGCCCTGCTCGTCGCCTTCGATGCCAGCGACGCGCCGGGCCTTTTTCAAACGGAGATCACCGTCCACTCGCTGCAATGGAACAGCCCCGCGCCGCGCGGTCCGCGTACGCTCGAGGGCCGGGTGCGCTACCGAGATCCGCGTGTGTCTTTGGACTTCACACCCGTTGACGAAAGCCGCGCGCTGATCCGGTTTCACTCCCCCCAGCGCGCCCTTGCAAGCGGACAGGTGCTGGCGTTGTACGACGGCGAACGGTTGCTCGGCGGCGGGGTCTACTTGTAGCCGCGTCGCTTCGGCCGGTTCAAACGCGCGTGGTGAGGAGCACGCCCGCCGCGAACGCGATGAACACCACCCCCAGCGCACGGTCAATCCAGCCGCTCGCACGCAGATAGACACGGCGCACCGACTCGCGGGCAAACGCCGTCGCAACCAGAATGAACCACGCCGCTGTCGCGACCGCCATCCACACTCCGTAACCCGCCATCAGCCATCGCGGCGTCCCGGCACTCACGAGCGCCGGAAACAGGGCCACAAAGAACAACATCGCTTTCGGGTTGAGCACGTTCGTGAAGAACCCGCGTCGCCACGCCGCGGATGCCGACGATTCCCGGCCCAACGCCACCCTCCCCTCGACCGGATCAGCCGCGCGCCCCGCGGATCGCAGGGCATCGATTCCGAGCCAGCCAAGATAAACCGCTCCCGCCAGCTTCAGCAGCGTGAAAGCGAGGGCGGAACTCTTCAGGAGAACGCCCAGCCCGATCACCGTGTAGGCCGAGTGGACGAGGATTCCCGATCCAATCCCCAGGCTGGTCCAAATTGCGGCCCGACGACCACTCGTCAGGCTTTGGCGCAGAACGACGGCAAAATCCGGCCCGGGACTGGCCACGGAAAGCGCATGCGCCACCATGATGCCGCCAATCTCCACCCACGGCAGCGTCACGGGAACCTATAACGCGATCTCCTTGAACGCACGGTCGGCCATCATCTGGTCGAGACCCTTCGAACGGATGAACTGCTGCAACGCGGCGTCCTCGGCATGCGTCTTCGCCGCCTTTTCCAGAAGACTCCTCGCCTGCGCCGCCTGACCCAGCAGGGCATGCACGTAGACCTGTTCCAGCACGAGGCTCCCGTCCGTCGGCGTCTTCTTGTACTCGCCCTCGAGCACCGTCAGGGCCGAACGATACGCCTGACGGGCGCCGTCCGTATTGCCCAGGCGGCGACGGGTGGCCCCGAGCATGATCCAGTGGTCAGGATTGTCCCCGACGATCGTGATTGCCTTGGCAAGCAGTGGCTCGGCGCGCGCGTGATCCCGCAATTGCACGGCAAACTCGGCCTCGCTCAGCAGCATCGCCACCTCCGCGCGCTGGGCCTTCGTCGGCTCCGCCGTCGCAGCGGACTCGGCCTTCTTGCCGCAACCCGTCAAGGCAGCGGCGAGGATGAACATGACCAAAAATGAGCGAGGAAAGGTGAGCATGGAATAAGTTCGACCAGGACGTTCCTAAGGTCCGACTGCCGGGCCGCAACACCCACAAAATGGGCGTCGGCAGGCCCGCTGCAAGCCGGAGACGAGCGCCGCCGCCGGGAACAGCCCGCTGCGCACGGCGCCAATCCGGGTCAGGCGAGGTCGGGCGGCACGGTGGAGATGGCCTCTTCGAAGGTGCTGATGCCCTCCTTGACCTTTTCCATGGAATCCTGGTGGAGCGTGCGCATGCCGCTGCGCTGGGCGATGCGTTTGAGTTCAGCCGACTCCGCCCGCTTGTTGATGGCCTCAACGAGTTCCTCGTTCGTGACCATCAATTCGTGGATACCCACCCGGCCCTTGTAGCCGCTGTTGCCGCACTTGGCGCAGCCGGCGGGGTTCGCCTTGAAAATGGGTCCGCTCCACCCAATGGCCTTTTCCATGATCTCCTTCACGCGGCCTTCGGCTTCGATCGGCTGACGGCATTGTTTGCAAACGCGACGCATCAGACGCTGGGCGCACACGCAAAGGAGCGACGAGGAGATCATGAAGGGCTCGACCTCCATGTCCGTGAGACGCGCCACGGTCGAAGGCGCATCGTTGGTATGCAGCGTGGAGATGAGCAGGTGACCGGTGAGTGCGGCCTCAACCGCGATCTCCGCCGTCTCCTTGTCGCGAATTTCGCCGACGAGGATGATGTCCGGATCCTGACGGAGGAACGAGCGAAGCGCGGTCGCAAAGGTCAACCCGATCTGCCGGTGCATCTGCATCTGGTTGATGCCGGCGAGGGTGTACTCGATTGGATCCTCGGCCGTGCGGATGACCAGGTCCGGCGTGTTGATCTCGTTGAGCGCCGAATACAGCGTCATCGACTTTCCTGAACCGGTCGGCCCGCAAT
>CAYOSX010000125.1:0-6722 GCA_964406745.1 uncultured Opitutus sp.
CGCTGTTCATGTTCCAGCAGCCGCGCCGGGCCAAGCGGCTGTTCTTCGACGTCATCCCGCGCGCGGTCGACGACTATCTCGGCCTGCTCGAGAAGTTTCCCGCCGAGGAGCCGGCTAGGCAGCTCGACAACCCGGTCTGGCACATCCATAACGGCGAGCCGCCGGCGCAGCCGATCCCGATCACCTTCGGCATGCTGCTCAATCTCGCCGCGGTCGCCAATTCCGAATCGAAGGACGTGCTGTGGGGCTTCATCGCCCGCTACGCCCCGGGCGCCAGCCCGCAGACTTCGCCCTTCCTCAACCGTCTGGTGGGCTACGCCTGCAACTACTATCGCGACTTCCACAAGGCGCAGAAGAGGTTCCGCCTGCCGGCGCCCGAGGAGCGCGCCCAATTCGAGGATCTGGCCAGGACTTTGCGCGCGCAGGCCGCTGATGCGACCGCAGAGACGATCCAGTTCGAAATCTACGAATGCGGCAAGCGTCATCGCCCGCAGGCCGAACTGCGCCAGTATTTCCAGTCGCTCTACGAGGTTCTGCTGGGCACCACCCAGGGCCCGCGTATGGGCGCCTTCTGCAAGCTCTACGGCGTCGAGAACGTCGCCCGCCTGATCGACCGGGCGCTGGCCGGTGAGGATCTGTCGCAGGCGGCGTGATCGTCCTGGCAACTTGCAGTTGCCGGCGGCAGGTGTAGCCTTCTGGCGCCGGAATTCTCCGGCGCGGGGAGATGCACCATGCCGGATCAAGCCGTTCTGTGTCGCCATTTCACCCAGTTGCGCGACGCATTCCACGATCACGCCGACAAGATCCAGAAGCTGATCGACGAAATCGTCGCCGAGCTGGGCGCTGTGCTGGTCAATCCCTGGCTGGCCCAGTTTCTGGACGGCATGAAGGCCGCAAAAAGCGACGCCGAGCGAGTGGCGGTGGCGAAGGCGGTCGCGGCGGAGATTCTGCGCAATCTGCGCAAGCTGATGAAGGCATTCGCCGATGCCGCCGCCGCCGACGTGCCGACTGATCCCTGGCCCTTGAAAGCGAAGAAACTGCTGGAGGATCTCGAAGCACTGCTGCAGGCCCTGATCGCCCTGCGCGCGCTCGAGGAGGCGATGGATGCCCATGCGGCGGCGTGGTGTGAATAGAATCGGCAAAAACACTTGCGGGCGGCCGCTACCGCGCTGAAACTCGGCTCCGGGAGCGGTTCTTCTGAACCCGGAGTCGTTCATGTCAAAGAAGATCTGTCTCGTCGTCGGCGCCGGCGATGCGCTGGGCGGCGCCATCGCTCGGCGCTTCGGGCGCGAGGGCTTCGTCGCCTGCGTCGTGCGCCGCAACGCCGACAAGCTGAAGCCGCTGGTCGAGGCCATAGAGCAGGCGGGCGGCGAGGCGCACGCCTTCGGCTGCGACGCGCGGCGCGAGGATGAAGTCGTCGCCCTTGTCGAACGGATCGAGCGCGAACTCGGACCGATCGAGGTCTGCGTCTTCAATATCGGCGGCAACATCCGCTTCTCGATCCTGGAATTCACCGCCAAGAAATACTTCAAGGTCTGGGAGATGGGCTGCTTCGCGGGCTTCCTCACCGGCCGCGAGGCGGCGAAGCGCATGGCGCCGCGCGGCCGCGGCACGATCCTGTTCACCGGCGCCACCGCGTCATTGCGCGGCGGCAGCGGCTTCGCCGGCTTCGCCGGCGCCAAGGCGGGCCTGCGCATGCTGGCGCAGAGCATGGCGCGCGAACTGCAGCCGAAGAACATCCACGTCGCCCATGTCGTCATCGACGGGCCGATCGACACCGAGTTCGTGCGCGGCAACTTCCCCGACATGGTCAAGAGCCGGCCGGCCGACGGGCTGCTGGCGCCCGACGACATCGCTGAGACCTATTGGAACCTGCATAGCCAGAAGCGCTCGGCCTGGACGCACGAGCTCGATGTCCGACCGTGGATCGAGCCATGGTGAACGGGAGCGACGAGAAGCCGCCCGCGGCAGGAACCGGCAAGGCGCGGCGGGCGTTGCAAAGGCTGCGGCCGAAGGGAAGGTCCATGAGCAAGTCGATCGAGTTCTTCTTCGACGTCGGCAGTCCGGCCGCCTACCTGGCGCAGATGCAGATGCCCCACATTATGAGCGAGACGCACGCCGTCATCCTCTACCGGCCGATGCTGCTGGGCGGCGTGTTCAAGGCGACCGGCAATACCTCGCCGCCCGGCGTCAAGGGCCGTTACATCCGCCACGATCTGGAACGCTGCGCCCGCGCGCTGGAGATCCCGCTCAACTTCAATCCGTTCTTTCCCATCACCACCTTGCAGATGATGCGCGTCGTCACCGCGGCACAGGACGAGGATCTGCTGCCCGTCTGCCTCGGCGCCATCTATCGCGGCATGTGGGTCGACCGGCTCAACATGGGCGAGCGCGAGGTGTTGCTGGGCGCGCTGAAGGCCGGAGGGCTCAACGGCACGCACCTGCTGACCCGCGCCGAGGAGCCGGCGATCAAGGAGCGGCTGAAGCAGACAACGGAGGAGGCGGTGGCGCGCGGCGTGTTCGGCGCGCCGACCTTCTTCGTCGACGACGACATGTTCTGGGGCCAGGACCGCATCGAGCAGGTCATCGCGGCGGCGAAGGCCTGAAACGCGCTTTCTGAAGAGCCGACCATCATGGACGACGGAGCTCTTGCCGCTCTGCCCGAAGAGCGACGCGGGATCGTGCGCGCCGCACTGCTTGCCGCTTTCGGCAAGGTCCGCATCGACGCCGTAACGCCACCGACCGGCGGCGCCACCAGCGCCTTGCCCTGCCGCGTCGATATCGACGGCAGACGCTATCTCCTGCGCGTCGAGGGAACGTCCAGCCCGCTGCGCAATCCGCATCAGTACGAATCGATGCGCATCGCCGCCGAGGCCGGAATAGCGCCGCACATCCATTACATCGACGTGTCCGCCCGCGTCGCGATCGTCGATTTCATTCTGCCGCAGCCGCTCGCGTCTTATCCGGGTGGGCCGCCCGCTCTGGTCCAAGCACTGGCGAAGCTGTTGCGGCGCTTGCAGGCGACGCCTGCCTTTCCCCGGTTCGTCGACTATCCCGGCATCCTGACGCGCCTGTTCGCGCATGTGCGCCGCACCGGCCTGTTCGCTGCCGGCGTCCTCGACCCGCACGTCGAGCGCCTCGAACGTCTTAGCGAGATCTATGCCGCCGATGCGACGCTTCTGGTGTCGAGTCACAACGATCTCATTCCCTCCAACATCCTGTTCGACGGCAAGCGGTTGTGGCTGATCGACTGGGAATCGGCCTACCGCAACGATCCGCTCGTCGACGTCTCGACCCTGCTCGATACGCTGGCGAATTCGCCGGAACTGGAAGACGCGCTTTTGCAGGCCTGGCTGGGCCGCAAGCCCGGGCAGGCGGTGCTCGATCGGCTCGCTGTGGTTCGGGCGCTGACGCGACTCTATTACGCGGGCGTGTTTCTCAGCGCCTCGGCCGCTTCCAACTGGACCACGGCGGAAACCGACCTGACGGCGCCCGGCCTCGCCGAATTCCAGCGATCGGTGCGCGACGGCCGGCTCGTCCCCGGCGCGCCGCAGACCAAACATGCACTGGGCAAGATGTTTCTCGCGGCCTTCTATTCGGGCGTTCCGACTCCGGGCTTCGACGCCGCGGTCTGAGCTAGAGCCGGTTCTGGGCGGCGAATTCCCAGTAGAGTTCGCGGGCGCGGCGGCCGACCGGGCCGGGCTGCATGTCGCGCTCCTCGAAGCGGGTGACCTGCTGCACCTTGCCGTAATTGCCGGTCGAGAAGATCTCGTCCGCCGTCTCAAGCTCCTTGGGCGCGATGATGCGTTCCTCGACCTTCACCCCGTCCTCGTGCAGCAGCTTGATGACCCGCTGGCGGGTGATGCCGTTGAGGAAGCTGCCATTGGGCACCGGCGTGACCGCCACCCCGTCGCGCACCATGAACAGGTTGGCGGTGAGGAACTCGGCGACGTTGTCGTCGGCGTCGAGCACCACGCCGTTGCGGAAACCGCGCGATTCGATCTCGCGCAGGCCGCGCGCCGAATTGGGATAGAGCGCCGCGCCCTTGAGATCGGTCGGCGCCATGTCGGGGCGCGGTCGGCGAATGGTGCGCGCCATGGTGGCGGAGAAATTGGGCTCGCTCGGCAGCGGCGAGACGTAGACAGTGAGCGCGAACTGCGTGCTGGCCGGATCGGGATAGATGAAGCCGTCCCTGGCCCAGTACATCGGCCGCACGTAGAGCTCGGCGTCAGGCGGAAAGCGTCTGATCGCCTCGCGCGACAGGCCGGTGATGGTGTCGGCATCGACCATCGGCGCCAGACCCATGCGCTCGGCCGAGGTGATGACCCGCTGGCAATGGCGGTCGAGATCGGGCACGCAGCGGTCGAAGGCCCGCGCCCCGTCGAACACGGTCGAGGCCAGCCACATGGCATGGTCCTTGATGCCGATGACGGGTGGATTGCCCTCGTGCCATTTGCCGTCCCAGAACGTCAGCGTGTCCATTGCAGCTCCTCGTCGCGCTTGTCCGCAAACCTTGCCGCTTCCTGATAGCAGAGGCGCTGGCCGATTGCTGCTCAACTTTGCGCGGTCGGGCCTGCGTTGGTTGCGGGTGGTGCGTCGCACAATCGGGACAATCAGCGCTGCAGCGCCTCGTCCGGCAAAACGCCATAGGCCGAGCGCGGTCGCGCGCCATGGTCCGACAGCCGCGCCATCGCCAGAATCCCGGCTTTCAGCGCCCCCGCCGTCAGGCCAGGCTCCGCCGCCAGCAGCCGGCTGGCAAGCGCCGCCACTCTGGCCGCTGCGAACTCGGCCCCGGCGACGGCCTGCTCGACATCGTCGAAATCGCGCACCACCAGCCGCTCCGCCGGCGCCAGCAGATCGACCCGGCGCAAGCCCCAGTTCGAGCGCACCGGCTGGCCGAATCCGTCGGCGGCGCCGACCACCAGCATGTTGGGCAGGTCGAGCGCTGCGGGATACCAGGCGCGATCGTCTATATCCTCGCCGTCGCGCCCGGCGCTGACGATGGCCAGCAGCTCGGGATGCGCGCGCAGGCCGGCGGCGAAACCCTGCCAGTCGGCTTCGCGGCGTCCGCCGAGACCTACCAACAGCACCCGCGCGCCGCCCTTCGCCGCCAGATCGACGGCGGCTTCCAGCTTCGCCGGATCGGAACGCGGATAGCGCAGCGCGATCAGGCGCAGGGGCGCGGCCTCGGCCAGCAGCGCGTTCGCCACCAATGTGCCGTGCCGGCCGGGATGGAACGGCGACAGCGCCGCGTTGAGATCGAATGGGCGGGCATCGTCGTCCTCGAAATCGTAGCCGACGATGGCGTTATCGGCATCGCGCGCCAGGCGTTCGCCGATACCCGGCTGCAGATAGTTCACCCCGGTATCGAGCAGCGCCACGCTTACCCCGCCGGGATCGCGGCCTTCCGGCACCGGCGGATCGAGCGCCAGCGTCCGCCCGGTCGGCTCCAATGTCTCGTCGAGCAGGGCCACCGCATCGACGTTGCCGTCGTCGCGATAGATCAGCGCCCGGCCTTCGATGCGCGCGCAGTCGCGTTCGGCGCGCGCCTGCAGCACCGGCCGTGGCGGTGCATCGGCATCCCTGGGGCGGTCGATCTCGACCACCACGCGCTGCAAGGTCGCGCCGCTGGCCAGCCGGCTGAGCTGCAGGGCGCCGCCGTCGCGCAGATCGGCCGCTGCCTGCCAGCCCGACAGTCCCAGGCCGAGATCGATCGGGCGGATGCTCGGCTCGCCGTCCAGCGCATCGTCCAGCGCCGCCATTGCTGTCGCGCCGTCGATCGCCGGGCAGGCCGCCTGCAGCGCCTTCAGCGCCAGCGCGGCGTCGCCCGCGATGTCGGCGGCCGCCGGCGGTATGAGCGCCAGAAGCGCCAGCACGGGGAAAAGGGCTCTTTTCATTGCCCCAGTATGCCCGGCCGATCGTGGCGGCGTCATGATGGCGCTTTCGCCCGCAGCCGGCCTGTGGCAGAAACGCCAACCATGACCGAATCCCTCAAACTGCTCGCCAATCTTTCCGCCATTGCCGGCGACTACGACGCCTTCATCCTCGACCTGTGGGGCTGCCTGCATGACGGGCGGGCGCCTTATCCGGGCGTCGTCGACTGCCTGATGCAGATGAAGAAGGCGGGCAAGAAGCGCGTAATCCTGTCCAACGCGCCGCGCCGCATCGAGCCGGTGATCGCGCGCATCACCGAGATCGGCATCCCGCCCGAGGCTTACGACGGGATCATGACCTCCGGCCAGGACGCCTGGGAGCATCTGCAGATGCGCGGCCGCGACGGCGGCATTCCCTTCTATGCCCAGCTCGGCAAGCGCTGCCTGTTCATTGGTCCCGACCGCGACCTCGGCCTGCTTGAGGGCATCGTGCATGAACGGGTCGACGACCCTCGCTCGGCCGATTTCTGCCTGTGCACCGGCATCGTCGAGCGCGACGACACGCTGGAAGCATACGAGCCGCTGCTCAGGACCATGGCCAAGAGCGGCGTGCCTATGATCTGCGCCAATCCCGATCTCGTGGTGCGCAACGGCGACCGCCTGGAGTTCTGCGCCGGCTCGCTGGCCGCCTTCTACGAGGATATGCGCGGCACCGTGCTCTATCACGGCAAGCCTTTCCCCGAGATCTACGACCACGTCTTCTCGCTGCTCGGCCATCCCGATCCGCAGCGCACCCTGGCGATCGGCGACAGCCTGCGCACCGACATGGGCGGCGCCCAGACCATCGGC
>CAYOSX010000126.1:0-6721 GCA_964406745.1 uncultured Opitutus sp.
ACGTGGGCGCCGGCGGCGGATTTCACCGCCGCGCCCCTCGGTCCGCGGTCGGGTACGGGTGACCGCATGGCGTTCACGAGAATGGAGGCCGGGCGCACCGGCTTGCAGATTGCCAACGCCTATGACGATCCGTCGATGTGGGGCGCCCGTTTTCAGGAATTCAAGTTCGGTGCCATCGGCACGGGCGTGGCCGTGGCCGACTTCGATGACGACGGGCGGGTCGACGTTTTCATTGTCAGCAAGACCGGCACGAGCCGCTTGTTTCGAAATCTCGGCGACTGGCGCTTTGAGGATGTGACGGAGCGGGCGGGTCTGGCCGGAGAGGCCGGCGCAACGGGCTGGATGCGGGGGCTCTTCTCACGAACGTCGGGCGTGGCGTGGACCCAGGGCGCCACCTTTGCCGACGTGAACAACGACGGACGTCTCGATCTGTACGTCTGCCGCTTTACGGCGCCCAACCGCCTCTACATCAACCAGGGCGACGGCACCTTCACGGAGGAGGCCGACGCGCGTGGACTCGCGTTGCACGACGCGAGTGGGATGGCGGCTTTTGCCGACTTTGACCGGGATGGCTGGCTCGACGTCGTGGTGCAGACGAACCTCCTGAGCGCAAAGGACCAGCCGGACGGGCAGGCCGACCGACTCTTTCGCAATCGGGGCAACGGGTTCTACGAGGAGGTGACCGGGACCGCCGGCCTCGGTGGGCGCACCCAGGGGCACGCGGCGATCTGGTGGGATTTTAATGAAGACGGCTGGCCCGATCTCTACCTCGCCAATGATTTCGCCCCCGCAGATCAGTTGTATCGAAACAATCGTGACGGCACCTTCTCCGAGGTGATCGATCGCGTCGTTCCCCGCATGCCGCACTCGGCGATGGGGGCTGATCTCGGAGACGTGAACAACGACGGGCATTTCGACCTGTTCGTTGCGGACATGGCGGCGACCACGCATGAAAAGGACCAGCGCGGCATGGCGAGGATCCGGACCCTGCTCGACACGCATCCGGAGGCACCGGGCAAGGCGGCGCAGTTCATGCAGAACGCGCTGTATCTCAACACGGGCCGGGGACTTGGGCGCGAGGTCGCGCAATGGGCGGGCGTGGCGGCGACCGACTGGACCTGGTCGGTGCGCCTCGAGGATCTCGACAACGATGGCTGGATCGATGCCCACGTCACGAACGGCATGGTGCGCGAACTGCACAACGCCGACCTTGTGCAGCGAATCTCCGGCTTCGAAAGCGTCACGGAGGGGATCGCGGCCGAAAAGGCGGGGCCCCTGCTTGCCGAGACCAACCTTGCGTATCGGAATCGTGGTGACGGGCGGTTTGAGCAGATCGGTGCGGACTGGGGTTTGAACGAGACGGGCGTGAGTTTCGGGGCGGCCTTCGGTGACTTCGACAACGACGGCGATCTCGATCTGATCTATGCCAACTATGACGCGCCGCCGACCGTGCTGCGCAATGACGCGCCCGGAGGCCATCGCCTGATCGTCGCGTTGAGGGGGACGCGTTCCAACCGCTTTGGTGTCGGTGCGACGGTGCGCGTGAGGACGGCGGCCGGCTGGCAGGTGCGGAGCCTCGTGCTCGCTCGCGGTTATCTCTCACAGAGCGAGCCGGTGCTGCATTTCGGGCTCGGCGGCGAGCAGACGATCGAGGAGATGGTGGTGGAGTGGCCCAGCGGACACGTGCAGCGGTTCGAGAATCTGGCAGCGGACCGGCGCATGGTGGTCAACGAACCGGAGGGACCGGCTAACCCGACGGCCCCGACGCCGGCGGCGGCCGCGTATTCCGAGCAAGGGGAGGCGCTGGGGCTGGCGATGAAGGCGGTGGAGGACGCGTCACCCGTGCGGGAGGCGCAGGCTCTGGTGCCCTTTCGCTTCGACCGGCGCGGGCCTGCTCTTGCCGTGGGCGACCTCAACGGCGATGGTCGGGATGAGGTCGTGCTCGGCGGCACGCGGGTGAGTCCGCTGACGACCAGTCTTGGTCAGACGTTGCCCACGACCGGGGTGGATGATGGTCCGATCCTGCTCTTCGATGCGGATGGGGACGGGGATGCGGACCTGTTGCGAACACGCTTTGGTGACGCGACCACGCCGCCAATCCTTTATCGCAACGACGGCGGACGGTTCGTGCAGACGAACGCTTTCGCGACCGCGGGTCAGGCCACGGGCGCGGTGGTGGCGGCGGACTTTGATCGGGATGGAGATCTGGATGTTTTTCTTGGGGCGCGTCTGCTGCCCGGTCGGTATCCGCGGGCTCCCCGAAGCGCGTGGATGCGCAACGACGAGGGCAGCTTCGTCGACGTAACGGAGGCGTGGGCGCCCGGACTGGGCGAACTGGGCCTGGTGACCTCGGCCCTGGCCACCGATCTCAATCACGACGGGTGGATCGATCTTCTGGTCGCGCTGGAATGGGGTCACGTGCGCGCGCTGGTGAACGAACGCGGGCAACGCTTCACCGACGCCACCGAGGAGCTGGGCTTCGCGGAGGCGGGTACAGGGTGGTGGACCTCGCTGGCCGGGGCGGACTTCAATCAGGACGGACGGCCGGATTACGTGGCGGGTAATGTCGGCCTGAATACGTCCTATCGCGCGCCGGCGTTGCTCTTCGAAGGCGATTTTCGCGGCGGCGGCGCACCGTTGCTGATCGAGGCCCTCCTCGAGGATGGACGGCTCTATCCGCTGCGAACGCGTCAGGAGCTCGCTGCCTGGCTCCCGGCGCTGAACCGGCGGTATCCACGAAACGATGACTACGCGAAGGCGACGCTATCCGAGCTTGTCGGTGCCGAGCGTCTCGCGGCCGCGCGGCGCCATGAAGCGACGGAGTTTCAGAGCGGCCTTTTCCTGAGCCAGCCCGACGGTCGCTTCCGCTTTGCACCGCTTCCTGCGGAGGCCCAGATGTCGATCCTGCAAGGCATCGATGCGGGGGATCAGGATGGAGACGGGTTTGCGGATGTCTATGCGGCGCAGAACAGTTATGCAGCCCCCGCATCGACTGGTCGTTTCTCCGGCGGTGTCGGGCAACTTTTCCGGGGAGATGGCCGCAGTGGCTTCACGGCGGTTGCCCCGGGGGAGAGCGGCCTGCTGGTTCCGGGGGATGCGAAGGCGGTGGTGTCGCTTGACCTGAACGGGGACGGTTTTCCCGACCTGCTCGTGAGCCGCAATGATGCGCCCAGCCTCGCGTTCGTGCAGGCGCCCGTTGCGGGACGCGCCTTCGTGCGGGTGCGCCTGAAAGGCGAACCCGGCAATCCCACGGGCATCGGCGCCCTGCTGACGCTCACCCTTGCTGACGGCAAGAAGCATGCGGTGGAGTTGTCCGCCGGTGGAGGCTATTGGTCGCAAGGCCCCGCGGAAGCCGTCTTCGGATATCCGCTCGCAACGCCGCCGCAGACCTTGTCGATCCGCTGGCCGGATGGACGTACGACCACGGAGTCCTTCACGAGTCCTCCGCCAGGCGTGCTGATTCTCTCGAGGTGACCTGTTTCGACGGAGGCGCCGTCCGGATCACGCCGTGAGATCGAGGCGATTGTCCTGCCAGAGGATCTCTCCATGGCGGACCGTCGCGAGCACCTCGGTGGGCGTCATGCGGCCGACGAGGGAGGCGAGCACGTGGCGGGAGGCGCGCAGATGAGGGGCGTTGAAATCGAGCACGACGAAGGTGGCGGGCAGGCGGGCATCGAGTTGTCCCGGATAGTCGGTTCCGAGGACGACGGCTGCGTTCACGGTGACCATGCGCAACATCGCTGCAGGATCGGGCCGGCGCGGGTCTCCCGCTTGCGAGCGCGCGAGCTTGGCGGCGAAGTCGAGTTCGGCGAAGAGATTGGGGCTGTTGAGCATTACGTTGTCGGTGCCGAGCAGCAGATTGACGCCCGCTTCGAGTAGCGCGGCGATGGGCGGAAGTCCGAGGCCGAGGCTCGCGTTGGCGCGCGGGTTGAGTGCGGCCGTCTTCCCGCTCGCGGCGAGGGCGGCGATCTCGTGGTTGTCGGCAGCGGTCAGATGAACAATGAGCTGCGGGTCGAAGAGATCGAGTGCCTGCGCGAGGTCACCCTGACCCGTTCGCTGCAACGACAGGGTGCGATAGCCTTCGTTCTCGAGGCAGTGAATGGCGCGTAATTTGGCGCGGGCTTCGGTGACCTCGCGGATCTCCCGCCATGCCGGGTCGGTGAGGTCGTTCATCGTGCTCTCCGAGAATCCGTCGGCGACATCGAGCATGGCGGAGAGTTCCGCGCGCGCCGATTGCGGAAGCACGGCGGTGTTGGCCGTCAGCGAGGCCGCGTCGAAGGGCGGCGTGTCGAACTGATTGAGGATGACCGAGTGGACGCCGACCGCGCGCGACGCCTCGCGCAGCAACGCAGCCCCGGTGGCGCCTTGTTCACGAAAGTCGAGATGGCAAACCGTGCCGGTGCGGGCGAGGTAGCGCAGGTGGCCCTCGAGGTGGGCGCGGTGCGCCTCCCGGGGCAGCTTCGACAACTCGCGGTACTTGTAGCCGTCGGGTCGAAAGAAGGCCTCCTCGAGGGTCAGCCCGGCAGCGCCGTCGGGAAGCGCGCAATCTCCGAGGTGAGTGTGGCCGTTCACGAGGCCGGGAATCACCACGAGCGCGCCATTGTCGACGACGTTACATGGATGATCCCGCTCGATCGCGGTGATGGTGTCGCCCACCCACGCGAAACGCCGGCATCTCCAGGGCGAGAGCTCCGGGCCAAGCAGGACGAGGCAATCGCGGAGCTCGGGCATGGGAAACAGGTTTTAAGGAAGGTAATCGGTGGTCATGACATCGTCCACCGTGACCTTGCCCTTTTCGAGGATGTCGAGTTCCTCGAGTTGATCGATCTGCCGCTGAAAACGCTCGCGCGTAATGCGTCCGATCTGCGCGGGGCCGCCGTTCTCGCGTCCGATGACGAGGCGTTCGCTGATGATCATGCCGCGGGAGAACATGAGGAACTCGTCCGTCACGTTGGCGTTGGCCTCCTTCATGAGGGCGTGGGCGGGGGTCGGATCTCCCTGGAGGTAATCCTGCCAGCCGCGGATGTAGGCGGCGAGAAAGGCGCGGACGCGGTCGGGATTAGCCTCGGCCCAGGTCCGGTTGGCCGCGAGCACGGCGTAGGCATCAAACCCGGCGTCCCAGGCGTACAGGTACTTGGGCGGCTTCGCGCCTCCCTGCGTGATGAAATAGGGTTCAGCGATGTAGTAGCCCTGCTGGATGAAGTCCTTGTTGGCGATGAAGTTGGCGACGGAGAAGTTGAAGGGAATCAGCGAGAACTGGATGTCGTATTTCTTCTTCAAATACGGAAGAAACGCCCACTCCGGGCGCGCCATGATCGTCTTCCCGTTCAAGTCCTCGAACTTGCTCACGGGATTCTCGGCGTGGAGCATCAGTACGGACGGGTCGTTTTGAAAGACTGCGCCGATCTGCACGACCGGCAGGCCTTGGGCGGTGGCGAGGATCGTGTTGGTGCTGTCGGCCTGCCCGATCTGGGCCTGGCCGCCGGCGAGCTTCTGCATGACGAAGGCGTTGGGGCCGCCCGGAATCAGTTCGACCTCGATCCCTGCTTCGCGGAAGAAGCCCCGCGCCTGGGCTTGATAGAAACCGCCGTGCTCGGGCTCGGCGACCCAGTCGAGCTGGACGACAATCTTGAATGGTCCGGCGGCCTCGTCGGGCTTGCGGGAGCAGCCGGCGGCGGCGAGGAGGGCGACGGAGAGCAGGAGGGCGGACAATCTCATGTGTCGGTGCGATGAAAGGCGTCGTGCCATTTGTGCAGGAGGGCCCAGTGGAGGGCGACCACCGTGCCCACGAACATAAAGCCGAGCACGCAACTGGCAAACGCGGTTGCGAAAAGGGCGGGGATCTTGAACTGGGCGCTGAAGATGATCGTTTGAAAACCGAGGCCACCCCGTCCGCCGGCCGAGTTGCCCGCGTAGATGTCGCCGACGATGGCGCCGATGGGCGCGAGCGTGGCCGCAATGCGCAGGCCGGTGAAAAAGTAGGGCATCGCCGACGGGACGCGGAGGAGGAAAATCTCCTGGAGACGGGAGGCGCGGTTCATCCGGAAGAGATCGACGAGGTTCCGGTCGGTCGAGATCAGCCCCTGGGTCGTGTTCACGACCATCGGAAAGAAGCAGATCAGAAACGTGATGATCGTGACGCTCAAGAACCCCGGTCCGCTCCAGAGGATCAGGATGGGGGCAAGCACGATGATGGGCGTCATCTGCAGCATCATCAGGTAGGGGTAGAGGCTGGCCCGGACGAGCGGGGACAGGGCGAGCAGAAGCGCGAAGGCGAAGCTGATCGCGACCGCTGAGCCGAAGCCGGCCAGGGCGCCGACGGCGGTGTTGATCGTTGCAGACCAGAGCACCTCGCCCTCGGTGCCGAACGCGGCGACGATCGCGTCGGGCCGGGGCAGAAGATAGCGTTGCTCGGTGGAGAGCGAGAAATGGATCGCATACCACAGGCCGAGGAAAACCACGCCGGCGGCGACCGGCAGAAGACGGCGAAGCGGACTCATGCGGAGGCCCTTTCCACGGAGCGCAGCAGGCGCGAAACCTCTGCGACCTGGTGCTGGTAGGCGTCCGACTGCCGCGTCTCCTCGGTGCGCGGGTAAGGGAGATCGACTGTCACCTCCCGATGGATACGTCCGGGATTGGCGGACATCACGATGATGCGATTGGACAGGAAGACGGCCTCGGCCACGGAGTGCGTCACAAAGAACGCGGTCCACGCCTCCTG
>CAYOSX010000127.1:0-6485 GCA_964406745.1 uncultured Opitutus sp.
GTGGGCGGCGAGGACGAATGCGACATCATGCTGCTCAACACCTGCAGTGTGCGCGATGCCGCCGAGCAAAAGGCCATCGGCAAGGCCGGCTACGTGTCGGCGCGGAAGAAAAAGCAGCCCGACTTCGTCCTCGGGATCCTCGGTTGCATGGCCCAGAACCGCGGCGCCGCGCTGCTCGACCAGCTGCCCGACGTGGACCTGATCATCGGCACGCAAAAATTTCACCAGGTGCCCGACTACCTCGACAACCTGCGCGCCGCGCGGGCGGCTGGTGTGCCGGTGGGCGCCTCCATCGTCGACATTGCCGAGGAGGCCGGTTCGCAGAATACCATTCGCGACCACCTCGAGGCACCGGAGCGTCAGGTCAGCGCCTTCGTGTCGATCCAGCAGGGCTGCAACATGGACTGCGCCTTCTGCATCGTGCCGAAGACGCGCGGCGACGAACGGTCGCGTCCGATGGACGACATCGTTGCCGAGTGCCGCCAGCTCGCGGAGCGCGGGGTGCGTGAGATCACGCTGCTCGGGCAGATCGTCACGAGCTACGGCCGTCGTGACTACGTCCACACGAACGGCGTCTCGCCCTTCGTGCAGCTGCTCGAACGCGTGCACGCCATCGACGGCATTGCGCGCATCCGCTTCACGTCGCCGCATCCGCGCGGGTTCAAGCAGGACCTCGTCGAAACGTACGGCCGCCTGCCAAAGCTGTGCGAGTACGTCCATCTCCCGATGCAGAGCGGCAGCGACCGGATCCTGCGGGCGATGAACCGGCCGTATTCGCGCGATCGCTACAAGGAGATTGTCGATTCGCTGCGCGCCGTGCGGCCGGACATGTACTTTTCCACCGACATCATCGTCGGCTTCCCCGGAGAAACGGAGGAGGACTTCGAGGCCACGCGTGCGCTCTTCGAGGCGTGCAACTACGACATGGCCTACATCTTCAAGTACTCCGTGCGGACGGGCACCCCGGCCGCGGCGATGGAGGATCAGATTCCTGACGAGGTGAAGGAGCATCGCAACCAGGTGCTGCTCGATATCCTGCAAAAGAACTCGGTGCGCCGGAACGCGAAGCTCTTGGGCACCGTCGAGGAGGTTCTGGTCGACGGTCCTGACAAGTCCGGCCTTCACTTCACCGGGCGCACGCGCGGCAACCGCGTCTGTGTCTTTGACGCCGACCCGCGCCTCGTGGGAGAACTCATTCCGCTCAGGATCAGCCGGGCGAGCGTGAGCACGCTCTACGGCGAACTTGTTTTGCAGGGGGTGGGCGTTTGATTGCCGGGCTCCGCATCTTCTCAAGATAACACTTCCATGACCCTCTCCCTGACCGTCGCCACGCTCATTCCCGGGATCATCCTTGCCGCTCTGGGATCGATGCTGCTCGCCGGCAACTCCGCCATCGTCTCGATGTTCCGGTCATTTCCGCGTTCCCGCGTCGCGGCGGGCGCGTTCTTCGGGGCCGGGGCGATCTGGTTTCTCTACAACATCCGCCATCTCTCCGAGGCCGACTTTGGGCAGTTTCGCGGCATTCTGTTCGTCTTCTTCCTGGCGATTGCGGTCGCGTCGTTCTTCGTGGTGCCGGACTTCCTTTCCGTGCGCGGGCTGGCCGTCCTGATCCTGCTGGGGGCAACACCGTTATTGGACGCGGCGTATATGGAATTTGAATACCCGCAGCGCCTCTTCATGGTCTCCGCCGTCTTCCTCGCGGTGGCGGCCGCGATCTACCTCGGTGCGGTTCCCTATCGCATGCGCGATTTCCTCGAGTGGCTCTTCCGGCAACCGGCACGCGCACGGGTGCTCGGGGGGCTCTTTGCGGCGTACGGCCTGCTGCTCGTGGTGGTGGCGTTCACCTACTGATCCACCCGCGCCATGGCTGAAACGTCCGTGTCATCCGTTCCCGTCCTGCTCGTCCTCGCCGGTCCCGCCGGCTCTGGGAAAACCACGTTGTGCGAGCGCATGGTTGCCGAGGTGCCCGGATTCTCACGCGTGGTTACAACCACGACGCGTCCGCCCCGTCCCGGTGAGGTCAACGGCGTGCACTACCACTTTTTCTCGCCCGGGGAGTTCGACGAGAAAGTCGCCGCAGGCGCGTTCCTCGAGTGGGCATGGGTGCATCGGAAGAACCGCTACGGCACGCTGGCGTCGTCCGTGCTCGAGCCGCTCGCCGACGGACGGAGCCTGATCATCAACATTGACGTGCAAGGGGTGGATAATTTTCGCCGCGCTGCGCAGGCGAATCCCCTGCTCGCGCGGCATATGGGGACGGTCTTCATCAATGTGCCGCTGGAGGTCCTGCGGGCGCGCATGGTGGAGCGTGGCCAGGATAGCGAGGCGGAGATCGCGCACCGCTTGCGGACCGCGGAAGACGAGCTCCGGGAGGCGGACTCATTTGATTTCCAGATCCACAGCCGTTCGCGCGACGAGGACTTTGCCGAACTCCAGCGCATCTGGCACGAAGTGCAGGCGCGCGCTGCGCGCGAATATCCAACGTCCAACGTCCAACGCCCAACCTCCAATTCTGGATAGGTCGGAAGGAGCGGCGACACTCTTGTCGCCGGGTTTGATCCGGGACCGCGTTCGTTTCCCGTCCGGCGTGCGTGCTCGGCGACAGGAGTGTCGCCGCTCCTTTTTTCGGACCGCGTTCGCCTCAGGGCTGGCGCACGGGGTGGTCTTGGGAGGCCTTCACGACGTTGCCCGGACCGAGCAGGACAACGCGGGAGGAGTGACCGCCGATTTCGTCGGGCTCCAGGGCCACGTAGGCGGCGATGATGATCAGGTCACCTTTCGTCACGAGCTGGGCGGCGGCGCCGTTGACCTGCACCTGCCCCGGCTCGCCGTAGATCACATAGGTCGTGAAGCGGACGCCGTTGGTGATGTCGTAGATGTCGACCTGTTCGAATTCCAGCAGACCGGCCGCGCGGCAGAGCTCGCGATCGATCGAGACCGAGCCCTCGTAATCGGGATCGGCCGCGGTGATCGTGGCGCGGTGCAGCTTGGTGCGAAGAAAGGTCCTAGTCATGACGGGCGTGGGCCTCGGCAAAGGCGTTGAGACCGGTCAGAATCAGTTCCGGTTCGACGACGGTAAAGAGTTTTTCCCGGGCGAAACGGTGCGCATGGCCACCTGTGCCCACGATGATCGGGCGAACACGTGCTCCGAATGCTTCCCGGGCAATGCGTTGCGTGAGTTCTCGGATCGCGCCCACGTGGCCGAGGATGATACCTGCCCGCAGGCCGTCGCGGGTGGATCTTCCCAGAGCGGAGGGGGCGCGGCCATCCAGGACCATCTTGGGCAACTGCGCCGTGCGGTGCGCGAGCATCTCCGCCCACAGGCTCAGGCCGGGGAGGATTGCGCCGCCTTGAAGCGTCCCGTCGCGTGAGACGGCGGTGACGGTTGTGGCCGTGCCGCAGTCGACCACCACTACGTCGCGTTTCGGAAAGTGCGTCCGCGCTCCCAAAGCGCAGGCGAGCCGATCATGGCCCAGTTCGGACGGGCGGCGGTAAGCGATGCGGAGACCGGAGGGGCGCGCCGTCAGCAGGGCGGGCGCGCAGCCTGTTGCCTCGGTCAGCGCGAGAGCGATCGCTTCCGTGTGGGCGGGAATGACCGAGCACAGGGCGGCGGCGTCGAAGCGCCCTTGCAGGCGGGGTGCGACCTGGCGGGCGATACCGCCGTTCGCGAGCGCGGCCTCGACCGGCACGCGGAAAGACGTCACCCGGCGAGCGTCGGCGAACACGCCCACGAAGAGCGTCGAATTCCCGAGATCCGCAACCCACGTGCGCATCGCGGATCAACCGTCCCCGCGCACCGCTGCAAGCACGCGGGCCGCGAGGCCTTCAGGTTCTGCGAGGCGGCCGGGACCAATTTCGCCGCAGGCTTGGGCACCGCTGTCGGGTTCAATCACGGTGACGCCCCAGGTGCGCAAGGTTGCGAGGCTGGCCTGCGTGGCCGGATGCGACCACATGCGGACGTTCATGGCCGGGGCGACCCACCACGGCTTTTTTGGGAACTCCCACGCGAGAAAAAGCGCACCCACCGGATCGTCGGCAAGGCCGGCGCTGAGGCGGTTGAGCGTATTGGCCGTGGCAGGACAAAGCAGGGCAAGATCGGCTTCGCGGGCGAGTTCGATGTGGTCGAGGGCGCGTCCGTCTTCCCAGAGATTCCCGAAGACCGGCCGGCCGCTGAGGCCCTCGAGCGTGGCGGCGCCGACAAACTTCAACGCCGAGGGAGTGACGGCCGTTTGCACGGTCACGCCCGCCTGCACCAACCGTGAGATCACGGTGCACGCCTTGTAGCAGGCGATCGAGCCGCTGAGCAGGAAGAGAACGTGCGGTTTACGGGTCGTCATGGATGGGCGGCGGCGAGGCTAGTAGGACTCTTTCTTCGTTGGAAAATTTCCTGATTTCACCGCCTCCGCATAGCCCGCAAGCCCGGCCTCGACAGCGGCGCCGGCTTCCGCAAAGCGACGCACAAAGCGGGCGTTGAACCCCGGGTTGAGGCCGAGCAAATCGTGGAAAACGAGTACCTGTCCATCGGTGTCGGGTCCCGCGCCGATTCCAATGACCGGGATGGTCAGGGCCGCGGTGATTTCCTTGGCAAGGCCGGCGGGCACGCATTCGAGGACGAGTCCAAAGGCTCCCGCGGCCTCGACCGCGCGCGCCTGGCGCATCACTTCGGCGGCGGCGGCGTCGCCCTTGCCCTGAACCTTGTGGCCGCCAAACGCGTGGGTGGACTGCGGCGTCAGACCGAGGTGCCCGAGGACGGGAATGCCGGACTCGACGAGGTGACGGATAACGTCGCCGTGCCCGTCAATGCCCTCGATTTTCACGGCGTTGGCACCGGCGCGCAACAAGCTGGCGGCGCAAGCGACGGCGGGGGCGATACCCTTGCGGGCCTCGAGGAAGGGAAAGTCCGCCACTACGAATTTGCCACCCGCACCGCGGACTACGGCGGCTGTGTGCCGGCACATGATCTCGGTGGTCGCCGCAAAGGTCTGGCTCTCGCCATCGAGCACCACCGAAAGGCTGTCGCCCACCAGAATGCAATCGACCGGAGAGGCCGCCAGGTAGCGCGCCTCCCAGTGGGTGTAGGCCGAGACCATGGAGATCTTGGGCCCGGCGGTCTTGCGCGCCTTGAAATCGAGCACGGTTCTCATGCGGAACCGGCAGCTTTAGACCTTATGCCGTTCATTGCCAGAGAGGAGTTTTCCCTCACGGGAGGTGTGACCCAGGCATTCCTGCCTATGGGATCGAAGCTTGTTGCCGAGAGCTAAGGGAGGCCGGTGGCGTCTTGCCCAAAACACAGGCAGGAATGCCTCTGTCACGTGATTGCCGGATCCGGAAAAGAAGTTGGCCGGTCGCCTACCCCTAAGCGACCGGCCATTTGCTTTCTTAGTTACCCCAAATGTCCCCGCTATGCGGGTGACGAGGAGAGTAATGTTCATCGCGCGCGGAGAGTCAAGCGGTGCACGTGTTACAAGCGTGTGAAGCGCAATTGACAGTCAGCCTTATGAGGCCGATTACCTGCGTTACGTGGTCTAGAGCCGGTCCCCAAAGCGTATGCGTTTGATTTTACGCTTCTTCCGAGGCGAGGGCGGGATTCCCAGCCGGGGGTCTCGTTTGAGAACACATTGCACCAGCAGGCGGGCGACGTGCTCGAAATCGTCGGCGGTTTCGGGCAAATAGAGCCACTTCTTGAGTACGGGGTGCTGCCTGAGGCTGGGGAACTCCGCGAGCAGGCTCTGTTGGTGTTCGTGAAAGGTGCAGACGAGCATCCCTTGCCACGGTTCACCCTGCGTCGTGAGAAAAAGGTGGTGTTTGCCCTCGAGCATGATCGTGCGGCCGCCGAACCACGACTTCAGCTCGAACGTCGCCTCGCCCGACAGCGGCTCGGCCAGCCATTGCAGCGGGTGCTCGGCCTTGACGGCCTTGGCGCGAAAGGAGGAGGCACGGGAAGCGTTCACGACGGGTGGGGATCCGGTGGAATCAATCCCTGCGGATGCGGGGGTGCAACCTTGCCCTCATGCGACGGCAAGGCGCTGCGTCGAGGCAGAGCGTTACGGGTGCCCGGAATCTCCGGCGCTGTCCCACGCGACGATCGCGGCAAAGGCGGCAAGGACGAGAAGGGTGGTCAGCATGATGTTCGTAGTGAAGTGTTGCGGCCGACGTTCACGACGACGGCTGCGACCACCCTCCGCCGAAGGCCTTGATGAGCGTGACGTGTGTGATCAACCGTTGTCCCGCCAGCCGCGCCTCGACGCGTTCCGCTTCGAGGGCGGTACGTTGCGCATCGACGACTTCGAGATAGCTGACGAAGCCGGCGTCGTAGCGGGTCTGCGAGAGCGCGGCGCCGCGGCGGGCGCTGGCGACGGCACGGGTTTGGGCAATTGCCTGTGCCTCGAGCAACCTGGAGGCGGTCAGGGCGTCCTGTACTTCGCCAAAAGCGACGAGGACGCGCTGCTCGTAGGCGGCGAGCGTCTCCTCGTAGGCGGCGCGGC
>CAYOSX010000128.1:0-1468 GCA_964406745.1 uncultured Opitutus sp.
CGTAATAGGCGTTGGCAATCTGCAAGCCGGTGCGCCCGGCCTCCATTCGCGTGAACGCCATGCGGTCGCCCGCACCCGACCGCGGACCGAGGGGCGCGGCGGTGAAATCCGCCGCCGGCGCCCACGTGAGAAGCAGGGCAAGGAGCGGAACGAACCGAAGACCCGATCCTGTTGCGGCGATGCTGTATTCGCGGCGAGGATTCACCCGGAAAGCCATGCCTCCAGCATCCCCGGCCCGATGGCTCCGTCAAGGTCCGCACCGGCGATTTCCACCGGGACTTCACTTGCCAGCCCCGGGTGCGGTGATCACCTTAACAAACGCTTTTCGCCCCCGGATGACCACACCCCGCCCGCTCGCCGCCCAAGGCTGGATTCTCTCGCTCCTTGTCGCGCTATTTTTGCTGTTTTGGTCGGCTTCCGGCCGCATTGAACGCATCGAAACGGTCGGACGACTCGGAGCCAGTTCCGCGGTCGAGGCCGGCACCCGGTCACTGTTGGTGCCCCTGCACGCGCAAGGCAGTTACGAATGGATTGCCCAAGCGGCGCAGGTGATCGACGACGACGCCTGGCGCCTGCGCGAGGTGGGCTACGACAACGCCGTCACCGGCCGCATCAGCCATCTGGCCGCTCCGTACCGCTGGTGGTTGCAGACCATCGCGTCGCTCAACGCCTTTCTCAACAATCGCACGCCCGACGCATCGCTCGAACGCGCCGCGCTCTGGGCCGGTCCCGTCCTGCAGGCGTTGATGCTCGTCGTGATCACCTTCGCCACCGCCCGCATTGCGGGAGCCTGGCCCGCCAGCGTGCTCGCGTTGGGCTGGATCGGGCTCTTTCCGCTCAACACACAATTTCTGCCGGGCCAGCCTGACGACCTCGGACTCAAGGCCGCATTCGTGCTGATCCATGCGCTTTGCCTTGTTCGTGGTGTGCAGCAGGCGGTCGTCGACCACGCCTTCGCACGCCGGTGGTTCATCGCGGCGGGCGTCGCGGGAGGTCTCGGCTGCTGGCTGCACGTCGCCTCCCAGCTTCCACTCATCGGCGGCTTCCTCATTTCCGCCGCCCTTCTACGCTGGCGCGCGCCGCAGGCCTGGCCGGCGTTGCCGTTGCGCTGTTGGGCTGCGGCCGGCTCGCTTGTGAGCGTCGCGGCCTGGCTCTTCGAGTACGCACCCGGTCACCTGCTCCCAATCACTCTTGCGGTTAATCATCCCCTTCATGCCGCGGCCTGGCTGGGCGCGGCCGACCTGGTGGCCGGGGGTTATGGATCTCGACGCCGCTCTGCCCGGATCCTGGTCAGCGTGCTCGCGAGCCTTGCGCCGGTTGTGGCGGCTCTCGTCACGGGAACGTTCGGGTTCCCGGGAGCGGCGGCGAACGTCAATCAGGTGGCCGGACTCGACAGCGGATTTTCCGCTGCGCACACCGGCGCCTGGCTCGCGCGCAACAAGAGGCCATGGAACCGCACATCCTCCTC
>CAYOSX010000128.1:1478-6455 GCA_964406745.1 uncultured Opitutus sp.
GCGGGACGGCTTGAGCGCACCCGTCGTCGCGACGTTGCTGGCGGTGGCGCTCCTGGCCGGCGGGCTCTTCGTGGCATGGCGGGCAGCCGCAGCCCGCGAACGCCGGCTCGGCGTGCTGCTGCTCGCTGGTCCTGCTGCGGTTCTGCTCCTTCTCGCGCTCTTCCGTCCCTACGCCTGGTCGCTTTTCGACGCGGTGCTCCTCCCGCTCCTTACCGTAACCGTTGCTTCCACGGTCGGTCGTCTTCGCGCCCTTGTCGGTGCAGTCGCACTGGCCTGTTTTGTTCCGGGACTTTGGCTGGCGTGGCCGCGCGGAGGTTCGGATCGCGAGGTCTCCGCCGATGAAGTCGAGGCGCTCGTCGCCCGCGACCTCGCGCACACCCTGACGCGGCGGGCCGGCGCGCCGGGAGCCGTGGTGATTGCGCCTCCCGCCCTGACCGCGGCGCTGATTCACTTTGGCGACCTGCGCGGCGTCGGTACGACGTATTGGGAAAACCGTGACGGCCTGACGGCGGCCGTTCGCATCATGGGCGCCACGTCGACGGACGAGGCCCTGGCGCTTTCCGAACGGCGCGAGGTCCGGTATTTGATCCTTCCATCCTGGGATTCGACGCTGGAGGACCTCGCCCGGTTTGCCGCCGAGGACTTCGACAATACGCTGGCCGGTCTGCTCCGCCAGTGGCTTCCACCCCGCTGGCTGCGCCCGGTGCCTTACGCTCTCCCCGGGATCGCCGGACTCGAGACGCGCGCAGTGATGATCTTCGAGGTGGTCGAGGCCCAGGACAACGCGACCGCACTCGCACGCCTCGCCGAATACTTCCTTGAAATGGGTCAGCCCCAGCTCGCCGCGCCCGTGGCGGCTGCCCTCCGGCAGGCCTTCCCCAACGATCTCAGCGCCCTCGCCGGCCGTCTGCACGTCGAGATGGCGCAACGCGACTCCGCCGCGGTGAATGCGACGCTCGCGGACATCCAGGCGCAGCTTGCGCTCACGTCCGACGAGATCCTTCCCTGGGAACGCCGGGTAAGCCTCGCCCTCGCGCTCGTCCAGGCGCGTCAACCAGCCCTCGCCCGCCCCCTGCTCGACTTTACGCTCGGGACGGCGGACGAGGATCACGTTCGCTCGCTCACCACCGGCGCGCTCTATCGTTTTCTCGCCGTCACCAAGGCCACGGGTGGCACCTGGCCCGACGAAACCTTGCGACAGGATGCACTCTCCCTCCTGCCGCCCGAATGGCGCGAACGACTGTGAAGACCGTCCCTTGCCTGCTGCTCAGCCTCGCAGTTCTGGCTGCAACCGGCTGCCGTCCGCGCCCCGCGTCCACCGTCTCCCCCGCGCAAGCCGCCCCGGCCGCGGCCCCGATCCCGCTCGTCTACTCCGCCACGCCCGTTGGCGCTCCGGTCGGCCCGGACGACCGGCCGCTCGTCACCCACCTTCAGGTTGTGGACCTCGATCAGGACGGCCTGGTGGACATTCTCTACTGCGAGGCGCAGCAGAATAGCGTTCGCTGGGTCCGGCAGGCTCCGCGGGGCGTGTTCACCGAGGTGATCATCGGCGAGGACATCCCCGGCCCCGCCCACGTCTGGGCTGCCGACGTGCACGCTCGCGGCCGTCTCGACGTGCTCATTGCCAGCATGGGGCAGATTCTTCCAAGCAACGACCTGATCGGAGCGGTGGTGATTCTGGAAAATGAGGACAACCGCCGCTTCACGAAGCGCGTGGTCATCGACCGCATTGCCCGCGTCTCCGACGTGCGCGCAGCCAACCTCTCCGGCCACGCCGACGGCCGGCTCGACCTCGTGGTCGGACAGTTTGGATACGCGCAGGGAGAAGTGCGCTGGATGCGCAACCTCGGCGGCGGACGTTTCGAATCCCAGGTCGTCAATTCGCTCTCCGGCACGATCCACACGCCCGTCGCCGACTTCGACGGCGACGGCCGCACGGACTTCGCCGCGCTCATTTCCCAGGAATGGGAGGAAGTTCACCTCTTCCGCAACGCCGGCGGCGCCTTCACGGATCAACTCGTCTGGGGCTCAACCAACGAGGATTACGGCAGCAGCGGCCTCGAGGTCGCCGATGTGAATCGCGATGGAAAACCCGACCTCATCTACACGAATGGCGACGGCTTCGATTATTCCGTGCAGGGGCCCCGGCCCTGGCACGGCCTGCAATGGCTCGAGAACCGCGGCGGGGGTCACTTCACGTTCCGCCGGGTCGGCCCACTCCCCGGCGCCTACGCACCCAACGCGGCCGACCTCAACGGCGATAGTCACGTCGACCTGCTCGCCGTGAGCGCCTTTGCGGATTGGGACGATCCCGACGCAGTCTCGATGATGGCCTGGCTGAATGACGGCAGGGGGAACTTCACCCCGATGGTGCTCGCGCGTCGCCCCACTCATCTGATTACGGCGGGCGTGGGCGATCTCGACGGCAACGGCGTCCCGGTGATCGTGACCGGTGGCTTTCACGTGTATCCACCCTACGAACACAGGAGCAACCTCCTGCTCTGGCGCCGGCAATGAAAACCCGCGGACGCACTCTGATTGCCGGTGGCGCCGCCGTGGTCGCGCTCGGCGCCGGCGTCTGGTGGCGGGCGGAGCGCGAACCGCTGATCCCTGCGACTTTGCTGCCTCCCGCGCCCGCGCTTGCCGAAAGTCCCGCCCGGCTGGCGGAACTGATCGCGGAGGCGGAAGCGCGGGCACGTTCGACGCGGTCGTCACCCGAGGCCGTGGCCGAGTTGGGCCGCCTTTACCACGCCAACGGTTTCGTCGCCGAGGCCGAGGCCTGCTGGCGCGCCCTCCATGGCGCGCAGCCAAAGGAGGCCCGCTGGGTCTATCTGCTCGCCGACCTCCTTCACACCCAGGGCGACACCGAGGGGTTCGAGACGCACCTACGTGACACGGTGCACCTGGATCCGACCTACGCGCCCGCGTGGCTCAAACTTGCCGACCTCACGTTCAAGACCGGTCGGATCGAGGAGGCGGCTGCCCACTACCGCAAGCGCCTTGGCCTGCTCCCCGGCGATCCTTACGCCCGCCTTGGACTTGCCCGGGCGCTGCGCCAGCAAGGCGACTCCGACCAAGCTGCCCAGGCCATCGCGGAACTGGCGCGCGACCATCCTGATTTCCCGCCCGCGCATAATCTCCACGCGGAAACGCTCGCCGCCCAAGGCGATGTTGCCGGCGCGCGCCGGCATCGCTGGCTTGGCCGGGAGAGTGGACGCTTTCGCGAGGCGGACGATCCCTGGCTGCACGAGCTCAAGGGGTGGTGTCACGATCCCAAACGCCTCGCCGTCCTCGGTACGGCGGAGTTTCAACTCGCGCAAGGCGACCGCGGGTTGTCGTTGATCGAACGCGCGGTGCGACTCGCGCCCAACGACGCAGGCGGGCACGAACTGCTCGGCGACCTGCGCCTCAAACTGGGCCAGCCTTCCGCGGCCCGCGATTCGCTGACAACCGCCCTCCGACTTCGCACCGCAGGAGACGAAACGCCGCCGGTGGAAACGTACCTAAACCTCGTCGAATCGCTGCAGCAGCTCGGGCGACCGGAAGAAGCACTGCGCGTGATCGAGGAAGGCTTCACCCACTGCGGCGACCGGTTCGAATTGCATCTCGCACGAGGGGTGGTGCTGGACGGACTTGATCGTAGTGGAGAAGCGGAGACGGCGCTCCGCGAAGCCGTCCTTCGCGCGCCGCAGGATGCCGACGCCAACTACAACCTTGCGCTGGTGTTGCTGCAACGCGACCGGCGCGACGATGCCGCGCACCATCTGAAGGTCGCGCTGGCGCGCCAGCCGACATTCCCCAAGGCGCTCGCGTTGCTTGCGCAGCTCGAACTCGAAGCAGGCCGCCTCGGCGAGGCAGGCACGTACGTGCGGCCGCTTTACGATGCGAACCCCGGCCAGCCGGAAGTCCAGGCGCTCGCGGCCTTTTGGCATCTTCAGAGCGGCTTGGCGGCGTCCGGACAACGTAATCCAGCCGCAGCAGAGCAGCACTATCGCGACGGACTCGAAGCCCAGCCGGACAACGTCGACCTGCTCATCAGCCTCGGCGCGCTGCTCGTGGGCCAGGGTCGGGGCCGCGAAGCCGAGGCTCCGGTGATGGAGTACCGACGGCTCCGTCCGAACGAAGGACAGGGCGCGATGCTACTCGGAGAAGCGTGGCTTCAGGCCGGCCGGATCGAGGATGCGCGTCGCGTTCTCGAAGAAGGAGAACGGCTCGCGACCAACGCCGGGCAGAGGCAGATCGCACAACGGTGCCGGGAGTTGCTCGCACGGTGAGGCAGCGCGGCGCGGCCGCACCAAAAAAAACGCCCCCCACGGAGGTGGGAGGCGTTGGTTGATTCGAAGCGGTGACGACTAGAACTTGAACGTGTTCGTTATCGTCCACGTTTGTCGCGGCGCTAATCGATAACCGGCGGGTGTGCCGTCCGGCTGGGTGGTGATGGGGATCAATCCATCGCCATCCCCCACGTTCCTCACGTTGAACTGTATTCGCCAGTCCACGTTGCCGCGAAGTCTCCGGCCATAGCCGACCCAGAGGTCGAAGTTCAGTTCGGATGGACCGGTGTAGGGATTACCCAGATCGAAGGAGACGCTCGACGGATCATTCGGCACGGCAACGGGCGGATAGCCGATCACGACGCTATCCTGCCAACGAGCGGCACCACCGACGCTGAAGCCGTTGAGCTTGCCCTCGTTGAAGTCGTAGTTCGTGACGGCATTGAAGCGCCACTCGCGCAGTTCCGGCACGTTGGTGCCTTCCTGCAGCTTGCGAGCAGCCCACTCGGAGCCGATGTTATTGTTCCACTGGAACAGCGCGGTCTCGTTACCGGCGCCGCCCCACCAGATACGCAGATCGCCACCGCCTTCGTTCTTGAGGAAGTTTTCGTACGCGGCGACAAAGTCCGCGAGGTTCTTGCCACCAATGTTCTGGCGGCTCGCCTCGGTCTTGCTGGCATTAAAGGTCACGAGCCAGTTGCGG
>CAYOSX010000129.1:0-6388 GCA_964406745.1 uncultured Opitutus sp.
GCGACTGAGACTGGAAGCGCCTTCTGGACCGATGCCTTGTCGACCGTGATCAGCTCCGACGGCCTGACCGCTTGGGTTACTTGGTCTCCCCTTGGCAGCCTGAGCTTTGACGAGATTATGGTTAAGGCTGCGAATGCCTACCTTCTGTGGGACACGTCCGCGGTGGCATGGGCCGGCTACAGCGGCTTCTTCGTCACCCAGGACCAGATTGTTCAGGGCAAAGGCAACCCGAACGCCTTTAACGGCATCTCGCACATTTCGGTCAACGGCGACGGCATCACGCGCGTCCCGGACACCGGTGCCACGGTTCTCTTGATTGGTTTGGGCCTCGCTGGCCTGGCTGTCTTCACCCGCCGGTGTGCGGCCTGATTGGGGTCACCGTCGGTTCACGTTCTCTCTCACATGCACCGGGGCAACCCGGTGCATTTTTTGTGGGCGGACATGTTTGAGGCTGTGCTCTGCTCCGCGGCTCAATCGAATGCGCTCGGACGCCGGGTAAAGTAGGAGCGGCTTTATGCCGCGATTGCATGCGGACGGTGTTCATCGCGGCATAAAGCCGCTCTTACCCGCCGGGGAAACCGCGATGGCCACCTCAATCGAGCGTTTCAGTTGAACCGCGAATGAACGCGAATGGACGCGAATAGAATCCTTGCTCTGTCCAATCGGAATTCGCGTCGATTGGCGTTCATTCGCGGTTTCCTAATACTGGGGTCCGTGGGGATTCTGTGGCGTCGAACCCCACAGGCAGAAATGCCTGTGTCACCTCGAAGGGTCGCGGCGTCAGTTGGCCGGGGCGGCGACTGGGGTCTCGGGCGTGGCTGGCTCGGCTTCGGGCTGGGTGATCACCACGACGGGGGCCGGTTGCCAGAAGTAGTGGCCGCGGCGGTTGTGATCCCAGCGGATGCCGATCGCGGCCAGGGCAAGGATAAGCAGAGCGATGATAAGTCTGCGTTTCCGGGCGGCTTCCTTGTCTTCGTAAGGGTCGTCGAGAGACCGTTTCGCGTTCGCCGGAAGCTTTGCGCGTTCGGTCAGGCGCGTGCCAAACGGGATGTTGATCCTTACGCGTCCGTTGATGGCCCAGCCGTTCGCGTCGAGGATCGGGCCGAGCGTGCGCTGACGCAGCTTGAGTGCCGCGATGATCATCGAGGGCAGCGAAATCAGAAGTATCACCGCCACGAATACCAACGGCACCTGCCAGCCTGGCATGCCTTTGAAGAAGCCGAGGAAGAAGCCGAAGGCCGTGGTCAACGCGCCCAAGGCCACGCCCAACGCCGCCACAGTGCCGACGTCCACCTTCTTGGCCGGTTCGGCAGGCTTCTGCTTGTCGACGTTGGCCGTCTTCTCGGCGGCGGCCGCCAGCTTGTTGCTCGAGGCCGCCTCGGCCGCGGCGGCGCGCTTCGCCACCTGCTCCTCGATCATGCGCACAAACTTTTTGTACGGAGACCAGAACGCCTGGCGAATGCTGATGGGATTGTCGACGATCGCCGTGATGGTGGCGTCCCAGTCGAGTCCCTTGCGGTCATAAAACACGCCGTTGCGCCCGACAAAAAGATAGTCGCCGTCGCCCTGCGTGAAACACGCTGCAATCTTCATCGTCTGCCCGGCGGCGTTCCTGCAATCGCAGTAGGCGATGTAGGCCTTGCTCATCGCCGCCAGCGGGCTGGGGCCGGCGACCTGGATGCAGAGTTCGGTGCTGCGGCTGTCGAGATAAAGGACGCCCGCCTGGAAAACGGCCTCGCGGCTGGGCGAGTAGAAGTCGGTGAAATTGACGAAATTGTTCAGCAGCGTGCGGAAGTCGCGCGCATAGCGCAGCAGCTTCTCCACGTTGGTGATGGCCGCGTACTCCCCGGCCACCGCATGGTCGCGGGCGAGCAGCTCCTTGAGGGCAGGCTGACGGTTCTCGGCAAGAACGGCCTTCACCCGATCGAGTCCCAGTTTCTCCACAGCGGCCCCCGCCTTGCCCGCCATCCACGCGGTGTAGGGAGCAACCTTGGCCTTGAGTTCGCGCCATTCCGCTTCGGTCAGTGTGGCCTTGTCGGCGCCGAAGACCGGCGTCACCGCGTCACGCCGGAGGGTGGCCATCGCATCGGCCCACGCGGGGTTTACGCCTTCGCCGAGCGGCAGGGGACGCCCGACCTCGACGCGGGCAAGGGGGAAGGCGGTGATCTCCGCCGCCGTGATGGTCATATCCTTGGCGGCGACCGCGAGAAATTCGTCTTCGGAGCGGTTCACCGCCGCGAGAGAGCGCGCGTCGAAGGAGGCGAGCCGGGTGCGGGCAAAGAAGTCCTCAATCTTCGTAGTGACGGCGTCGATGGCGGCGACCGCCGCGGCCGAGCCTTCGCCCAAGGTGCGGGCGGCTTCGCCGGCGGCATGCCAGGAGGTGTACGCGGCGCAGTCGGCGAAGAAGGTGTCGATCCGGGTTGCATCAATTCCGGCCGCCCCGCTGCGGTCGGGGATGCCGCCCTCGGTGGCGAGGATGTCGGCGATCAGCAGCTTCGTGGGCTCGTCGGAGGCGGAATCAGGAACGATCACGCCATCGCCGTTGAACGTCGTCGCGGCAAAGACCTTGGCCGTGTCCGAGGCCTCGGCGAACGAGATCTCGGTGGCTTCGGCTTTGCCCAACCGGGTGAGGATTTCCTTGGCCGAGGCGAGCACGGCGCGGCCATCCGGAGTTGCCTCGTTGAACGCGGAGAGCGGCAGGATGCCGTCACCCTTCAGCAAGACACCCACATCGTTGAGGTGCCGTGCGGACCATGCGATCGCCTCGAGGATCTCGGGCACGCGAATGCGTCCGTCCTTGTCCGTGTCGACGAGCGCGAGCGTTTTCTCGTCGAGCTCGAGTCCCTTGACCGGGCAACTCAGCGCCACCCATAGTTTCTGATCGAGCTGGTCGAGGGCGAGCAGATCGGCGCCGGTTTCGAGCGAAACCTGGTCGAGGCCGCCGATGCGATAGAATTTCCAGACGTGATTGGTAGCGGGCGCAGAGCTGGAAGTGGCCATGGTGGAGGGGGTTTCGGCTCGCAGGATGCGTGCAGGCCGGGCGTTGGCAACCGTCGAAGCGAAGTCATCGGCGCAATTCATCCCCGGGCAACGATGCCGTGTGAGTGATGAATGAAGACGCGTCGGTTGGCGAGGGAAGGGGCTGGGCAGGAGCGGCGACACTTTTAACGCCTTTGGAGGTCTTGTCGCCGCTTGAGGGACTGTCGCCGAACCTGGACGGACAGGAGTGTCCGTCTTCCCAGGACGCTGACGACCAACATCTGGCTTCAAGCCTGGCCACAAAAGTGTCGTCGCCCTTCTCAGCGCGGATCGGGCGGGCGCTTCAGGAGTTCGTCGACCATGCGGGCCACGACGGGGGCGGGATCGCGGATCATCGACATGCGTGCATAAAAGTCGGTGTTGGCGACGGGTTTGGTGCCCTTCGGCTCGCGCATGCGGATCTTCATGGCGACGAGATGTTCGCCAAAATCCCAGACCCATTCATCTTCATACTCGACGACGACCTGCGCGTCCTCGGGCATCATGGTCAGAGGTCCGAACTCGACGGTTTTCCCGCGGGCGGTGAGCGCGGCGGCGATGTGCTGGTCGACGGCGTGGCTGTCGTTGAGATTGCTCCGGACAAAGAAACGCTGGCGATCCGCCAAGTCCGTTCCCGGCACGACGCGGGCCGAGTAGGAGGTGCAGCCGGCGATCAGGAGGGCAAGGGCGAGCAGGAGCGGGGCGCGGAACTTCATGCGGCCTTGAGCTCAGGCGGTATTTGTCGCTTCGCAAGCCCGGAGCGGCCTCAACGCAAGGTTGGCAGTCCCCCTCGGGTCACGTAACGTCCCGAGCCGCCGTTGCCATGGACCTCAGAATAAGTGACCGAAATGGAGAGGTTCCGGGCGGGATCATCGTAAGTCATCGTCATGGCGCCCCCGCGATAGCTTCCGCCTCCGCCGGTGCCGTAGAACAGCGACACCGAACCGTGAATCTCTGGTCGGTTCGAAACGGTCTCAGCTTCACCGTCGGCCCTTTTCCGGGCCGGCCAGGACACGAACGACGGACGGGCCATGCGCTGTGCGACGTGGGCGTCGATGAGGGCGATTTCCACCGGGGTCAGCAGGTTGAGACCACTCCGGGCGCGATCGTCGTCGTTACGCCGCCGGCTAAAGCTTCCCGCAAAGGCGCGGACGTTGCCGTCCCGCGCGAGGGTGAGCTCGCGTTCGATGTGCTCGTTGAGAGCCGCCAACTGTTCGGGCTCGAGTTTTTGCAGGCCCGCCGCGTCGCGCTCGGTGGCGGACAACGTGTCGGTGAACGACGTGGCCCAGGCGGAGGCGGTGACAACCACGGCGACCCACGACAGGCGCAGGACGGCCAGAGCCGGGGACAAAAATCGAAAGCGCGGAAGCATCATGGCGGGCGGGGTTGCGGAAACCGTAACGGGCCCCGGGGTGAGCGCAAGCCGGCCCGACGGTCGGGCGCCGGGCAACCGATGATTTTTCATTTGGGAAAACCGTTCCTTGTGCCGATGCGGATGACGGTGGTCGTTCGCCCTAAACCATGGCGGCCGGTCGCCTTCCTTCATCCCCTGCCATGTCCACGTCGATCGCTCTTCCCACTCCGCTCACGCTTGCCCAGGCCCTTGGACCGATTCCGCCGAGCGCGCATGTGCTCGTGCAGCTGCAGCGCTTGCTGGCCGACCTCAACTCCGGCCTTGAAGACATCGCAGACCTGATCCGGCTCGATGCCGCGATGGCGACACGCATCATCCGGGTGAGCAACAGCGCGTGGTTTGGACGCGGGATGCCCTGTCAGACGGTGGAGGATGCGGTCAACCGCATCGGTTTTCGCGAAGTGTACCACTTTGTCGCCGTGGCCGCTTCGAACGCCCTCGTTGCCCAGCCCGTGCCCGCGTATGCGCGCGACTCGCTCGCAATGTGGATGGACTCGGTGGCGTGTGCGTTCGCGGCGGAAACCCTGGCGGGCATGTTGGGCGAGGATGCAGGCAACGCTTACCTCACCGGACTTCTTCATGCGATCGGGCGTTTGCCGATTGACCGCTATCTCGTGGGTCAGGGGTTGACCAAGCCGTTCGTCGACGAAGGTCATCCTCATGACCACAGCGGAGCAGAATTTGCGTTGCTTGGATTCAACCAAGGCGAAGTCGGGGCCTGCTTGCTTGCGCTCTGGGAGTTCCCGGCGGCGATCGTCGAGCCGGTGCGCCACCAATACGAACCCCATGGTGCTGACGACTCCCATGATCGCGGTGCTGCGCTGCTTTACGCAGCGCGTCTGCTGCGGACCGCCGCTCACGGCGCCCCGGCGCTGAAGGACGAAGCGGATCCGGCCGAAGACGCGGTGTATTCGCTGCTCAATCTCAAGCGTGCGGACATCTTGGACTGCGCTGACGGGGTGGGTGAGCGCCTTTCGCGCACGCGCCAGTTGATGAAGGTGTAGCGGCGGTCGTGCCGGCCGCCCTCCGGCCCGCCCGAATCCACGCATCAGGGGTGATCGCGTTTCGCAATACGATCGCCTTGTCGGGCACTAGTGCACCCGAAATCGGGCAGCCATCGATTGTTGCATGGCTTGTGCATTCGTACAAATGTGTAATATAAGGTTGATAATGATAAGGTTGCGAAAAACGGAAAAGCGTCCTGATAGCCACGATCAGTAGCTATACTCATTCTGTGAAATGTGACAGGTGTCCGAAAATTTTCCTTGCGGATTAGCACAGCTGTTGGACACTCCTTATTGAGATGAAATATGCTTATAGCAATTTCGTCGCTTACCACCCCGTTCACCGTCCGCTTACCCCTCTGAAATCGGTCCTTTGCTGATCCCTTTCGGCCGCGTCTCGGCTTCAGGTCTGTCGCCCTGTCGTGGCTGTCTTCCTACACCATAATAACTATGAACCCCATGAAAGAGCTGCGTCTTTTACCGCATTGGTTGAAGGTCATGCTGCTAATAACGGGCTGGTTTGCGGCATCGCTGCCCATGCTGGCCCAGTCAGGAACTGGCACCGTCCAGGGCCGGGTCTACAATCCCGCCCGCGGTGAATACGCCCGCAACGCCGAGGTCCGCATCGACGGCACGAATCAAGTCACCTACACGGAGGGCGATGGCTCCTTCCGCTTTGCGAACGTACCCGCGGGTGAGGTTTCCATCACGGTGACGTACATCGGCTACAACACGGTGAACGAAACGTTCACCGTGACGGCCGGTCAGACCGCGGTGCGTGAGATCAACATTACCAGCACCGCAGCCCAACCCGGGCAGGACGGCGTGATTGAGCTGCAGGCCTTCACGGTGGCGTCGGAGCGCGAAGGTAACGCGAAGGCGATCATGGAGCAGCGCCGCAACATGGACATCACCACGTCGGTGTCGTCCGACATCTTCGGCGACGTGACCG
>CAYOSX010000130.1:0-6329 GCA_964406745.1 uncultured Opitutus sp.
GAGAGGCGCTTTGACGAGCTCGCCATCCTGGCATCGCAGATCTGCGGCACTCCCATTTCACTCGTCTCCTTCGTCGACGAACACCGCCAGTGGTTCAAGTCTGCCTCCGGTCTCGACCTGAAAGAGACCCCCAGGTCGCTTTCCTTTTGTACGCATGCGATCCAGCGACCGTCCGAAGTCATGCTTGTTGCGGACGCGGTTCTCGATTCGCGATTTGCTGACAACGATCTCGTCACGGGCGAACCGCACATTCGCTTCTACGCCGGGGCCCCGCTGGTCACCCCTTCAGGCGAAGCGCTGGGCACGCTTTGCGTGATCGATCGCGAACCCCGCACGCTCACCGGTGGACAAGTCGAGGCGCTTCGCATGCTCGCGCGCCAGGCCTCGAGTCAGCTGGAACTGCGACGAACGCTCGGCGCCCTCAGCACCAGCGAGGAGCGTTTCCGCCTGCTCGCCAACGCGGTCAGCGACGCGCTCTGGGACTGGGACCTCTCCACGGACATCATTTGGTGGAGCGAGGGCTTTCAGACGCTCTTCGGTTATGCGTTGTCAGAGATCGAACCGACCTCCGATTGCTGGACGAACCGCCTGCATCCCGACGATCTGGAACGCGTGATGAAATCCGTGACCGAGTTTATCGAGGGGGGCCGGAATCTCTGGACCTGCGAGTACCGCTTCCGGCGCAAGGATGGCCGGTATGCCCTTGTCCGCGATCGTGCCAATGCCATTCGCGACGAGACCGGACGCGCCATGCGCCTGGTTGGCGGCATGACCGACATCACCGAGCAACGAAATCTCGAGGCCCAATACCTGCGTGCCCAGCGCATGGAGAGCATCGGCACGCTCGCCGGCGGCATCGCCCACGATCTCAACAACGTGCTCGCCCCCATCCTGATGGGCGTGGAAATGCTGAAGCGAGACTCCGACCCCTCGCATGAGAAGCTGCTCGCCATGATCGAAACGAGCACCCGGCGCGGCGCCGATCTCGTTCGCCAAGTGCTGACATTCGCCCGGGGGCTGGACGGACACCGCGCGGCGCTGCGACTCGACCCGCTGCTCAAGGAGGTCGTGAAGATCGCCATGGAAACGTTCCCCCGCACGATCTCGATCCAACGCGACATCGAGACGGGCCTCTGGCCGATCGAGGGCGATCCAACACAGCTGCATCAGGTGCTGATCAACCTCGCCGTGAACGCGCGCGACGCGATGCCTCGCGGGGGCACGCTTGCTTTCGCCGCCGCCAACCTGGTCATCGACGAACAGTACGCGCGCACCAGCGCCGAGGCCACGCCTGGCCAGCACGTCATGATCTCGATCTCCGACACGGGCGTGGGCATTCCGCCCGACATCCTGCCGCGGATCTTCGAACCCTTCTTCACCACGAAGGCGGTAGGTGAAGGGACCGGACTCGGCCTTTCCACCGTGCACGCCATCGTGAAGAGCCACGGCGGATTCATCACCGTGCAAAGCGAACCTGGCAAAGGGACAACGTTCCGGATCTGCCTTCCTGCCGACCCCGCCCTGCGCGAAGCCAGCGAGCATCCCTTTGTGGCGAAGATTCCCCGGGGGCACGGCGAGTTGATCCTCGTGGTCGACGACGAAGCCGCCGTGCGCATGGTCACCCAGCAAACCCTGGAGGCCTTTGGCTACCGGGTGCTCACGGCGGCGGACGGAGCCGAGGCGGTCGCGCTGTTCGCCAGCCACCCCGAGGAGATCTCCCTCGTCATCACCGACATGGTCATGCCCGTCATGGACGGCCCCACCACCATCGCCGCCCTCCTGCGCATGCGGCCTGATCTCCGCATCATCGCAGCGAGCGGGTTCAATTCCACCCGCAGGTCCGATTCCTCCAGATCACACGGGATCAAGCACTACCTGCCCAAGCCCTACAACACCGACACGCTGCTCTCCCTGATTCGTCGCGTGCTGGACGGCGGCTGAGGTTGCCGTCGGTTGTGTCACCCTGGGAGGACGGACACTCCTGTCCGTCCGGTTTGGGAAACAGTGCGCTTGGCGCAGGCCGTTCAGGGACGGACAAGACCTCCAGAGGCGGTTAAAAGTGTCCGTCCTCCCAGGCACGTTCCGCCACACGCGTCCTACGCCACCAGACTCGGCTGTGGAGCAACCGAGGGTCGATGCTCGACGACAGGCGGCGCCGACGTCGACGCAGCCACGGGGGATTGATACCGCAGCATTGCCTGACGCCACCACGGAGCGATCTCTTCCGCCGGCCTCAACCAGAGCTGCCGATGCAACCAGTCCATCGACTCGGCGTCCGACAGCAGCGCCCCCTTTTCTTTGGCCGTCAGGGCGTGCGGACCTTCGCGCAGGAGCAGTTCCTGGCGCACCTCGAAGTAGTCGCGGATCTGGTCCGAGCGCCGGGGGCGTTCGCGCAGGAGACAGCGATGCAGCGCGTTGAGATACGGATCGAGCACGGCGCGCATGAGTCCTTCATCGCCTTCGAGCGACTCCGCCCACCCGTGAAGTGTGACGTCGGCCTCGAGCACTTCGTCCAACTCACGCAACTCGGGCGGTGGCACCGTCTCCTCAGGCGTGCAGAACCAGCCCGCCTCGCGCGCCCGGCGCCCCAGCGACGCCTCGCCACTGAGGGCGGAGAACGGCACCGACAGCACCATGCCCGCCAGGACCGGCGCCATCCACGGGAACAAACCTGGCGCAAAGATGAGCAAGGCCGCACACCAGACGAGACCGAGAATCGTGTGGCCGGCATGCGTGAAGAACGGTTCACGCCATTGAATCCCGCCCGAGGCCTGACGCGATTGCGTGATCCAATGCACGCCCTGCCCGAGAACCGTGAGGACGACGAACTTCGCGTGAAACAACATCAGGATCGGCGCCTGCAAGACGGAGAACAGGGTTTCCAGGACAACGCCTCCGATCAACCGGGCGCGGCCTCCGAATTGCTTCACCTCCTGCGGGCGCAGGCAAAGGTCGAGCACGGCCAGGCCCTTGGGGAGAAACAGCAGAAAAAAGGTGAACACCGCCAGGGCCGCCGCCTGGGCGCCGGCGCCGACGCCCAGCGCACCGGCGATGCCGGGACTCGGCAGCCAGGTGAGCCCCGTACGACCGAAACCGATCACCAGCAGGCTGCCCAGCACGAGGGAGGTCAGCCAGAGAAGCGACGAACCGTAGGCGAGAATGCCGAGCGCGAGGTGCACCCGGCTCAACCCGTGCAGCCCGCGCGCGAACAGCAGCCAGAAGTGCTGCAGGTTGCCCTGGGACCAGCGCCGATCGCGCTTGGCCGAATCGATCAGCGTGGGCGGCCCCTCTTCGAAACTGCCCCCGACGCCCGGAAGGCTCCAGACCGCCCAGCCGGCCCGCCGCAGAAGCGCAGCCTCCACGAAGTCGTGACTCAGGATGCGGCCGCCGAAGGGCTCGCGGCCCGGCAGCTCCGGCAGCGCGCAATGCTCCATGAACGGCGCCACGCGAATGATCGCGTTGTGCCCCCAGTAATTGCCTTCGCCCTGCCACCAGTAGTTGAGTCCGGTCATGAAGACCGGGCCGTACACCCGTGTCGCGAATTGTTGGATACGCGCAAAGAGCGTCTCGCCCCTGGCCAGCACGGGCGCGGTCTGGATAAGGCCGGCCCCCGGGTTGTGCTCCATCAGGCGCACCATCTTCACGAGCGTCTCGCCCGCCATGACGCTGTCGGCATCGAGCACGATCATGTAGCGGTACCGCCGCCCCCAGCGCCGGCAGAAGTCGGCGAGGTTGCCCGCCTTGCGGTTGGAGTTCACCCGGCGTCGCCGGTAAAACAGGCGGCCGCGCGCGCCCAGCTCGCGGCTCAATTCCACCCAGCCGGCCTCCTCCTCGATCCAACGGTTGGAATTCGTGGAATCGCTCAGGATGTAGAAATCGAACGCCGGCAGCTGGCCCGTGCGCTCCACCGACCGGTAAATCGCACGGAGGCCCGCATACACGCGGCGCACGTCCTCGTTGTAGATCGGGAGCACGATCGCGGTCGGCGCGAGTGGCACCGCGGCCTCCTCTTCGGGCGTCAACGTGAACGCGAGCTGGCAGGGATCACCCTTCCCGCGCCGTGCGAGAAACCCAAACGCCGCCTGCGCCGTGCCGAAGGCGATCTGCGCCATCAAGATCGTGAACAGGCCCCAGACGACCACCCCCCACCCGGCCAGCGGCAGGCCCCACAGCAGGTCGGCGAGCAACAGCGAGGCCGCCGCCGTGACGAAGACCACGAACGTCAGCACCCCCATGCGCCGGCGCGTCAGGCGGGCCGGCGTGATGAGATCCACGGCGTTCTTGCCGGTAGGTGGTGGAGGGGGAGGCATGTCAGAATCGCACCGTCACGAAGGCCAGCACGAGCAGGCCGATGAAGAGCCCCCACAGCACCAGGCCGCGCAGCACCGGCCATTTGTCGAAGGTGCGCCAGGTGCCGTCCGCCATCCCCGAGATCGGGCCCAGATCGATCGGTCGCGGGCCCATGTTGACAAACTCGAGATCCGGGCCGGCCTGCAGATACGTCGCCTGCAGTTCCTCTTCGAGTTCGGCCGGCAGCGGACGGTAATCGAGGAAACTCTCCGGAGCCCGCGTCGGCAACCCCGCCAGATAGACGCCCGCCCGGCCGCGCGCATGCCGCCGCGCCGGCGACTCGCTCGGATCGGCGCCGGCACGCCGCTCAATCCATTCCTCCATCTGCCGCATCGCTTCCTCCGCCGCGAGCGCCGCCGGCGGACGATGCGGCTGCCGCTCATGCCGCTCCGCCGCGGCCGCAATCACCCGCGCCGTGAGGGTGTGCAACAGCAAGCGGTTCGTGATCCGATGCGCCCGGAAATAATTCTCAACACGCTCGTAGGCCTCGTGCCAGAGCTTCGGGTCGAGGGTGCTCAGTTCGTTCACGGCGTCCATGGATACACCCAGGTTTCCGTCAGCGGCTGACCATCGAGCAACAGGCGCGCCCGCAGGTCGACCGTGCCGATCGTCTCCGCCGCCTCGACGTGGAGGATGATGCGATACGACAGGTCCACTTCGTTGCGAACCACCTGCTGGTAGACAATCCGCCCTCCGTCAGAAACGCCCAGGTCCGCAGTCACGTTCGCATCAGGTCCCGGCTGCGCCTCGCCGGGGATGTCGAAATCCACCACAAACTTCGTCAAACGCGGCCCGGCAAGCGCCACCGTCTGCCGCGTCGCACGCACCCAACCCGGCGGACCGCCAAACGTGGGCGAACGCGTCCACCTCAACCGCCATGCCAGTTCGATCGGCCTGCCCGGCTCCACCGGCGCATCCGGCGTCCAGAACGCCACCACGTTGTCGTGATACTCGTCGCGCGCCGTGAGCTCCACGAGCCGCACCCGCCCGGCCGGCCACTCGCCCACGGGCTCCATCCACAGACTGGGACGCAGCTCATAGCGACCCTCGATGTCTTCGTAACTGCGGAAATCCCGATCACGCTGGAGCAGCCCGAAACCGGCGAGCGACGTGGCCGGAAAGTCCGTGTGCCGCACGTGCGGCATGTTCTGCAAGGGACGCCACAGACGCGTCTCCGCATCCGGAGCCACCAGCAGCCCGTCGGAATCATGCACCTCGGGGCGGAAGTCGCCATGGCGACCCGGCGAGCCTTCCCCGTACCAGAACATGCTCGTCATCGGAGCCAGCCCCGCCGTTTCAACCCCCTGCCGGAAATACAACGATGCCTTTACGTCGACCACCGTTTCGTCGCCCGGTGTGAAGGCGAAGCTGTACGCCCCGGTCACACTCGGCCCTTCCAGCAGGGCATGCAGCGTCACCTCGGTCGCATCCGGGGTGGGTTTTCCCAGCCAGAACTCCGTGAACTCGGGAAACTCCTCGGGCGCCGGACCGCCGGAATTAATCGCCAGGCCCCGCGCCGAAATTCCGTAGCGCTGCCCCTTGCCCAACGCCCGAAAATAACTCGCGCCGATGAAGGAGACCAACTCGTCCCACTTGTCCTCCTCGTTCAAGGGATGAAGGATCTTGAAGCCGGCATAGCCCAGACCCCATCGGCTGAAGAAGGGAATGTTGAGATCTTGATAATCGAAGGCCTTCGTCGAGAACGGCACAGGCTGCACATGCGTGCCGGTGAACTCGTGCATGCGGATGCTCCGGCGAAACAGGTAGCCGACATGAAAGAACTCGACCCGATACGGCGCATCCTCCGCCAGCCACAGCGCCTGCTCGGGAATGAAACGTATCCGCCGATAGTCGTCATACGACATCTCGCGGAAATACCCGGGAATCCTCCCTTGATCGGCTCGATAGGCCTGGCGGGCACGCTCCTCCGCCACCGCCCGCACGTAGGCGTGATCGACCTCGGCCCGCTCGACGGCGGC
>CAYOSX010000131.1:0-6195 GCA_964406745.1 uncultured Opitutus sp.
CCTTCGGGAATATGCAGGTCGAGATCGCGGCCGTGATGCTGCCTGGCCAGATCGAACGCCATGCGCAAGCAGGTCAGCATGCCTAGCGCCAGCACGTCGACCTTCAGGATACCCAGCGCCTCGATATCGTCCTTGTCCCATTCGATGACGGTGCGATCCTCCATCGCCGCATTGGCGATCGGCACAAGATTGTCGAGCCGGTTGCGGCAAATGACGAAACCGCCGACATGCTGCGACAGGTGGCGGGGAAACCCGATCAGGATCGCCGACAGTCGCAGGGCCAGCGACAGGCGCGGATCGGCGGGATCCAGCCCGGCCTGGCGCACATGCTCGTCGGGAATGGGCGCGCCCGAGGACCCCCAGACGGAATCGGCCACGGCGCCGACCGTGTCCGGCGACAGGCCCAGCACCTTGCCGACGTCGCGAATGGCGCTGCGGCTGCGATAGGCGATCACCGTGGCGGTGAGGGCGGTGTGGTTGCGGCCGTATTTGTCGTAGATGTGCTGGATGACCTCCTCGCGCCGCCCATGTTCGAAATCGACGTCGATATCCGGAGGCTCGTTGCGGGCAGTGCTGAGGAAGCGCTCGAACAGCAGGTCGATGCGGTCGGGACCGACGGCGGTAATGCCGAGGCAATAGCAGACCAGGGAATTCGCCGCCGAGCCGCGTCCCTGACACAGGATTTTATGTGCCTTGGCGAAATCGACGATATGGCGAACGGTGAGAAAGAAGGCCGCGTAGTCGCGCTCCCGGATCAGCTTGAATTCGTTCTCGATCTGCTTCCTGTATTTTTCCACTGCGTTGCCGGGGAAAAGCCTGGCCGCCCCCTCCCAGGTCAGCCGTTCCAGCTCTTCCTGCGGCGATCTGCCGTCGATACCGGCTTCCACCGGATACTGGTAGTCCAGCTCCGTCATGGCGAAATTGCAGCGCTCGGCGATCTCGACCGTGCGGGCGATGGCACCGGGATGGCGGTGGAACAACCGCGCCATTTCCTGTGGCGTCTTGATATGCCGCTCGGCATTGGCGTGCAGACGCCATCCCGCTTCGTCGATGGTGCAGCGCTCGCGGATGCAGGTGAGTACGTCCTGCAGGATGCGCCGTTCGGGCGCGTGGTAATGCACGTCGTTGGTGGCGACCAGTGGCGCGTTGCAGCGCCGGCCCATCTGGGCCAGCTGCTCCAGCCGCCGCGCATCGTCGCCGCGATAGAGATGATGGCCCGCCAGATGGCAGCGGCCGCGAAAGACGTCGGCGCAATCGGCCAGGCGGCGGGCGAAATCCTCGTCCGGATTTTCCGGTGGCACGACGATGGCCAGCAGGTTTTCGCTGTGGGCGAAAATGTCGTTGAGGAAAAGATGGCACTGGCCCTTGGGGGCGCGGAGATTGCCCAAAGTCAGCAGGCGGCAGAGCCTGCCGTAGCCCTTGATGTCGATCGGGTAGGCCAGCAGCGAAAAGCCGTCCTGCGTCACCAGCCGGCTGCCGATCAGCAGCTTGAAGCCGTCGTCGTCCTTGTTCGCCTGGCGCGCCGCGACGTGGGCGCGCACCACGCCGCCCAGCGTGTTGCGATCGGTGACGGCGATGGCGCGATGGCCCAGTCGCGCCGCCGTTTCCACCAGTTCGGCCGGTCGCGAGCCGCCGCGCAGGAAGCTGTAGTTCGACGTGACCTGAAGCTCGGCATAGGCCGGGACGGCAGCGGATTCCGCCTTCGGCGCGGCCTTGCGCATGGCTCAGGCCGTGAGCGCGGGCAGGGCGGCGAGATGCAGGATTGGCGCGGCGAGGAAGTCCGAGCGCAGCGCCGCGAGATCGCGGTCGGCGGTGATCAGTGCGGCCTCAAGCAGTTCGGCGCAGGCGAGATAGCAGCATTCGCCGACCGGCCGGCCAAGCTGCAGGCTGAGCTGCAGGGCGCGTTCGTGGTGTTCGCGCGCGGAGTGCAGGCAGTCGAAATAGGCCGGCGCCTGGTGCAACGCATCCTGCGCCTGTTCCACCGCCATCTCGCCGCGGCGCAGCTTGAGGCGGGCGATCTCCGCCATCTCGACCAGAATCAGATCCGGCGCGTGCAGCGCCAGATTGGCATCGAGCAGGCGCAATGCCGCCGGTCGCATCGGTTCGGCGACGAACCATTTGAGGGCGACGGCGGCATCGACCACGTAGTTCATCGATCGCGGCTCTCGCGCAGCAGCAGGGCGCTGTCGGTCTGCGGCCGCCCATGCGGCGTCAGCGCGGCGATGTCGTCGGCCAGCGCCACCAGCTCGCGCGCCGAGGGCAGGCGGGCATGGCGTTCCAGCATGGTGCGCGCCTCTGCCTCCAGCGAGCGGTTGTTGGATTTGGCGCGCAGCTTGAGCGCCTGCACCACGGTTTCGTCGAGATTGCGGATCGTCAATGTAGCCATGTCAGTCTCCACATTCCCTCAGGCGCAAAAGCCGTGCAGATACCAGCGCGCCGTGCGCAGGCTGCCGGCCGCGCCGACGACGCTGTTGAACGGCCCGTCGCGATATATCCAGTAGCGCTGCCCGTTTTCGGCCTCGATGCGGTAGTAGTCGCGCACCGGCGGCGTGGCCTCGAGCGCAAGGCTGGCCGCGTCCGGCTCGCGCCACCATTCGTTGGCCAGCCGTTCCGGCCCATCGACGCGCACCACGCGATGCGCCTGCTGGCGCCAGTTGAACTGGCGCGGCGGGTCGTCCGGCACCGGCGCGATGACGTCGATCGGTTCGGGGTTGGCCAGCAGCCGAACGGGACGCACCGGACTGGCCTTGGCAAAGACGCGCCAGTCTTCGGCCACGGCCGTCGCCGTGCGCGCTGCGGCCGCGCCGCCGGCCATCACCCGCTGCACGGCGCGTTCGGGGACGTGGCTCTGGCGCGGGATCAGGCGGATGACGCGATCGGAACCCAGTTTGGCGGTGAGCCGGTCGATCAGCTCGTCGACCTTGCCATCCTCGTTGCCTTCGCCCTGCTGCATGGAATTCTGGCGGCCGACGAAAGGATCGGCGGCGCGGGCGGTGATCAGCATCAGCTCGACGCCGAAACCGGCATCGATCTGCGTCAGCGGCTCGGCGAACAGCCGCAGCAGGTGCTCGGCGTCGCGGCTGGGCTGGCTGGTGCCGATCTCGCAGCGCTCGAACGAGCCGTCGACGCGATAGAGCACCAGCTCCACCTGCCGCGCTCCCATGCCGGCGCTCTCCAACTGGCTGCCCAAGGAGGCCAGCAGGCGGGAGGTGGCGGCGGCAATGTCTTCGGGCCGGCCGATCGGCTCGGCGAAGGCCAGGCGGCAGCGGAACGGCGGGGTGGGCCGGCGCGGCTGGATGTTCTCGATCATCCGGCCCAGCGCCTGATCCAGCCGGGCCAGGACCAGCGGGCCGAAGCGGTTGGTCAGCGGCGCGCGCGGCAGCGAATAGAGATCGCCGACGCGGCGCAGGCCGAGGCGGTTCAGGGTGTCGATCGCCTCCTGAGGCAGGCGCAGGGCGGCCATTTCCAGTTCGGCCAATGCCTTGCGCTGGCCGCCAGGCGCCACGATGCGCTGGGCCCGGCCGCCGGCGTCGTAATGCGCCATCGCCCAGGCGGCGCCCGCCGTATCGGCCAGCCCGGCGCGGCAGGCGAAGCCCAGCTTCTCGATCCGGCCGGTGAGATCCTCGAGCAGTCTGGCTTCGCCGGCATCGCCGCCGCCAAAGAGATGAGCGCAGCCGCTGATATCGAGGAACAGACCGTAGCCCGCCTGGTCGGGGAAATCGTCCAGCGCCACCCAGGGCGTATAGCGGTCGCACCAGACGGCCAACTTCTCCAGCAACCGCTTGTCGGCGCCGATATCTTCGGGCGTCACCTGCAGGTCGGGCAGCATGGCGCGGGCATCGGCCAGTCTCAGCTGGCGATGCAAGCCGGCCCGGGCCGCCGCATCATTGACGGAAGCCAGACGCTGCCCGCCGGAAACGCTGGCCAGAGTCGCTCCAGGGCGCTCGCGCCACCTGGAATCGAGGCGGGCCAGCCGGTCGGTCGACAGCCTGGGAAACCACAGCGAAATCACTCTTTTCATGGCACCACTCCATCATCCAGCTTCGTTCTTGGTCATTGAGCATGCCGCGGGCGCGGCGCAGGCTGACCCGCAGGCGGGGTCGGGCAATGTCGTGCAGGCCCGGCGTCGAGCAGGACGGCGCAGCGCTGATCTGCCAGCGCGTCAGCGCGGCCGAGGTGCGCAGGGCGCCGGGCAGGCGCAGCAGCAGGGCCGGGGTGGCGCTTGCCTCGGCGGCCAGTTGCAGGCGACGCGTGGCCGTCAGGTCGGCGCTCTTGACCTCGCCCAGGACGGCGGCGGCGACGCCCGAGCGCAGGCATTCCTCGAGCGTCCACAGCACTTGCTCCGGGCTGTCGGCTTCGATCAGCAGCAGGCGGGAGGGATCGACATAGGGCAGCAGGCCGGGGGCGTAGGGGCGGGAATCGAAGCGGCCGCCGCGACGGCGCACCCAGATGATCGGCCGGGTCTGCCGCCGCGCCTGTCCGCAGCGGCCCAGGAGCCAGGCGGAAAAACAGGTAGCAGCCGAGGTTGGCGTTATTTCATAGGGACTTACGCCTTCTATTTCATGCAGTCCGCGAATCGACAGCCCACCCTCGGGCAGAGCCTGATCGATTTCCGCCACGTTCAGTCGCACGACATCGTCATCGCTTGAAGAACGAACGCTAAAGCGCTGTTCAAGAACGTTTATGCGTTCTCGAAGAGTGGCGATATCGGACAAGGATGCGCTTTGCATGGTCTCGATCCGGCGGTTCGTGGAGAAGGCGGTCACTTCGTTTATGTTCTTGTCAGAGCAGCATTTTGCTGTCAGCCCACAGCCGGGCTGGGATGGCGGCGGTATCGACGGTTCCTTGTTTGAGCCGGGGCGTTCCACTGGCTAGGCTGGCCGCCTTATCAAGGAGAACGACATGCCCGACGATCTGGCGTCCAACCTGAAGCCCGACGGCGCCGATCTGCCGGTGTTGCCGGAGTTTCCGTTGCGCCTGGTCGAAGCGACGGCGCAGACGCTGCAGGGCTATGGCGAACTGGTCGACGACAGGGATCAGCGGGCGATCGAGATCGTGCGCTGGCCGGCGCTGGGCAGCCGTCCGGTCGATCCCGGCACCGGCGACCAGGGAGGCACCACGGAAGGCATCTTCGAGTTCGAATGGGCCGGCGACGTGCTGCGAGGGCGCAACAACGCGGTCGACGACGACTACGTGCTGGGCTTCGCCCGCCAGCCGCAACAGGCCAGCGAAATGGCGGCGGCCGTCAGGCGCGAGAAGGTGCTGCTGTGGCACGCCAACTACCATCCCGATGGCGGCCAGGTGTTCTTCCCGCTGACCCCCGGCCCGTTCGTGGTGCCGCTGGCGCTGCCGGGCGACGGGGTCCAGCCCGACGATTTCGTCGCCTTCTGGTTCAAGGGCGACCGGGGCCTCTATATCCATCCCGGCATCTGGCACGAGGGGGGTGTTCCCGACCGCCGATCGTGGCCGCTTCTTCGACCGCCAGGGCAAGGTGCATGCCCGCATCAGCGTCAATTTTCCGCGCGAGTTCGGCTGCTATCTAGCAGCCCCTTTGACGCGCTAGGATCGGAACAGCAGCAATCAGGGAAAGGGGCAGCCAATGCCGCGCGCCATCTGGAACGGCAAGGTGATCGCCGAGAGCGAGAAATTCGAAACCGTCGAAGGCAACATCTATTTCCCGCCCGACGCGATCAAACGCGAGTTCTTCAAGCCGTCGGACATCCATACCGGCTGCCCGTGGAAGGGCACGGCCAGCTACTACACCATCGACGTCGACGGCGTCGTCAATCAGGACGCGGCCTGGTACTACCCCGAGACCAAGGAGGCGGCGAACAACATCAAGGGCTACGTCGCGTTCTGGCGCGGCGTCACGGTGGAGAAATAGAAAGTGGCCGACAATCTGCGCATCGACGGCGAGCGGCTGTGGTCCAGCCTGATGGAAATGGCGCAAATCGGCGCGACAGAGAAGGGCGGCGTCTGCCGCATCGCGCTGACCGATCTCGACCGCCAGGGGCGCGATCTGTTCGTCAAATGGTGCCAGGAGACGGGCTGCACGGTTCGCATCGACGCCATCGGCAACATCTTCGCCCGCCGGCCGGGCCGCGACGACACGCTGCCGCCGATCGTCACCGGCTCGCATCTCGACAGCCAGCCGACGGGGGGCAAGTTCGACGGCGCCTATGGCGTGCTGGCCGG
>CAYOSX010000132.1:0-6168 GCA_964406745.1 uncultured Opitutus sp.
GACTGAGATTGCGGTACGCTCGGCCGCTCGACCCTTTGAACCTGAAACGGATCATACCGGCGAAGGAAACAAGCTCGGCAGCGCAGGTGCGCCGCCGTCTTCCGTCCCGGGATTCCGATTTGGGTCGGGCATTTCCATAAAAATGCAACTCCCGACACGAATCCCTGCACTCTCATGCCTGCTCCTGAGCTCCTCGCTCGGACTCGCGCTGCACGCCCAAACCCCGCCTGCGGCCCATCCGGCCGCGGGCAACGAACCCGTGACGCTGGAGCGCCTCCTCGTCACCGCCGATCTCTGGGCATCCCCCCTCGATCGTATTCCCGCCAGCGTCACGGTCATCGACGACGAGACCCTGCGCGCTGGCTCCGTCCGCCACTTCGGCGATCTGGTCAACCAGATCCCCAACCTGACGTGGACGGGAGGGACCTCACGGCCGCGCTATCTGCAAATTCGAGGCATCGGTGAGAATTCCCAGTATGAAGGCGAGACGCCCGACTCCGCCGTGCGTTTCCTCGTCGACGATTTCGACTTCACGGGTCTGGGCACGCTCGCCGGTACGTTTGACACCCAGCAGGTCGAAGTCCTCCGCGGTCCGCAGGCCGGAGCCTTCGGGGCCAACGCCGCCGGCGGCCTCGTTCGCCTCGTCAGCAACGCCCCCACCCCCACATGGTCGGGCCGGCTCGAAGGCACGATCGGCGAATACAACTTGCGCGCCCTCGGCCTGGCGGTCGGTGGTCCGCTCGTTCCCGCAAACTCCGAGCAGCTGATGTTCCGCCTCTCCGTGCATCAGTCCGAGGACGACGGCTTCCGCCGCAACGTCACGGTCAACCGCGACACCAACGCACGCGACGAGTTCAACACGCGCCTGCGCCTCACCTGGAATCCCGGCCCGGACTGGCGCTGGGAGGCCGGCGTGCTCTACTCGCGCCTCGACAGCGGCTTCGACGACTTCGCGCTCGATAACAACGGGTTCTTCACCTTCAGCGACCAGCCGGGCCGCGACGAGCAGGAAGCCACCGCCACCAGCCTGCGCGGCACCTTCACCGGGTGGCAGTCTGTCCGCCTCACCTCGGTCACGGCCGCCTCCTGGGTCGACTCGATTTACAGTTACGACGACGACTGGACGGACGCCTCCTACATGGGCTTCAGCGATCTCCGACGCGAACGCACGGGCTTCAACCAGGAACTGCGCCTCGACTCCACCGCCACCCGCGATGCCCTCGGCGTGATCGACCGCTGGACCCTCGGCGCCTACTTCAACCGGACCGATGAGGACGGCCTCTACACCAACGAGGACCCCTGGACCTTGCGCGGCCTCGAAACCCGTTACCGCGCAAAGAACACCGCCCTCTTCGGCCAGGCCGGCATCGATCTCGGCAGCCGCGCCCGCGCCATCCTCGGCCTGCGTATCGAAAATGTGGATATGGCCGGCACGGGACGCCGCACCCGCACCGAGAAGGATCCGCTGACCGTGCTCCCTCCCGCCACGCTCGCCCCCTCGTTCGACGACTCCGTCGTCGGCGGGAAGCTCACGTTCGAGTTCGACCTCGGAGACCGCGCCCTGGCCTTCGCCTCGGTCACGCGGGGCTACAAGGCTGGCGGCATCAACATCGACGCCCGCATCGACCCCTCGACGGATCCGCTGGTCTACGACACCGAGACACTCTGGAACTACGAAGTCGGCCTGCGCGGCCACGGCCTCGACCAGCGGCTGCACGGGGAACTCACACTCTTCCGCCTGGACCGTCGTGACACCCAGGTGCGCGACTCCGCCGGCTTCGGCGGCAGCTATCGCTTCTTCACTGACAACGCCAACGACGCCCACGTGCAGGGGCTCGAAGCCTCCGGAGCCTGGAGCGCCACCGATCATTGGTCCTTCCATGGTTCGCTCGCGCTCATGGACTCGGAGTTGGAGTCATTCGCCGTCTCCGATGGCAGCGTCATCCCGGCACGCCGGCTCGCCAACACGCCACGCTACGGCTACAGCTTCGGCGCGCGTTTCCGTCATGAGGGCGGCCTGTTCGCAAACTTCGAAATGGTGGGACGCGCGAAACAGTACGACTCCAACAACCAGAACGAGGCCCGCCGTCCCTTCACGGTCTACAACGCCACCGTCGGCTATGTCTGGCGCGCCTGGACGCTCAGCATCTGGGGCCGCAACCTCTTCGACAAGGAATACGACCAGCGCGTCTTCTTCTTCGGCAACGAGGAGCCGGACTACACCCCGGCCCGCTACGAAAGCCGCGCCGCCCCCCGGCAGTTCGGCGTATCGGCGGCTTACGGATTCTAACCCTCGTCGTTCACCTCGGTCGGGAATGGGTCCGGGAACCACGGATTGCACGGAGCAAACAGAATTGAAGGCCATCCACTCCCTGCAATCCGTGGTCAAAAATCTGAATCTACTTCCGAAACAACCCATCGAGCGCGCCGAGGTTCTTGATCGGTGCGCTCTTCTTTTTATCCGGCGCGGGTGCGACGACGATGGGCGTGAGCTCGCGGGCCGGCGCGGAGGACGACGGCGCCGTTGCCGCGCGCAACGCGGCCAGCAGCCGATCGAGCTTTACTGCCGAGACGGGCTCCGCGGTGCCGAGTTCCTGCGCGAACAGACTCACACGGAACTCCTCCACCAACCAGCGAAACGCATCGCCTCCGGGTCGGTCGCGCACCGTCGCCACCGCTGCGACGTAAGGAGCAAGCTGCTTCGCGCGATCCTCGTCCTTCGCCGGGTTTTGTTTCCAACGATCCGCCCGTTGCTTCATCGCCTTCAGGTAGCGCGGCAGGTGCGCGAGCTGCGCATACGGGATCGTCGCCACGAAATCGGGAGGCAGCAGCGCCGCCAGATCCTGCGCGAGTTTCGGTGGCGGAGTCGGGTGAACAAGCAGCGCCTGGCGCAGCGCAAGGATCTCGTTCAACACGTCGGTGACGCGCGGAACGAGCCCGCGCACCTCGGCCTTGGCCCGCTCAACCGCGGCGTTGAAGGCCGGGCTGGTCAGGGCCGCCACGCGTTCGCTGGCGCAGAGCCAGCGGCGGATCGACTGGAGTGCCTGCGCCTGCAGCGATTCGACGGGCATCAACGTTGCCACCAGCGTGCCAAGGCTGCGCAGCGCACGCAGGTCCTTCTCCAGCCAGCCGAGATCGTAGCGAAGGGCGAGCTCGAGCAGCCGCGACAACCCGGATGGCGTCTGCGCGGCCGCGTCCTCCATCGTGCGCAATAAACGCAGGCTCACGCCGGTCTTTCCGGGCACCAGCGCGGGGAAGGCGTACACGGGCACCCCCGCTTGATCCGTCACGTGCACGCGCTCCGGCAGGTCGCCGAAGGACCAGGTTTCCTGTTCGGGTTTCTCCCACTTCCGACGCGCCACGCCCCACGCGGACGGGTCCTCGCGGGCGACCGACGCGCTCGCGGCCTTGGCGCGGGCCTCCAAGGCGGCGCGGATCTCGGTCAGTTCGCGTGAGGCGCACAGCTCCGCCCCGTCGTCGTCGACCACGCGCACGCGCACGCGCAGGTGATCGGGCGGCGGCTTCGCGTGCCAGAGCGCAGGATCAACGCGGACCTTGAATCGCTCCTCGATCTGTGCGGCGAGCGCCTCGGGTAAGGCCTCGCGCCGGCCGGTGAGCCGGTCGCGTTGCGCGGTTTGGATGGCCAGGACGCGGGCCGTCTCCGCCAACGGCATGAATGCACGGCGCAACTCCTTCGGGAGCGCACGCAGGTAATGCTCGACCTTCGCCTCGAGGTGTCCGGGCACGGCCCAATCGAGCGCCGCAGGGGTCAATGCCTCGGCGGCGCGCACGTTCACCTCAAGCGTCACTCCATCATCCGTCTGCCCGGGCTTGTAGCTGTAGTTGAGCGGCAGCGCATGGTTCTCCAGGGGCAGTTGCTCAGGGAATGCGGAAGGATCGACGGCGATCTCGTCCGGATCGCGCAGATCCTCCGGCTCCATCATGAGGAAACGCGGCTCGGCGCCCTTTCGCGCACGCACGAGGTCGACGAGCTCGGCCACCGCGGATATGCCGGGTTCACCTTGGGATGGCATCAGGCGGGCGGCGTAAAAGCGGTAGACCGCTTCGTCGAGGTTGAGATAGCCCGCGTCCCGCGCACGGGTGAGCAGGCTTTCGATCGACGCCCGCACCGCGCGGTTGTGCGCGAGGAAATCAAAGGGCCACGTGACGGTATCGTTGACCAGCGCTTCGCGAATGAAGAGCTCCGTCGCATGCCGCGGATCAATGCGGCCGTAACTCACCGAACGCGCCTCCAGCTCAAGTCCGTAGAGCCGCGTCCGCTGCCGCACGAGCACGCGTCCGCCGGCTTCGTTCCAGAAGGGTTCGGTGTGCGAGACCTTCACGAGGTGCGCGGCGAGGTCGAGCGCCCACAGCGGATCGAGCCGCGCATTGGTGCGCGCGTAAAGGCGCGAGGTTTCCATGATCTCCGCGGCCATGAGCCAGCGCGGCCCGCGTTTGTCGCGTTTCCCTTCTGCAGCCTTGGCAGCGGAGGGTCGCCTTCCCTTTTCGTCCTTGGGAAAAAGCACCGAGCCTGGGAAAATGTTCACACGACGGTCGTGCGTGGCCTTGTAACCGCCTTTCTCATCGTCGCGCACGGCGATGTTGCCGAGCAAACCGGCAAGGATGCTGCGATGGATCGCGCGATACGCGGGCGTGCCGAAGTCGAGCTTGAGTTCGGCATCCTTTGGGAGTCCGTCGCGGACCGACGTAAGCTTGAAGTCGTCGCGCGCTTCCAGGACGTCGCAGAGTTGCGCATGGATGTCGCGCCACTCGCGCATTCGGATGTAGCTGAGGAAATGGTCGCGGCAAAACCGGCGCTGGCGCGCCTGCGAGAGGCGCTCGAACTCGTCGTGGTAGTCCTCCCAGAGGTTCAACAACGTGAGGAAATCCGAATCGGGATGCACGAAACGGCGATGCGCTGCGTCCGCCTGCGTCTGCTTCTCGAGGGGCCGTTCGCGCGGATCCTGAATGCTGAGCCCCGCCGCAATGATGAGCACCTCGCGCAGGGCCTTCTCCGAACGCGCCTGCAGGATCATGCGCCCGACGGTGGGATCGACGGGCAGCCGGGCCAGTTCGCGGCCGACCGGCGTCAGCTGCGCTGACGCGGCGGCAGAAGGGAGCAGGGAGGAGGGAGAAGGGACGGAATCCGCGGCAGGCGGTTCCCTTCTCCCTTCTCCCTGCTCCTTGCTCCCGGTTTGGGGCGGCTCGATCGCCCCAAGCTCCTCGAGCAGAGCATATCCTCCCCGGATCGCCTTCGCCGCCGGCATGTTGATGAACGGAAAGCGTTCGATGTCGCCGAGGCCGAAGGCCTTCAGACGCAAAATGACGTCGGCGAGGTTGGCGCGCTGGATCTCCGGCTGGGCGAAGCGCGGGCGCGCGTTGAAGTCTTTTTCTGAATACAGCCGGATGCACACGCCCGCCGCGACGCGGCCGGCGCGGCCCTTGCGCTGGTCGGCGCTCGACTGCGCGACGGGCTCGATCGGGAGGCGGCGCGTGCGGCCCTGGGGAACGTAACGGCTGACGCGGGCGAGGCCCGTGTCGACGACGAAGCGGATGCCCGGGATCGTCAGCGAGGTCTCAGCGATGTTCGTCGCGATGATCACCTTCCGGCGCTGGCTCGACGCGAAGACGCGCTGTTGCTCGGCATTGGAGAGACGCCCGAACAGGGGGATGACTTCGGCCCCGCGGAGGCGTCCCTCCAGCAGCGCCGCGGTCTCGCGGATGTCACGCTCGCTCGGCATGAAGACAAGGACGTCACCGGCCTCGTCCGCATCGACGATGCGCAGGACGGCCTCGGCGGCGCCGTCGACGTAATGCAGCGCCTCGGAACGCCCGACCGGCTCGTCGTCCTCCGCCGCGTCACTGCCGAGGGCGTCGAGTGGCGAATAGATCACTTCGACCGGATAAGTGCGTCCGGAGACCTCGATGATCGGCGCTCCGTCGAAGGCCTTCGAGAAGGCTTCGGTGTCGATGGTCGCCGAAGTGATGATGATTTTCAGCTCCGGACGCTTGTAGCGGAGGGTGCGCAGGTGCCCGAGCAGGAAGTCGATGTTGAGCGAGCGCTCGTGGGCCTCGTCAATGATCAGCGTATCGTAGCCGCGCAGCATCGGGTCACCCTGCACCTCGGCGAGCAGCATGCCGTCGGTGAGAAACTTGATGACCGTGGCG
>CAYOSX010000133.1:0-6072 GCA_964406745.1 uncultured Opitutus sp.
TTGAAGAGCCGGCTGGATGGATTGGGCTTCACGGGCCAGGTTGCGAGCATTCAAAGCGGAGCTTGCGCGCCATTCGGTTTCGAGCGGAATGCCCTCTCGAATAGCAAGGCATTCGTCTCTCCTCGCGCCGTGTGCCGGATTTCCCAAGGTCGCGCAAAGGTTCCTCATTTGGGACGAGGTTGCGTCATGGACGAAGAACAAGCGGGCAATTCGACGCGGGCTCCGGACGAGAACGCGCGCCTCACCGACATCGCACTCGGCTTCTTCCCTCAGGGATGAAGATGTGGGTAATTGAAAGCCAGGTCGGACGCTTACCGCTTCCAGATTGCTGCGATCCGCGAATTCGCCAAGCTTGGAGAGCGTCGTGACCGTGCTTTCTGGCGGTCTTCACACCCGACGCCAATGCCACTTTGAATGCCCCTGTAACCCTGCAGGGTGGTGGGTCATTTGTGCAGCTGCGGCGCGGACATCCTGCAACTGCTGCACAAATTGGCCGGGCGAAGCTTTGCGTCATTGGAAAGCCGAAATCGGGTCCTGTCTCACCATGGCACTTGGAGGTTGATCGCCGCACTTACCGCTCGACAGCCTGTTGGAGAAGGATTGCTGATTCGACGAAAAGGAAACGAGGCCGGCTTGGAAGCAAATCTCTCGTATCTCGATTTCCGGAAGGCCACGGATCAAAAATGCGGGAAGATCCGTTGGCGCGAGTATCGGCTTTCGAAGTATGGTTGTCATCCTGAGCTCCCTTCTTAGGCGGGAACAAATTGCGACGATTTGGCTAAGACCCATGTTTCCAGTGGGTCTGGGACTCGGTTTCTACCAACCCCTCGTTTTCGTAAAAAACGCTACCTCGAATCTAATGTAACATCACGACTCAACAATCATGTAATCACCACAGGGCTTCCAGAGGGCAGCGAGTTTGGTCCGCGTCTCCACATTAATGTCAGCGTCCAAGCCGCGCAGCGCCTCAATCTCTCTCCTGATTCGTAATCGTTCTCTTCCCCCTCTCAAGCGCCGGCCCCCACAGGCCGGCGTTTTTTGTTTCCTTCCCGACGCAACCTTTTCGTCCCCGGCGCTACCTAATATCAACATGCCCACCTCCACCCCGACCGCCCTTCCGCACATCGTCGTGCTCGGCGCCGGCTTTGCCGGGCTCAACGTCTGCCGTCGCGTGCAACCCGGCCTTGCCCGGATCACGCTTGTCGACCGGCAGAACCATCACCTCTTTCAGCCGCTGCTGTACCAGGTCGCCGCCGCGGGGCTGGCGGTGCCCGACATCGCCCAGCCGATCCGGGCCATCCTGCGCGACGTTGCGGATCTCACCGTCTTGATGGCGGAGGTCCGCGGCATCGATCTCGCCTCCCGCCGCGTGCAACTCGACCGCGGGGAACTGACCTACGACTACCTCGTCATTGCCCTCGGCGCCTGCACAAGCTACTTCGGCCGGCCGGAGTGGGAGGCCCATGCTCCCGGCCTCAAGTCGATCGACGACGCCGTCCGCATCCGCCGCGACATCCTGCTTGCCTACGAACGCGCCGAGACCGAACCCGACGAAACCCGGCGGCGGGATCTCATGACGACCGTCGTCGTCGGGGGAGGACCCACCGGCGTCGAACTCGCGGGCACCTTTGCCGAACTCGCCCGCAACGTCCTGCACAGGGATTTCGACCACATCGATCCCACCAAGGCCCGGGTGATCCTCTTCGAAGGCGGCGACCGTCTGCTCAAGACGTTCAGCCCCGATCTATCCGCCCACGCCCGGAGCCAGCTCGAGGCCCTCGGCGTCGAAGTCCGGACAGGCGAGCGCGTGAAAGACATCCGCGAGCAGGAGGTCGTACTCGAAGGAGAAACCATTCGCGCCGGCAACATCATCTGGGCCGCAGGCATCGCCGCGTCGCCCATCACCGCCACCCTGGGCGTCCCGGTCGACCGCGCAGGCCGCATTCAGGTCGCGCCCGACCTGAGCCTGCCCGGTCACCCGGAGGCCTTTGCCGCGGGCGATCTCGCCGCCCTCGTCGATGCCAACGGTGTGGAGGTGCCCGGCGTTGCCCAAGGCGGTGTCCAGATGGGCGCCCATATCGCCCGCGTGCTCACGTCGACCCTTCGCGCCCTGCCGCATCGCCCGCCCCCGCGTCCCGCCTTCGCCTACCACGACAAAGGCAGCACGGCCACAATCGGCCGCTCGCAGGCGGTCGCCCAGATCGGACGGCTCCATTTCAGCGGCTGGCCCGCGTGGATCGCGTGGCTGGTGGTGCACCTGCTGTTCCTGATCGGCCTGCGCAACAAGGTTTCGGTGCTGCTCTCCTGGGCGTATTCGTACTTTACCTACAAGCGCGGCGCCCGGATCATCACCGGGGCATCCCGCTCCTCGCTCGGCTCTGGAACACCCGGGCCGCCAGACGCCTAGCGCAAATTCCCACAAAGAAGCTAGCGCACGTCAAACGGCAGTGTGGCCCGCATTTGGAACCTCCTTTGCACGTTTACGAAACGTGATGAAGAGAGGTCCCGGCACGGGCGTGTCGCAGGGCAATCTTCCGTCCTAAGCCACAGCTGCCGCCGGTGACCAAGGCGATCTTGTTTTCGTGCTTCGTCATCGATCCTTCATGAAATGGTGGAAATGGAGACGAAGCCTCAGTGGATGCTTGCGACGGGGCGCACGATGATCTCGTTCACGTCGACATCGGCCGGCTGCTCGATCGCATAGGCCACCGCACGGGCGATCGCATCAGGGGTGAGGGCGACCTTGCGGAAATCGGCCATCGCCTCGGCGGTCGCGTGGGAGGTGATGGTGTCGGCGAGCTCCGACTCAACCACCCCGGGCGAAATGATCGTCACGCGGAGGTCCGACGTTTCCTGCCGCAGCCCTTCCGAAATCGCCCGGACGGCAAACTTGGTGCCGCTGTAAACCGCGCAGGTCGGCCAGACCCGATGACCACCGATGGAGGACAGGTTGACGATCTGGCCGGCCTTTCGGGCCGTCATATGAGGAAGCACGGCGGCGATCCCGTGCAGCACCCCGCGGATGTTGACATCGATCATGCGGTTCCACTCGTCAACCTTGAGCTCGGCCAGCGGGGAGAGCGGCATGACACCGGCGTTGTTCACGATCACGTCGATGCGACCGAACGTCTGGAGGGCAAAATCCGCGAATGCCTGCATGTCGTCGAGGCGGGTGACATCGAGTGCCCGAAACTCGGCGGTGCCTCCCGCCGCGCGGATTTCGGCGACGAGGGCCTCAAGGCGATCGGTGCGACGGGCCCCAAGCACGACCCGCGCGCCCTTGGCGGCCAAGTGTCGGGCGGTGGCTTCGCCAATTCCGCTGCTGGCTCCGGTGATGAGGACGACTTGATTACGGATGGAGGAGTTCATGGACATATACCTTTTGAGGAAGGGTTGAAATGAGGTGAGACTGCCCCTTGAGCTTATCAGGCCCGGCCGCGCCACCCAATACCCGTTCATCGCAATGCTTTGCCTAAAACTCCGGCGAACGTGATCTTTGTTGTGAAAACGCGCCCCCTGCCTTGCCTGTTTTAACTACCCGTCATGACCAAAGCCACATCGACTCCCGCGGAGAACCGGCACACCTCCGAAGCGCGCCGCCGCCGTATGACTGCCCTTCTCTCCGAGCTCGCCACCGCAGAGTGGTTCTCCCCATCGCGCCTTCCGAATGTGAAGTTCATGCGTTCCACGCGTCATGTTCCTCCCACGCCGGTGCAGTACGATCCTTCGATCTGCGTGATCGTTCAGGGCAGAAAGCGCGGGCGACTGGGCCAGCGCAGCTTTGTCTATGACGGGAGCCATTACCTCGTGCTGTCAGTCCCGCTTCCCTTCGAGTGCGAAACGTGGGGCACGCCGCATGAACCCATGTACGGCATTTCCATTGGCATTACCGCGGCCACTGTCGCCGAGCTGATGGTGGAAATCGAGCGCCCCAAACCGCTCGCGGCCGGTCCGACCCGAGCGGTGCAGGCGAGCGTTCTCGATCCGGTAATGGCGGAGGCGACCCTCCGATTGATCGAGGCGCTGCGCGATCCGGACGATGCCCGGGTGCTTGGTCCGCAGATCGTGCGCGAGATCACCTACCGCGCTCTGCTGGGCCCGCAGGGCGCAACCCTGCAGGCCCTCGCCTCGCCCGGCAGCCATTTCGGGCAGATCAGCCGGGCACTCCATCGGATTCACTCCGAGTTCAGCCGGACCCTGGAAATTCCGGTCCTGGCCCGAGATGCGGGGATGAGCCCTTCAACGTTCCATAGCCATTTCAAGGCGATCACCACTTCGTCGCCGCTCCAATACATCAAGAGCATCCGGTTGCACAAAGCCCGGCTCCTTATGGTGCACGAGAAGATGACCGCTGGCCAGGCAGCCCTCACTGTCGGGTACGAGAGCGCTTCGCAGTTCAGCCGCGAATTCAAGCGGTACTTCGGAGGCGCCCCCGCCGCCGTGGCCGCCCAGCTCCGCACCACGCTGGTGCCGGCGGCCTGAGATTCGGCACCAAGGGAACGGAACTCGCGGTTACCGGGCTTGCAGCCAGAGGCTCAGAATTCCACTGTAGTAACCCGTTCGCCCCGCCACCCCGCACTTATTCTCCCATGAAAACCCTCTTCTCCCTGCTGGTCATTCTCGTTGCCGGGTCGACGCTCGCCTCCGCTGCCGAACGGAAGCTCGTCATGATCGCCGGCCCCCAAAGCCACCCGCCCATGATGCATGAATTCCGCGCGGGCTCACTCCTCCTTCAAAAGCGTCTCGAGTCTGTTCCCGGACTCACCACCGTCCTTATCACCAATGGGTGGCCGACGAAGATCGTCGACCGGCAGCGCGTCGACGACAACGCGGTCTTTGAAGGGGCCGACGCCATCTTCATCTACTCCGACGGCGGCGGTCGCCATCCCGCCATTCAAGGCGAGCGCCTGGCCTTTCTGCGAAGCCTCATCGACAAGGGCGTCAGCATCGGCTTCGCCCACTACGCAGTGGAGGTCCCCGCCGACAAGGGTGGCGCCGAGTGGAAGGACTGGATCGGCGGCTATTATGAGGCCGAATTCTCGTGCAACCCGATCTGGGACGCCGAGGTCAAGCAACTGCCCACCCATCCCATCACACGCGGCGTCCAGCCGTTCACGACCAAGGACGAATGGTACTTCAACATGCGTTTCCGCGAGGGCAAAGACGGCGTGAAGGACATCGTGGTCGCCACCCCGACGGACGCCACCCGCGACGGCCCCTACGTTCATCCCAAAGGTCCTTATCCGCACATCCAGCAGGCCAAGGGACGCCCCGAAACCCTCGCCTGGGCGGTGGAACGGCCCGACGGCGGACGTGGCTTTGGCTTCACGGGCGGCCATTTCCACGCCAACTGGCAGAACGACGACCAACGCCGCCTGGTGCTGAACGCCCTCGTCTGGCTCGCGAAGCTTGATGTTCCCGCCAATGGCATCGACTCCGCCCCGGTCTCTGACGATGAGATCATGATGAACCTCGACGACAAGCGGCCGCGCATGCCCGCGCCCGCGGCGAAGTAAGTCCCGGTCGCCTCGCCGACCGGGGACTAGCGATTGACCGGCTCCGCGAGCACCGTGCGGAGGGCCTTGGCGAGGTCCTGAACCCGGTAGGGCTTGGCCACACGCGCGCGAAAACCGAACTCCTGATAATCCGCCATCACCGGGTCGCTCGAATAGCCACTCGAGACGATGCCTTTCACGTGGGGATCGAACTTCAACAGCTCCTGCATCGCCTCGCGGCCACCCATCCCGCCCGGGATCGTCAGGTCCATGAGGACCGCGTCAAACGGACGGCAGACCTGCTTCGCCGCCTTGTAGGCCTTGATGACCGCCTCGCCGTCATTCACGGCCGTGACAGAATAACCGAGGCGCGTTAGCAAAGCGCAGGTCATATCTCGAATGGCCTCCTCGTCATCCATGAAAAGGATACGCCCCGTCTTGGGCGCCACGAGTTCCGGCTCCGCCTCGGCGACCGGCCTGAGTTCCGCGGCCGCGGGCAACCAGATGCGAAAAGTCGTGCCCCGACCGAGCTCAGACTCCACCTCCACCTGCCCCTCGTGCTTTCTCACGATTGAAT